>JBBQYG010000061.1:0-19675 GCA_038208905.1 Candidatus Sumerlaeia bacterium | reverse complement strand
CCCTTGCGGCGAGCCTCCCTCCAGAGGCTCGCCGCCGCATTTTTGGCCACCCTTTCCAGGAGAAACCGCCGCCCATGTCCGCATCGCCGGAAATCGCCCAGCGCACCGACCGCCTCGGGAACCCGCTTCCCCCCGGATCGGAGACCCCCGAGACCCTCGCCGAGCGCGGACGCCGCCTCCCCGAGTGGATTCGCGGAAAGATTCCCTCGGGCGCCGAATACGCCAGAGTCAAGGCGCTGGTCAGCGACGCGAAGCTGCACACCGTCTGCGAGGAGGCCCGTTGCCCAAACTTGGGTGAGTGTTGGTCCCGCGGAACCGCCACTTTCATGATTCTCGGGGACACCTGCACGCGTGCCTGCACCTTTTGCGCCGTCAAGACCGGGCGTCCGACGGAGCTCGATTTGGATGAGCCGCGTCGCGTGGCGGAATCAGTCCGCACGATGGGCCTCGATCACGCCGTCATCACGTCGGTCAACCGCGACGAGCTGACCGACGGCGGCGCGGCGATCTTTGTGGAGGTCCTTCGCCAGATTCACATCATGGCGCCCAAGTGCCGCATCGAGCTGCTGATTCCCGACATGCTCGGAAACCGCGAAGCGCTGAAGGCGATCTTCGACGAGCGGCCGGACATCCTGAACCACAATTTGGAGACGGTCCCGCGTCTCTATCGCGAGGTGCGTCCCTCCGCTGCCTACGGGCGCTCGCTCAACGTCCTCGCATGGGCGCGCGAGGCCGGCCTGCGCACCAAGAGCGGCCTCATGCTCGGACTTGGCGAGCACCTCGACGAGGTCCGCGACGTGATGCGCGACCTGCGCGCCATCGATTGCCAGATCCTCACGCTGGGCCAGTATCTGCGCCCCGCGGACTGGCACCACGAGGTTATTCGCTACGTCCATCCCGACGAGTTTGCCCAGCTCAAGGCAGATGGCCTTGCCATGGGCTTCCGCCACGTGGAGGCGGGGCCGATGGTCCGGAGCTCCTACCACGCCGACGAGCAGAGCCGCGGCGCCGACGAGCGCGCCTGACTAGAACTTCCAGTAGATCCGCCGCCTGTTGAACCATAGCACGATCAACCACAGCAGCGCCGTCCACATCAGGCCCCACATGACGCCGTGGTAGCCGCTCTTGCGGAAGAAGTCCAGCACCCACGGCGCGGGTTCACCACCGCCCAGCAGCCGCGCCCAGTGATAGACTGTGGTGTTTGCCCCGGTCACCGGGTTGAAGAAACCCACCTTGTTCCAGTCGGCACCCGTGGCCGCGATGCCCAGCGTCTCGAACGCGCGCCGCATCAGGATCATCATGAAGTACGCCAGCAGCGGATTCATCCCGAACACGCCCAGCGGCCACGCCCAGCGTCTATACTTATAGACGTCAATGATCCAGTAGAAGGCCAGAAACACCAAGGCACCCGTACCCCCGGCAAAAAACGCATAGGATGTGGTGACATCGGGTTTGTTCATGCAGAGCGACCAGTTCCCGGTTGCGAAGCCAATCCGGTGGATCGCGTATCCAAGAAGCGCATAGATACCGCCCACGGCCACGCACCGGCGCAGGATCGCGGAAGGCTGCTTTGTCGCCACCGCTTCGCCCACCTGCACGCCGATCATAGTCATCACGCCATAGCTGATGGAAAGCCATGGCAGGCAGTGGACAATCCACGGCTTGAACCAGTTGCCGTTGGGATTCGTCAGCGTGCCAAAGGGCGCCGCGATGTCCTTCAATGCCGTTGTCCACGGTGGCCACACCTCGGTGAGGAGCAGGTTCAACCCCCCCACTCCCAGAACCGCGGGCCAGCGCCACACCCTGGGCAATCGCGAGAATACCGCGCCGCAGAAGTAGGCCACGCCAATCGCCTGCAGCACGCCCCACCACCAGGTGATCTGGCGAATCACCAGCGATATATACACCATGCCCGCGATGATCAGCATCAACGTCCGGAATCCCGTGTGCCGCCACCACTCCGCGCCCATGCGCTGGCGACCGATGGGAATGCAGACCCCCACAATGAACACGAACCAAGGCGCGATCAGGTCGGTGAGGGTACAGCCGATGTTGCGGAGCGACGCCGCGGGCATGGCGGCAATCTGCTCCGGCGTCGCGCCGAGCGCCGCCTGCTCCCTCACCCACAGGTCATAGCCAACCTCGGCATGAAACCACGTCGAAACGGGGAGGCTGCCGAACCAGCTCATCTTCTGGGGTAGATGCCCGGGCTCCCATTGATAGCCGCCCGCGGCGATGGCGATGACAAACACCATGCCGAGAATCGTGAAGCCACGAAACGCGTCGAGCGATTCCAGCCGTTCCTTCGGCGGGGGAGCGGCGGCTTCCACTGTCACCCTCCGCGGCGCCGACTGGCCACGGGCTCCTCCGGCCCCGCGATCACATAGCCCACGCCGCCCTTGTCGAACCACGCGCGCGCCAACTCGTCGGCCTTATAGACAATCCCGTCCCCCCGGGCCCTGCTGGCGGGATCGTTCACGATCACATCCCCAGACGGGGTGAAGCCGCGGATTACGATCAGATGGCCGTTGGTCGATTTCAGGACGTTGCTGGGGAACTCGCCCTTGCCGAAGCGGATCGAGGCGCACATTGGATTCCCCTTCGCGATCTCCGCCTTCACTTGGTCCCAGTTGCGGAACCGGCGCACGTAGCTCCTGAGGCCAAGCTGGCCCGGCAGCGCTGCCGACCGAGCCCAGTTGCCGAAAATTCCATACTCGCGATCGTATATATCCAGCGCGTTCTGCTCCAACGGGCGATTCACGCCCCAATAGGCCATGCTCATCGTGATGGAACTTGGCGAGCACGTGGAGCCGCTGATCGCGGGATTGAGGTCCCCCTGAGCCAGATACGGAATATCCAGGCTGCGCGCCCAATCGCCCTCGATCACAACGGGCTTCGTCAACTCCTTGCGATCCGACGCCTTCTTCACACGGCCCGCATAGGCAATCGCCATGCGGGTCAGCGTCGGCGTCGTGGATTGAGAAAGATCGAAGCTATAAAGATCTGCCCTAACTTGCAGAGCATTCGCGGGGCGCGTCAACTTCAGATAATCCACGTTCACTTCGCCGTGCTTGAAGTCCAGAGTGCGCCCGGGATAGTGGGGCGTCCGGCCCCACTGGCCCATGTAGAGCCACGGCGACCACTCGCCGCTCCGCGCATCGCGCGTGCGGACCTGAAACGTCATCCCCGAATCAGGCGTCGCCACGGCGTTCCAAGAGGGAACGACCTCCGTGAAGGGAAAATCGGCGGCGATCTCCTGCGAGTCGAAACGCCCCCTCCTTGGAAACGCGCGGTTGCGTGAGTCAGCGAGAACAAGCTTTGCCCCCTCGACGGCGACGCGTTCGCGCTTGCCTCGACGCCAGTCCGCGGCGGACTCGATGAAGATCAACCGATCCACCATGTCCGGCGAATTCGTAAGGCGATTGTCGCCGGAAGCTTCGGCGCGCGGCGTCTTCGACATGGTCTGGCATCCTGTCAGCGAAATGAGAATGGCGACCAGCGCGAACAACTGTCTCACGTTGTTTGCCCCCTCAATTCCAGGCCACATTGGGCGAGTGTCTGCGATTCAGCAACAGCATCAGCTTTCCGGCAACCGCCACGCGGGAACCATCCTCGTCGAGCGAGCGGAGGATTGCCTCCTCGCCCTTGCCGCCGCCAAACTCCATGGTGCCCACCTTGACCCAGCCGGTGGAGAACTTATCCGATTGGTCGATGGTCGCCGCCTCGGCCCGGGTGGCCCCATTCGTCAACGTATAGGCGGCCTTGCGCGACTTTCCTTCGCGCGCGGGAATCTCCGCATAGACATCGTAGGTCGCTGGCTTGGGAACCTTGATGAGATACGTCGCCGATTCGCTGGCGGCCAAATCGCGCGCGCCGCCTTCGGGCTCGAAGTAGAGCGCGCCCGGGCGCCATGTGCTCTGCCGATAGGGAAGCGTCGCGGGCTCGCGGTAGGGGCCGCTGCCCAGCGCGAGGCCAAGCTCGTTCCCGTCCATCCGCAGCCCCTCGTAGAAGAAATGCACCTCGCCCATGATCCCCTTGCTGCGGTTGTAGGCGATGCACTTCTCCAGAAACTCCCACGTGATCCGATACTTCCCCGACTTGATCAGGACGCCCGGGGAGAGGAGGGGCAACTGTTCCGCAGTAAACTGGTTGGCAACGATGTCGTCGATGACCTTCGCATACTTCTCGAAGTCATACCGGTAAGCCTGCGGATGAATCGAATCGATCAGATCGCGATCTGTCCACGTCTTGGAGTCCTGAAGATACTCGTACAGCGACCAGTCATAGTAGCTCGGCGACATCGACACCACGATATTCTTGTCGATGGCCTTTACCTTCGTGCGCAGGTCGGTCAGGAACTCCGTCAGGATGTCGGCGCGCCACTGCACCCACTGCTTGTCCTTGATGTCTCGCGGCGGGTCCTTGCCAAACTCGGCGCGATACCGCGCCACCGTCTTGGCATCGTAGCCTCCGAGCGTAGGCATCGCCGGCAGCCGGTCGTCGCCTTGAATGCCATCGATGTCGTAGTTCGTCGCCACTTCGAGGATCAGGCTAGCGAGGAATTCTTGAACCTCGGGATCGAGGGCGTTCATCCACTCGAAGTCATTCTTCTTCACCAGATTGCCGTCCGGGTCCACTGCGGCCCACCCAGGCTCCTTTTTCAGGAGCGGCCCGCCGCCGAGGTTGTAGGAGCTGGCGAACCCGTACTCGAACCAGGGGACGACCTCGATGCCGTGGCGATGCGCCTCCGCGATGATGTCCGCCAGCGGATCGCGCCCCGCATAGATCGGATCGATCTCCACTCCGAAGCGCTCCTTCATCACCGCGCTCGGATACAGCGTCTGCGCCTTGTTCCAAACCACGGGATAGACCACGTTGATGTTCATCGCGGCCAAGAAATCCATCGCCTCCGCAATACGCTCGCGGCTGGTAAGAACGGTGCTGTCCACGTTGGTGATCCAGACGCCGCGGACCTCACGCGGGCCCGCGGGAAGCGCGGGAGCGGCGGTGCCTTTCCCGGCACATCCAGCAATCATGAAAGCCAACGCGAAACCCACTACGACACGGACCCATCGATTTCTGAACCTCGGCATCGCTAGAAACTCCTCGTCAGATTGAACGTCCTGACAGCCAGCGCCTTCGGGGTCGTTGGAGCAAGGGGATTGGATCACCGCCCCTAGAGTGTGAAGTTTACCGCACAATAGACGAGATTGCATCTCGGAATGTGCGAGAAACCGCACAGTACCCGCGGCTACCCTCCTCCACCTCCGATCCAAAATGCTGATTCCATTGGCTTTGTGTGATCTCAAAAACGGGCGTGGAGCGCGGTACAACCCTTGCCTTTCCTTTCCTCGGATGCCCCCCACAAGACGATATCTCTGGGGAGAGAGAACGATGAGACACCTGCTCAAAGAAGATGGGATTCAGTCCTACCTGCAGGAAATTGCAAACCACCGCATCCTGACGCGCGAGGAGGAGGTCGCCCTTTTTCAGAAGATCGAAGAAGGCGACGAGGCCGCCCGCGAGGAAGCGATCCGCTGCAACTTGCGTCTGGTGGTTAAGATTGCCATGCAGTTTCGCGACTGCAACGTGCCGCTGGCCGACCTGATCCAGGAAGGCAATATCGGCCTGATGACGGTGACCCGGAAGTTCGACTGGAGGAAGGGTTTCCGATTCTCGACCTATGCGGCCATCTGGATCCGCCAGGAAATTCAGGCCGCCGTCCGCAACGGCAGCTCGATGATCCGGCTGCCGATCCGCAAGGCCCGCCTCATGGGCCGCATCTCCGAGACGATGCGCCATTTCTCCAGCTTCGAGGGCCGCGAGCCCACCGACGAGGAGATTGGCCTGTTCCTTGACATGCCCACCGCCAAAATCACCGCCATGATGCCGTTCCGCGATGCCATCGTCTCGCTCGACGCGGAGCGCAACGAGGAGGGCGGCAACCTGCTCGACACGATTCCCGACAACGCCCCCGCCCCGTGGATCGCGTGCAGCACGGCCCAGAACGCCGTCGCCGTCCGTTCGGTGCTGGGCCTGCTATCCGACCGCGAGCGGGACATCCTGAATCTGCGCTTTGGTCTCGAGGACGGCAACCCGCTCAGCCTGCGCAAGACCAGCCGCAAGGTCGGCCTCAGCCAGGAAGGCGTCCGCCGCATCGAGCGCCGCGCGATCGAAAAGCTCCAGCGCCCCTCAATCCTCGCCCGGCTCGACGGTCTCGCCGCCGCCTGAGATCGCTCGAAGGGCATCCAGTATCTCCGGGCCGACCCGCGTGGGTCGGCCCTCCTTATTCATGAACACATGGCGCGATTCGCCCGTGACGAGCGTCAGCCCCCTCGCCTCGCATCGCACCTCGTAGCGGAATCCCATCCGCAGCCGGGTGATCTGCGTTATCCACAGGAGCACTTCCAGATCATCGTCGTAGAGGCCCGGCTTCGCATAGTCGATGCCCAGGTGCGTCACTGGCAGAAACAGGCCGCGGTCCTCCCATTCGCGGTAGCTCGTTCCGGTCGCGCGCAATAACTCGATGCGCGCCGCCTCCAGATAGATGGCATAGCGCGCATGGTGCACGAAGCCCATTCTGTCAACGTCCGGATAGGCAACCCGGAGGCGATGGACGAAATGCGGCGAGGGCGGGATCACGCGCTGGCGAAGTCCTTCTCCATCTTCTTGAGCAGCGGGGCGTCCACCATGCCGTGGAACGTGAGGGAGTCCTTGAAGCGGTCGAGGTCGAGATGCAGAAGCGACCAGCGATCATGGGTGCTGTGGGCAACCACGTGGCCCAGCTCGTCCTTCCCCCAATAGACCGCATCCCACTTCTGGCTGGGGCCGAAGACGATCGTCATGTTGCGACCCCGCGTGAGCTTCGGCTTCTCCTCCTCGGGCGCGGTGGTCAGGATCGGCATCTCGGTCGCCTCCAGCTTGCGAACCGCCCAGGAACTAAACGATTCGTCGTTCACGGCCTGGGGCTGGGTGGGTGGCGCGGCCACGATCTCGGGGATGTGGCTGTGGTCCTTGTACTTCAGCAGGTGGAACACCAGCATGTCGCGCTCCCACCGGTCCGTCTTCACGAACTGCTCGAAGCACGCCGACGAAAGGCGCCCGATCGGCTCCACCTCGTAGTTAAAGAGCGGCATCCCCTGGGGAGAGACGTTCCCCGTGTTCCTCAGCATATAGACGATGTCATATTCCTTCGCCGGGTTCCTCTCCTTGTACACCCCGACGTTGCCATCCTCGAATAGGAGGATCGTCCCCGGGATGAAATGTCCCCGGTCGTCGTAAACGTCCACTTCGCGAACCCAATCCTTGGGGACAGAGAGCGCGTTGCGCAGCTTCCGAGTGTCCGACGCCTCCGTGGACTGCGGGGACAAGTCCGGGGTGGGCGGGCGCCTTACACTCACGCGGGAATCCGATGGCGTCAGGATCCGCTGCTGCGCCGGGCTCGGGGCGGTGGGCCGCAGGTTTTTGTCCTTCGCCAAAATCGACTGGGCGAGCCTGCTGAGATAATCGTCAGCCGACTGCGATTCGGGGTTCGCCTCGTTCTGTTGGTCATTCCGCTTTGTCATCATTGCTGAGTGGCGTCCCCGCGCCTCCTCCTCCATAGCTTGGCGTGGCCCGTTGCTCGACCAACCGCCTTGAAAAGAACATCGCCCGCCGGTATTTCCCGGCGCAACTCAATTCTTTATGTTGATGGGACGCCTCATCTCCTGAGTTTTCTTGGTTTGATGCGCGGAGGAATTCTTAGCTTTCATCCCCGCCTGCGTGCCCCAAAAAATGGGACCCTTTGATGGCGACTGTCACGGGAATCTGCGCCTCCCGTCTCTTTTGACTTGGAGCGCTGGACCGGGCGGGGCGGACAACTGAGTCGCCCCGACCACCGCCGCTCGGCTCAATCGATCTTGAGTTCGAGTGGAAGCTCCGCCTCGGCGCCCGTCTCGCCGATTTCCACAACGTGACTGCCGATGGCGAGGCGAACCTGCTCTCCCAGCAGGATCGCGTCGCGGTGCTCGGGATAGGCCGCAAGCAACTCGTAGTACGCGGCGGAGAGGTACTTGATCGCGATGGGCTTGGCTGTCTCGGTTCCTGCCTCGATCCAGGGGGCCGTGTCTCTGGCGCGATTAAAGGACTTCCGCCCAGCATACGCAATTGCGGATCCGTCGCTGCGCAACGCCTCCGACCGCTCGGGCGCCGCTGCGGCTTGGGCCTGCTTGAATGACTGGACTTCCTCCGCGGCGCGAACCGCACCGGCGCCGGACTTGTCGAAGTAGCCTTCTTGGCTCGATGCCAAGCCGTCTCGCGAAACCACCTCGCTCGAAGGCTCCTGATGCGGACTGTCGAAAGTCATCAATCGGCGGTAGCGTGTGGGGGCAGCCGGAGCCGGGGCGCCCGTGGCAAGTGCGTACTCCGCATCGGGGGCGGCGATGAAACTGGTATAGGGCGTAACCAGGCGGTACTCCATCGCGAGAGCGATCACTTCCTCGCGGACTTCCTTGCTTTCGCCGTTTCGGCGAATCTGGTCCAGCAGATAGCCCACCCGCCGCTGAGCCCAGATCGCGCGCACATAGGCCGTACCCGCGGTGGCGGCGGTGGGGAGTTCCAACTTGATGGTCTCGTCAATCGTCCTTTCGCCGGCGCGGCCCTTCAGCGTGACGGAGGCCGTGCCCGTGCCCGTATAGCGGCCCAGCACCAGCAAGTCACGCCCGTGAAAGAGATCAGGCAGCTCGGCCGGGTAGCGGTCCTCCAGCTCGAATCCCTTCGTCTCGATCTGTATATCAGTCATCGCCGGGTGGGAGATCGCCTCGAAGAGCGCGCCCACCGCCAGCTCGATGTCCTGCTTGGGATCCACATAGGTTGGCACCGCGGCGGAGTTCTCCGCGATGGTGTCGAGCAGGTGGGTGTTCACGTCGGTTCCAAATCCCACTGTGAAGACGCGGGGACGCGCGCCGCTCGCGGGCTTGAGCTTCTCAAGAATCTGAACGTCGTCGGTGTCGCCCACCGTGGGCAGCCCATCGGTCATGAAAATCACCTGGCGAATGCGCGCGTCGTCGGCGGGGAGCGCCGCAAGCTGGCTCGCTGCCTCTGCCAGCGCGCCGGAGATGTTCGTGCCGCCGCGCGGGCGCTGCTCCGCCAGCCATGCCTTGGCGTTCTCGATGCTCGTCTGGTCCGCGGCGGCAAAGTCGGGGCTGAACAGCTTGGTACCCGTCGCAAACTGGACCATGTTGAATCGATCAGCGGCGTTCAAGCCGGCGAGGCACTGTTGGAGCGCCGCGATCATCTTGCCCATCTTTCCCTCGTCGGACATCGAGCCGCTAGTATCGAAGACGAAGAGCACGTCCTTCGCCAGGGCCACCCTATCCTCAGATGGATTCGGCGGCGTCACGATCAGCATCGCGGTCCCGCCGTTGCCGGTAGACGCCCTGTCAAGGATCACCGCCAAGCCCACGTCCTTGCGCCCCGAATCGAAGTAGAGCGTGAAGCGCTCCTGTATATCTGTATAGTTCGACATCAGGACCGAGGCGCTCCGGCCATCCGCGGCGCGCGCCACCGTTGCCCCGGGAGTGGGTGAGAAGATCGTGCCGAGATTCTCTGTGGACTTGAGCGCGATCTTGAGGGTCGCGCCTCCTTTCTGAAGCCGGGCTGTCGTCTCGGGAGATTGGAAGCGATAGGCGGTGAGCTGGCCCTCGCGCTTCAGCGTTTCCAGATACTCCAGTTCCAGCGTCGCGTGGCCGCGCGCTGGGATCGGGAACACGCGCAGGCGCAGCGTGCGGGCGTCCACGTACTCGAGCAGGCCGGGGTCACGGGTTCGGCGGACGATAGACTCGTAAATGCGCCGCGCCTCGCCCGCGTCCATCACTTCGGCGGTCAGCGTCTTGCCATCGACCGTCATGGTGAACTCCGTGACCTGCGAATCGCGCGGCGTTGGCACGATGAAGAACGCCTCAAGCGGCGTGGGGGCGCTGCTGCTCCACACTTGGGTGATGCGCGTCCGAGCCACCACGCCGTCGATCGTCGCCTCGACGCGGTGTTCTGTCAGGGTGATGGCGGGAATGGCCTCGCTTCGCGGGCCCGTGACGATGGTGGCAGATGCCACCCCGGGGAGTAACACCGAAAGCAGAATCGCAAAGATCATCAGCAGTTGCATGGAATTGTTTCCCGCTTTGGATGCACTTCCCGCCGGGAAATGCGACAACGCGACTTCCACTCAGGTTCCCCGGCGAAATCCGAGCACCAGAACATTCTCTGTGGAGGGGCCGATGCGTGCCCCGGCCGCCCGGCGAATTCCCGGAATCCACAAGACCCGGTGCATATCGGCGACCACCGCGGCGCAAGAACGGATCGCCGCCGGGACTCGCGCCTCTGCCAGCGCATCCCGGGCGGGCTTTCGTCCGCCTCCCACCAACTCGATCGAATCGTTCGGCCTGACGCGGCGAATCGTGAGCGCCCCGCGGATCGCCGTTGGGTCGAACCACGCGGCCACCTCGCCCGTGTCGCGGGCACCTTCACCGCGCGCGGTGTCCAGATGCATATCCACCAGGAAGTCGCCCACCTTCAGCGGTGGCGCGCCGCGATGGACGTCCTCCCACCGGATATCGATTGGGTCGGTTTCCGTCAGATAGAATCCGGCAAGCCCTCGCGCCAGGCGAAGTAGGTGCTCCTCAACCGAATCGCCTAAATACATCACCCCGTGATGATTGGTGAGGTGTAGGTCCACGTACTCTCCGATGGAGAACGTGGCATCATCGCCGGAAGCCTCTCTCACACGGCGTAGCGCCTGAAGCAGTAGTTCCCGCGGCACGGAGAGCGGGTCCTCCCGCCCAACCGCCATCCTGCTCGCGAGGCGGTGGTGGAAGTGGCGAAGCACCCCCGCGGTCAAGCCTTCCGAGCCATCGCCTCTCAACGCCTCGACGCCGAAGAGAATCCCTTCGCCATCCTCCGCGAGGAGTGCCTTGCCAGCCGCGTCTTCAACGACGCGCGTATAGACATCCATCACGTCGCCACAGAACTCCGCGCTCCACGCGATGTTATTGACAGCGGCCGGATCGATGGATTCCAGGACGGCAATTGCCTCCATCCGAACGCGGTTTCTGCGATAAATCGGCGTCGCATTCGTCGAGTCCTCGCGCCACACCACCCTCCATGCGCCTAACTGCTCCTCGATCTCCGCCCGACGAAATCCAAGGAGCGGACGAATCGCCAGAAGCCCCGGCTCCATTTCCCGGACGGCACGCATTCCTTCCAGCCCGGCAGGACCGCTGCCTCGCAGCGCGTTCAGCAAGAACGTCTCCGCCACATCGTCGCGATGATGTCCAAACCCGATCGCCGACGCGCCGATGGCTCGGGCCATTGCCTTGAGAAGTCCCAGCCGCGCGCGGCGCAGGCCGGCTTCTCCCCCGGAGGGCGCGGCGATCTCCGCCGAGTGGCATGCAACGCCCATGCGGTCCGCCAGGTCCGTCACGAAAGCGGCGTCGCCGTCCGACTCCTCCCCCCGCATCCCGTGGTTCACGTGACCCACCGCAATGCGCCAGCCATATTCCTTCGCCATGTCCTGCAGCAAAATCAGCAGGAAAACCGAATCGGCGCCGCCCGACACGGCGACGAGGATGAGGGCGTTGCGCTCCAGCGATTCCTGCCACTCATGCGAAGACACGGTTGCGGATGCTCCTTTGGGCTGGTGCCTGTGCCCGCCGCCGGGCGATTCACGTCACAGAGCCTTGCTAATCACCCGCCGCCGGACAAGCCGCATCGCATGGATTCACACGACAACGCCCCCCTCCACCGGCGCCGCATCGTCGCGCTCGTTCTCCTCTCCGTCCTGGGCGTGTGGCTGCGATTCTTAAGGCTCGGCCACGCCTCGCCCTGGCTCGACGAGGCGAGCAACTGGCTCATCGCGGAGGAGAACGGCCCAACCTGGCGCGAGGGAGGCCACCCGCTCTCTTATCTGGCGATATGGATTGGCCTTCGCGTTTCCGATTCCCAGTTCGGGCTCCGGCTGCCGGCGGCGATCGCGGGCTCCGCCGCCATGATCCTCGCGACGGCGTGGACCCTGCGCCGCGCGGGCCTTGGCGCGGGAATCGTCGCTGGTATGCTGCTCGCCTTCTCGCCTTACTGTCTTTTTTTCAGCCGTGATGCGAACCACTACGCGCCAATCATGCTCGGGGGTGTCATCGCGGTCTGTGGACTGGATTGGAGTTTCATCGACGGAAGGCTTCGTGTCCGGCGATGGCTCCTCGCCGCCGGATCCCTTCTGTTCCTCGTGGGTTTTCATCCTGTGGGCGCCATCGTGCTCGGATCGTTTCTGCTCACTTCCTACGCGATGCTGCTGCGACGGCCATCGGGGATTCATTCGCGCCTAAGCGACACTTCACGGGTGCGGTTGCTCCTACTCCTCGCGGGCTTGGTCGTCGTCCTCGCTGGTGTCGCCTTCGCGTATCGCTTGCGCATCTTCGAGAACTTGGTCGGCAATCCGATCGGCGCCGTTCGGCGAGTCGGCTTCACGTGGGACTTCTGGAGTGCGCTTCTCGCCGATTTCGCGGGAGCCCTCTCGCAGCGCGGCTTCGCGGACATCGTGCTCGGGTTCCTCTTCGCGGGGGGTTCCTTGCTGGGCTGGGTGCGGCTCGCTCGCGCCGGGTCACCTGCCGCATTGGCGTTCGCGGTCCTGTTCGCCTGCCACTTCGGGTTCTTCTATTTCCTGGAGTCTTCCCACTACTTCTACCCGAAATTCATGGCGGCCGTTGTGCCGCCGCTCCTGATCGGCGTTGCTGTCGCGCTCTCGTGGTGCCTCCCGCTTCCCCGCATGAGGTTCGCGGCGGCGGCGGTGCTGATGCTATTCGCATGGCGAGCAGGCGTGTGGCAGGTGGCACACTTCCGCAACGACCACCAGCCCACGCTTCAGGCGATTCGCTATCTGGCGGAGGAGACACCGCCGGATAGCATCGTCGTAACGCGCAACGACTATACATCGCGCGCGTTCCGGTTTCTGTGGACGCGCGCGGGCCACTCACCGACGCGACACGAGGCGGTCTCCTGGCTGGAGCGCTGTGGTGCGCCATCCATCCAGCAGATCAGGGAAATTCGCCACGATCATCCCGAGGCGGAAATCTACTTTGTTTCCTTTCTCGAAACACGCGAGCAGAAAGCCGAGGACTTCGCCGAGTTTCTGGAGGTGAACTCAGAGGTCGCCATCCACCTGCCCAGCGCCTCTCCCAATGAGTTCGTCGGATTCGACCGATCGATCACGATCCGGAAGGTGAACCTTCCCCCCGATGATTCTTCACTCGCCCTTCCCCGCGCGGGCGCGGAGGCCAGTTCCATCGCGGGAGAGCAGATGGTCGTTGGCACCGCTCGCGCCGGCGGAAGCCGGATCGAGCTTCCGCCCTTCACGGGGACCACCTACCGCCTCGCCGAAAGTCCAGCCAAGGCGATCTTGGTGGACTACGAAGTTGTTCCCGGGCCGAACATGCCCATGTGGATCGTGGCTGGAATCGCGAGAGCGGATCAGTTCGACTCGGGGACGCTTGCCTTCATCCACTCGGTTGATCGCGAATCGCCCCGGCGCGGCACGCTTCGCATCGCGCTGGAGGACTCGGTTCCGGAGGGCCTCCTTTCCATCTACGTTGTCGGCACATTCGCGAGGACCAAGGCTTCGGCGCGATTCGTCCCGCTGATGATCCGTTCCGATGAAGTGGAGGCAGATAGCGACATCGCGATGTCACAATGCGAACGTCTTCCTCCATCGTGGGTCGAGGCGCGCACGACTCCAAAGCCCGATGGTTTCCACGGCTGGAATGTGGGATTGGAAAGACCCATCGGCGAGGAGGAGATTCTGCTCGCGACGCAATGGGTTCACGTTGATGGCCTGCCGGACAGGGCGGCGCTGCTAAAGGTTTCGTATGACTACGGGCGGAAAAGAACTCTCGGCGCGGCACTGACCTGGACGCGGGGATGGAACTTGGTGGCCGGGCGCGTCGAGATGCCCGCGGGCTCGCAGGGCTTCGGTTCTGTCACCGGCTCCACGCGAATGCACTCCAACTACCCGCGCGGGGTGGGGACCAGCGAATCACTTCCCCAGCTCAACCGAATCGGCGCATCACTTCCCGCCGAGTAGCGCCGCCCACTCGCGTTCCAGCCGAGTGCGATCTGAATCGCCAAACGGGATCGTGAGATTGGTTCTCAGCAGTGAAAGCGATGCCTCGCCTTCCACCAGCGCGCGGTCGTCGGAGTTTGCTACGGCGGAACACGCCTCCAGCCGCGAGCCCACGTTCTTGTAGAACTCCGCATTCCCTTCCTGTCTATACAGTGCGAACTCGTCGGCGAAGAAGGAGGTGCCGTGCTCCGTCAGCCGGACGCGTTTCACCTTTTCGAAATCGAGGTTGGGCATGTTGAGGTTCCACAGCGTGCGCGGCGCGTGTTTCTGGGCCATCACCCACGGGAGCATCGCGCGGACGATGCGTGCCGAGTCGTCGAACTTCCCGGCCTCCTTGGTATGGAACCTGACCGCCAGCGAACACGCCATCGAGGGAATGCCAAAGAGCGTGGCCTCGATCGCGCCCGCCACGGTTCCCGAATAGAACACCGAGTTGCCCACGTTCATGCCGCGGTTGATGCCGCTCAAGACGAAGTCCGGGCGGAAATCCTTCACGTTGGTGATCGCGAATTTCACGCAATCGGCGGGTGTGCCATCCACCGCATAGCCCCACACGGCGCCGTCCTCCTCGCGGCGATGGACCTCCATCTCGTCGGAGAGGGAGAGCGAGCATCCCGCGCCGCTCTTCTCGTACATCGGCGCGACCACCAGCGTCGTGTACCCGTCGCGGAGCGCGCGCCAGAGCGCCTGGATTCCCGGCGCGTCGATGCCGTCGTCGTTTGTGATGAGGATGCGGGGGCCTGTCGTGTTCTTCTTCATGGTGGCGGGGGAGAGTTCCAAATCGGGAGGTGCTCGGATCGTCCCACGGCGCGCCGCCGGATCAAGGCGAACCTCACCGCTCCGGCGCCGGGAACTGGCGGAGCACCTCCAGCCAGGCCGCATTCGCCGGCGGGTCCAGCCGATAGATCCGCGCATGAGGTGACTCCGCCATTTGATATGGCGCGAGGAATACCGCTGGCTCCCGCCTGATCCGCGCAGCGTCCTCCACCACCACGAAAACGGACGCCGCCCGACCGGGAGGGGCGTAGTCCGCCGCCTCCAGTCCGCGTTCGAAGAGGAGATACACCAGCGCCACGTCGAGGCCGGCCCCCGGCGCGCGGGCGTTTTGCATCACCGCGATGGAGCCTGGGGGTCGTTCCGCCGTGATCAGTGCGGCAATGTCGCGCTTCTCGCCAAGCGGGAGATTCGATCCCTCCCCCGCATCGATCTGGCGCCTTACCTCCAAAACGAGGAGAAGGGAGGCCACCGTATAGACAAATAGACATCCCGCCGCCGCCCGCCGACTTCGCCATGCCGACAAGGCCCACGCCGCCGCCAATGCCGCCGGGAACAAGGCGGGAAGCATGTAGGGCGGCACGGAGGAGCGAAAGACAACCGCGAACATAATGAGCGGCACA
Source organism: Candidatus Sumerlaeia bacterium (assembly GCA_038208905.1). Classification (GTDB taxonomy): domain Bacteria; phylum Sumerlaeota; class Sumerlaeia; order SLMS01; family SLMS01; genus JBBQYG01. Next base: position 4,135 of record JBBQYG010000061.1, on the reverse strand, counting down.
GCGATGCCGAGCAGGAGCATGACCGCGGCGCCCGACACTCCGGACCCGGCGACGCAGTCCTTCTTGCCCGCCAACCTCATCGAGAAAAAAACGCCTGCCCCGAGCAGCAGCATCGCGCACGCACTCGCGAAGAAACTAGCCACAGCCGCCAACGGAGAAAACATCCACGGGCGCTTGCTTCCCGCCAAGTCGTGGCTCCAGAAATCCGAAAGGACCGTTGCCCAGGCCGCCCCGGGATTCACGGGATGGCCGATCTCGGGCACGCGATAGCCGCCCGATAGCAACGATCCGATGATCGCCGAATCTGGGAAGCCTGATTGGCATTCGTTCACCAACCAGGGCAGGTAGGACAGGCCGAGTATCGCGAATCCAATGGCGATGCCGATCCATGCCCGGGGGATGCAGCACCGCGACGCGGCGAAGAGCGCGGGAACCCACAACGCCACGCCGCTCAGATGCACCGATTGCGCCGCCGTCGCCCCCGCGAAGGACACAACCAGCCAGCGCCAGTCCCTGCGGCGTGCGGCCTCCAGGGCGCCCCACAGGCAAAGGGCCGAGAAGGGCACGATCAGGTCATGGCCCCACAAACGCCGACTGTGCTCCACCGCGTTGGGGCATACGGCCACGATAACTGCCGCCGCCACGGCGCAGCGCCGCTCTCCCAGGATACTCCCGCATCTCCACGCAGCCAATACCGCCAGCGAACCCGCCAGATGAAACGCCATCAACGCAACCACAGGATTGCGCGAGAGTGCAAAGAAGGGTGCAATCAGGTAGAGGAATAATGGCGGATTGTGGAACCCGAAGCTGGTTTCAATCCCTGTGAGCGGAAAGCGGACACCATGGGCGATCTGCATCGCCACAGCGGCGGCCTTTCCCTCGTCGATGCCAAAGTGGACGAGCCCCGGTTTCCACGCGCGCAGGGCAAATGCGACTACGAAGATGGCTCCCGGCAGGAGCCATCTTATCGCGACTCCGCGCTCGCCATCATCGGTCATCGGAAAGGGAAATCCTCGCGCAAATAGAAAGGCCCGGGACCACCGTGGTGGACCCGGGCCGAATGCAGCAAGGCGGAATCAATCGTTCGCGTCGAGTTCGCTGGCGGCGGAGCGGCTGTCGCCGGTCTGGAGCATCTGCGCCTCCAGCTTGTCGAGCTGGTCAAGCGCCAGATCGGGGTCCACCATCAGGTCGCGCGGCTTGCTTCCCTTGTAGGGGCCGACGATGCCCATCTCCTCCAGCATGTCCATCAGCCGCCCCGCCCGCGCGAAGCCGACCTTGAGCCTTCGCTGAACGAGCGACGTGGAGCCCTTGCGTCCCTCCAGAATCACGCGTGCCGCTGCGCGGACAAGTGCCTCGTCGATCTCATCTTCGCCGGCTTGGGCGCTGCCGCCGTCGTGTGGCACAAACATCCCCGCGCTGACCTTGCCCATTGTGGAGTTGGTTCCCCGCATCGCGCGGCTCTGGATGTCGAGGTCGTCCATGTCCTCCACGCTGCCACCCATCAGCCTGGAAAGCTCGCGCTGTTCCTTCTCGCTCAGGATCGGCTCGAACTCCTCAACGTCATACATCGGTCCCGCTTGGCTGCGGCAGTGCTCGACGACGCGCTCGACTTCCTCGTCGCTGAGGAAAGCGCCCTGAATGCGCTGGGGCTTGGCAGCGCCGGCAGGGGCATAGAGCATGTCGCCGCGACCCAAGAGCGTCTCCGCGCCGCCGCAGTCGAGGATTGTGCGTGAGTCCACCTTCTGGCGCACCTGAAACGCGATGCGCGTGGGGAAATTGGCCTTGATGATGCCAGTGATCACGTTGACCGAGGGGCGCTGTGTCGCCAGGATCAGGTGGATGCCGACCGCGCGGGCCATCTGGGCCAGGCGCTGGATCGATTCCTCCACCTCGTTCTTCGCCACCACCATAAGATCCGCGAGCTCGTCCACGATGATTACCATGTGGGGCATCGGGTCCATGTTCTTGCCGCGGAACTTTGCCTGCTTCTCCGGATGGGTGGCGATTTCGTTGTAGCCGTCGATGTTGCGGACCTTGAAATCCACGAGCTTCTTGTAGCGTTCCTCCATCTGCTCCACCGCCCAGTTGAGCGCGGCGGCAGCGGCCTTCGGCTCGCAAACCACGGGAGAGATGAGGTGGGGGATACCCTCGTAGATCGACAATTCCACGCGCTTGGGATCGACGAGCAGAAGGCGAATCTGGTCTGGCCTCATGCGATAGAGCAGGCTGCAGATCACCGTGTTCAGACAGACCGACTTGCCGGCGCCGGTGGCCCCCGCGATTAGCAGGTGAGGCATCTTCTTCAGGTCTGCGAAATACGGTGCGCCCTCGATGGTCTTGCCGAGTGCGAAACCAAGGGGGCTCGGATGGTCCCAGAACTCCGTGCAGCTCACCAACTCCTTGACATAGACTCCGGCGCGGTTGCGGTTCGGGATCTCGATGCCCACGGCGGCCTTGCCGGGAATGGGGGCCACGATGCGGACGCTCTGCGCGCGCATGGCAAGCGCCACGTCATGCTCCAGCGACACGATACGAGACACCTTTACGCCGGGGGCGGGCTTCAGCTCGAAGCGCGTCACCACGGGGCCCTGCTTGACCTCCACGACTTTCACCTCAATGCCGAAATCGGCAAAGGTGCGTTCGAGCGTCTGGGAAATCTCCAGCATCTCCTCGCGCGACATGCGCGTGTCCACGCGCGGCGGGTCGTCGAGCAACTGCACATCGGGGAGTCGATAGGCGGCGAGCTGGCGATTGCGCTCCACCAGGAAGTCCTGCTGCTCCATCGCGCTGGTGTTCGCGGCGCGCTGCGCGGCCAAGGGCCCCGCCGGGCGCGTGTCCAGATCCGCGGCAAAGAGCGGATCATCGTCCCCATCGACGCCGATATCCAGGTCCTCTTCACCTACTTCCTCGTCCAGGTCGGGCTCGCCCGCGGCGGCGGTCCGACGGAACGCGCGATTCTCCGCGCTGTCCAGAATGTCCGTCGGCGACTTGCCGTGGCGGTCGCGGCGCGTTACTTCGCCGCCCTCCGCGGGCGCCTCCCAGCGGGAGGGGAACAGCTTCGCCAGCCCGCCGCCAAGATTCGCGGGGTTTCCCTCGATCACTTCGAGGGGGTCGGTGGAATCGTGAAAGACGATCTCGCCATCATCGGGGAGTTCATACTCGCCGCTGACCGACTCGATGCGGAGCGCGCGCTCATACTCCTCGTCGATGCGGGCCTCCTCCAGCGCGCGGGCCGCCGCCAGGGCGTCCTCGTCATAGGTCTCGGCGCCCTCGACCTCCTCCTGCTCTTCCGGGTCGGGCTCGGAAAGAATCGACGCCTTGCGAGAGCGGGAGAAGATTCCCAGAAAGGAAGACGACTCGTCCTGGCGGATGTCGGCGACATCGTCCCGCGCCTCGTCGGTGGGGCCGGATGGTTGTGCCTTGGTGGCAACGCGGGCCATCGGCTCATCCGCCTCGGTGGCGGGGGAGGTTGGAGCGCCAACGGTCCTTCCCGTCAATAGGTGGAACATATCGCTAAAGCGTCGATTGGTAATCATCACAGCCGAGACCAAGATGAGCGTGATCAGGATCATGGCGGCGCCGATGGGGCCGAAGGTGCCCACCAGGCGGAAGCCCTCGTACTCGACCATAAAGGTGCCGATGGCTCCCGCACGGGCGAATGTCTCTGCGCGGTAGTCGGGGGCGTCGGCAGTGGGGAGGGCCAACATGCCCGTTACCGCCACGATCAGTGTGGCAATGCCTATCAGGCGGCTGGGCGACCACCGGCCCAGTCGCCCGCGAAACAGCTGAAAGGAAAACCAGCAAAGAAACAGAGGGACCAGATAGGCGACATATCCGCCAAGGAAGAATCGCAGCAACTCCGCTCCGCCTGTCCCCACGGGGCCGATCAGGTCTCCACGATCAGCACCCGCCACCAGAAGCGATACGAGCAAAAACAGGGCGGGGAGAGCGGCGACCACGCCGCAGATCTCCCACACCATGGAGCCATCCCGGCGCGGAGCCAGCCGTTCCGGCGATTGACCAATCAGTGAATCTTGCATGGGTACGACCTCTTGGCGCGGGTTGTGGAGAAACCCAATCGTCCGGAGGGTCGCGACCCGGTGTGGACAGCGGCAAGATTTATTTTCAGCGGCGA
>JBBQYG010000060.1:0-20138 GCA_038208905.1 Candidatus Sumerlaeia bacterium | reverse complement strand
TGAGCGCGACGCGGTCGCTGCTGGAGCGCAACGATGTGATCGTGGTGGCGTCGGTCTCGTGCATCTACGGCATCGGCTCGCCCGACGATTTCTTCAACATGATCCTGTATCTGGAACCGGGGATGCGGATGAAGCGCGACGAGCTGTTGCGCAAGCTGGTGGAGCTGACCTACACGCGCAACGATGGCGACTTCCATCGCGGCGTGTTCCGCGTGCGCGGGGATGTGGTGGACGTGTTCCCGGCGTACGAGGAACGGCGCGCGCTGCGGGTGGAGTTCTTTGGCGACGAGGTCGAATCGCTGACGGAGATCGACTCGCTGACGGGCGAGAAGCTGCGCCGCCTGCGCCGCGCGGCGGTCTTCCCCGCGAGCGTGTATGCGACCGGGCGCGAGGCGCTGAAGAAGGCGATCGTCCGCATCCAGGCGGAACTGGAAACGCGGCTGGCGGAGCTTGAAACGGCATCGAAGTTCGCCGAGTACGCGCGCCTGAAGCAGCGCACCGAGTATGACATCGAGCTGATGCGCGAGATGGGCGTGTGCCCGGGGATCGAGAATTACTCCCGCCATCTGGCGGGCCGCGGAGCGGGCGATCCGCCCTATACGCTGATCGACTATTTCCCCAAGGATTTCCTCCTCTTCATCGACGAGAGCCACATCGGCGTTCCCCAGATCCGCGCGATGCACGCCGGCGACCGGAGCCGCAAGACGGTGCTGGTCGATTACGGATTCCGCCTGCCGTCGGCGCTGGACAACAGGCCGCTGCGATTCGAGGAGTTCGAGCGGAAGATCGAGAACGCGGTGTTTGTTAGCGCGACGCCGGAGGAGTATGAGCTGGAGCGTTCCGGCGGCGTGATCGCGGAGCAGATCATCCGCCCCACGGGGCTGATCGATCCGAGGATCGAGGTCCGCCCGGTGGCAAGCCAGGTGCAGGACCTGCTGGAGGAAATCCGCCAGTGCATCGAGCACGGCCAGCGCGTGCTGGTGACGACGCTGACGAAGCGATTCGCGGAGGAACTGACGGAGTACTACACGGAGCTGGGCGTTGAAGTGCGCTATATGCACAGCGACACGGAAGTGATGGAGCGCGCGAACCTGATCAAGCATCTCCGCGAGGGGAACTAACACGTGATGTTGGGGATCAACCTGCTGCGCGAGGGTCTGGACATCCCGGAGTGCGCGCTGGTGGCGATCCTGGACGCGGACAAGGAGGGCTATCTGCGCTCGGCGCGGTCGCTGATCCAGACGGTTGGCCGCGCAGCGCGCCACGAGAACGGGCGCGTGATCATGTATGCCGACCGCGTGACGAAATCGATGGAGACGTGCATCGGCGAAACCGACCGCCGCCGCCAGAAGCAGGTAGATCACAACCTGGCGCACGGCATCACGCCGCGAAGCGTGATCAAGGGCATCGGGTCGATGCTCCAGACGAGCTATGAGGAGGACGAGGACACCGGCGCGATGCTGGTGGCGGAGGACGAGCCCGTGTATGGCAACCGCGCCGACCTGGACAAGAAGCTGTCGAAGATGCGCAAGGAGATGCTGGACGCGGCGAAGTCGCTGGAGTTCGAGCGCGCGGCGAAGCTCCGCGACGAGATCGCGAAGCTGGAAAGGCAGATCCTTGTCCTGTGACGCGGAGATCACCAAGGGAGTCATGCGCCGCGCGATGCGCGAGCGCCTGAAGGACTTGACAGCCGAGCAGGCGGCGGACGCGGGCATCGCGGTGCAGAGTCGCCTCGCCTCGGTCGCGATCCTGTATCAGCGCGGCGCGATGGGGTTTCTGGGGCACGGCGGCGAAGTGGACCTATGGAACATGCTGGAAGACTTGATGGAGCTGCATCAAGGGATCATCCTCCCCTTGGTGGGCCCCGATGGAACGTCGCTGGAAATACGGTGGGTTGCTTCGATGGACGACGTGGCACCGGGCTATCGGGGAATCATGGAACCAGTTCGCGGGCGCTGCGCCCCCGCCGAGCTGGACGAGGTGGAGGCGGTGCTGGTGCCGGGGCTTGCGTTTGACCGCCACGGTGCGCGGCTGGGCCGCGGAGGCGGCCATTTCGACCGGCTGCTGGCTCAGATTCCAGGCCACGCGACCAGAATTGGCGTCTGCCACGACTGGCAACTGATCGACGGAAGCCTGCCGACGGAGCCGCACGATCAGAAGGTGGACATGGTCTGCACGCCGAGCCAATTCCTCCGCACGGGAGCGCGCCGGTGACAATGGCCTCCACGATCTATGGCCCGGTGAAATCCTGGCGGTTCGGCAACTCCCTCGGCGTGGATTTGCTATTCCAGACGTCCATCTGCTCCTTCGATTGTATCTACTGCCAGCTTGGCCGCATCCAGCGGGTGACAAGCGCGCAGGCGGTATACGTGGAGACGGAGCGCGTGCTTTCCGATCTCATGCCGGTGGATTGGGGTGGCGTGGATGTGGTTACGTTCAGCGGCAACGGAGAGCCGACGCTGGCGCTGAACATCGGCGACGTGATCGACGCGGTGAAGGACCACCACAAAAAGCCGGTGATGGTGCTAACGAATGCGACGATGCTGACCGACGCGGCGACGCGCCAGCGCCTTGCCCGCGCCGACACGGTGGCGTGCAAGCTGGATGCGTGGGACGACGCCATGCTGGCGCGGATGAATCGCCCCGTGGCCGGCGTGACTGTGGAGCGCATCGTGGAGGGAATTCGCCTGCTCAAGAAGGAGAAATTCCCGCAGACGGTTGCGTTACAGTGCATGTTGATGCCAACGAATATTGGCGGGATTGCGCGGCTGGCGGAGCTGGTGGCGGAGCTGGCCCCCGACGAGGTGCAGCTCAACACGCCCAAGCGCCCGTATCCGCGAGCGTGGCACCTTGAGAATCGCGGTAACCACGACCGCGGGGTGGCCGTTGAGACCACGACGCTGCGCACGATCACGCTGGAGGACGCGCGGGAGGCGGAGCACATCCTGCGCGCGCGAAATCCGGGCGTGAGAATCCTGTCGGTTTACGGCGAGGGGTGACAATGGCTGGCAAGAAGCATCGGTTCAGGCTGAAGGTCCGCTTTGCGCCTGCGGACTTGCTGCTGGCGCTCAAGTCGGTATGCGAGGACTCGCGGAACCGGGACGCCAAAGCCACATTCGAGTTTGACTGGCTCAAGCGCCGCGCGGCGATCAGCGCGGCGACGGCCTGCGCCGCGGAGGAACTGGCCGAACGCGTGCAGGTGCTGGCGGAGCGGCGAGGCGGCCGGGGACTGCTGCTGCCCGGGAAGCGAATCGATGAAGGGGACGGTCGGCATACCCTTCCGATGGGCATCCTGCTGCAATCAGCCGACGTATATGCGGAGATGATTCGCGACGCGATGGGCGAGCTGGGCATTCCGGTGGCGCTGGGCGAGGACGGCGAAGGCTTTGCCGTTGGCGTGAACCCCGTGGCGCGGGCGATGGACTATCTGTCGCTGGTGCGGATGTTTCCACTGCCCGAGTATCTGGAACTCGTCGACGAGGGCCTCGAATAGGGCCGCGAATGGATGGGTGCGGGGGACATTCCGGTTGCGCTTGCAATGCGGGTCTTTCCTAAAGGCGGCAGCACATTCGACACGGGCGAATAGAACCAATTGGGGCTGGGGACATGCGGGGAGTTGCCGCCTTCGCGAAGAAGGCCAATCGGTTCATTGTTTTCGCTTCAGTCGCCTTGGCGACGGTGATCGGTTCGGCGCACGCGTCGTTTCCCGGCATGGAAGTGCGGCGAGTCTTCGATGTGGAGGACTTCGCGAATCCCAATCCGCCGAATCCAGAGAGACCAGAGGCGTCGGTTTCAACGCTGAGGGCGCTTCCCGACGGGCGCGTGGTGATCGGCCTTGGCGATGTGCGCGCCTACCTGTGGGACCCCGCGGTGGATGTCCGCCCCAGTGGCACCGGCATCCTTCCGCCGCCCTTTCTCAACCTGCGCAACGTGCCGCGCAATGAATCCGGCGTGATCGGGTGTGTGGCGGCGCCGGACTTCGCGGCGACGGGCCATTTCTATCTTTGCTATACGTCTGAGACGGGCCCGCTGAGCGAGGGTCTTGTGCCAACGGCGCGCACGATTCGCGTGGAGCGCTTCACCGTCGATCCGGCGAACCGCCACGGCATCCTTCCGAATGATCGCGCGGTCGTCTTCGAGTTCGCCGTGGACTCGGTGCTGTCGCTGATTCATTTCGGCGGCGGGCTGGAATTCGGGCCCGACGGAATGCTGTACATGGGGGTGGGCGATAGTGCGAAGCCCGCCAATTCCCAGAGCCTGGACTCGTGGCGGGGCAAGGTCCTGCGCATGAGGCCCGATGGCACCGCGCCGGAGGACAACCCGTTCTACAACCCGGCGGCGCCGGGTTCGTCGGCGAGCTATATCTATGCGAAGGGGCTGAGGAATCCATACCGGCTGCACTATAGCGCGCCCCACGGCATGTTCCTGGTGGCCGACGTGGGATCGAACATCTGGGAGGAAATCAACGTGCTGGAACGCGGCGCCAATTACGGCTGGCCGCAGATCGATGGACCTTCTTCCGACAATCCAGGAGTGGCGCATCCCGCCGACTACCGCAATCCGTGGTATTCGTATCTGCACGGCAAGGGCGAGTTCGAGGGAGCAGCCGTGGTGGGCCTCCTCACCTACACCGGCGACATGTTCCCGGAGATGTTCCGCGACCGGCTGTTCTATTCCGATTTCGGATTCTTTCAGGACGGCGGCAAGCCGGGCCATGTCTATACGCTTCAGGTCGGCGAGGATAAATCCCCCGGCACGGTGGAGACATTCTACCAGTATCCACATCTGGTGGTGGGCGCGTCGGACATGACGATGCTTGGGGACGGCAGCATCCTCGTGGCGGCGACGCTGCATTTCTCCGGCGGAATCGACCGGTTCAGCTATCGTGTGCCCGACGAGCCGCCGTCGATCGCGATCAACGTGTCCCCGCTGGAGGGCGAGGCGCCGCTGGCCGTTGATTTTTCCGCAGTGGTCACCGACGCGGATGCAACCACGGTCGAGTGGCGCTCGGGGGGCCTGTATATGCAGTCCAACGCCCCGTTCACTCACGTGGTTACGGAACCGGGCCTCTATGATTTGACGGCAACGGCCACCGATACGTTTGGCCAGCAGGCCTCCGACTCGCGCCAGTTGCGCGTGTTCGAGCGGGTCACCACGGCGACGCTGACAGGGCGGGTGTTGGACGCGAGCAGGTTGCCGCTGGCACCGGTGGAGGCGACTGTCCTCGTGACGCAACGCGGCGGCCCTGCGCTGGGGGAAGGCCTCGCCGGGCAAGGCGGGGAGTTCTCCGTTATGGTTCCGCCATTCGAATCGGTCAGCGGCCTGATCGACGTGACGGTGGAATCGCCGGGGCTGGTGACGCGGCGGTATCCGCTCGCCACTGGCGAGTCGCACGAATTGGAGATCCACCTTTCGGAGGCCGCGCTGGTCGGCGAGGTGATCGATGCGGTTGATGGAAGTCCGATTCCCGGGGCCGGGCTGTCGATCTTCCTTCGTGACTCGCGGGGTGTGCCCCAGCCCTACCCCGGGGCGGAAGAAAGCGCGGATGTTGATGGACGCTTCTATCTGCCGATTCGCACGGGGGATACGCCGGGAGTCTTCCAGATCGAGGCGACCCTTGGCGGAACGGAGGAGGAGTACCAGACGCTGGAGAACGAGTTCCCAGCGGAGGGACCGGGAGAGGTTCCCGCCATCGTGGAGGTCCAGCGCATCGCGGAGCCCGAGGATTGCGACAATCTGGCCGCGCCCGGGTGGTTTGTGGTCTCGTACGCCGAGGTTCAGACCATCTTCAACACGCATTGCATCGGCTGCCACGGGCCGGTCAGCCCGTATCGGGGGCTGGTGCTGGCGGAGGGCCTCTCCTTCAGCATGGTGGTCAATCGCCGGAGCGACGAAATGCCATCGAAGTTTCTGGCGGAGCAGCACGAGGCGTCCATCCTCCCGCCGATCGATCAGTACCTTCTGGACAAGGTGAATTGTTCCGCGCCGGGCTATGGATCGGTAATGCCGCCCTATGGCAAGATCAGCGGCAGGGAGCGGCGCGACATCGCCCAGTGGATGCGCATCGGCGCCCGGCACGACAAGTCGGCGGCCACGATCTGGCTGGCGCAGGAAGAAGTGGCGAGCGGGTCCACGGTGACGATTCGCGGCGGGGGGGAGGGACCGCTGCCCCCCTTCGACTTCCGGTGGGAGTTCGACGACGGGACCACGGGCGAGGGCCCGCTTCTCGAACGGGCGTTTCTGGCGGATCAGACGCGCGAGACCTCGATGACGCTTCGCCTATTCAACACTGCGGGGGCGCCGGTCGCCGTGGCCTCCGCACGCCTGCTGGTTCTTGGGTCGGAGCCGTCGCCGACTCCATCGCCGTCGCCAACCGCGTCGCCGACGGAAACACCAACGCCGACGGACACTCCGACTCCAACGGGGACTTCGATGCCGACGGACAGTCCGGCACCCACCATGACACCAGATCCAACCGATCTTCCGGGCCCAACGGAGACGCCCAATGCTACGGCATCCGCGACCGCCACCACGACCCCGGAACCGTATGCCGCGCGGGATGCGCTACTGGGCCGGAGGCCTAGCGTGGCGGTCGATCAGGACCGAAATGGGGACGGGATTATCGACTGCTCGGATATCGCGTGGTAGAAATGTCGAAATACGCAAATGGGGTCGCAGCTTCCGAGAATCCACCTTGCCCTCTGGCACGGGGGCCGGTTGCTTGCTGGCCACGCTGACACGACAATGCCTTTCGCCGGCGTCTTTCGAGCCCCTTGCGGATAGGTCCCCATGAAATCCCACCAGTCGGTTTTCACGCTCAAGCTGCGATACCCCTTCGGGATTTCGCGCGGGGTCAGCACCGAGGCATATACGTGCCTCTTCCGCCTCGGCGTCATGGGACAGGGCGAGGGGACGCCGGTTCGGTACAAGGATCAGAAGGCGGAGGATTTCGCTCCGGTGCTGGAGAAGCTGGCGGCGCTGGTCACGGAAGAGAACATCGGCAACATCGAGGAGTTGGATGCCCGGTCGCGCAAGGAAGTCGGCGCTCCCTCCGGCGCCCAGGCCGCGTTCGACATCGCCCTGTGGGATGCCGCGGGGCGTCGCGCGGGAAAGCCGGTGCACGCGCTGCTCGGCAAGGAGAAGCCAACCGGCAAGACGACCTATACGGTGAGCCTTGGCGACAACGCGGTGATGGAGGAGCGCGCGCGCGAGGCGGCGCATCTTCCCTTCCTCAAGATCAAGCTGGGCCGCGACGCGGCGACGGATCTGGACGCGATGAAGCGCATCCGCAAGGCGGCGCCGAATGCGGTGCTGCGCGTCGATGCCAACGCGGGATGGGATCTGGCAACGGCGCGAGAGATGTGGCCGAAGCTGGGCGAGCTGGGCGTGGAGTTCATCGAGCAGCCGCTGAAGATCGGCAACTTGGAGGAACTCAAGACCCTTACGCGCGAGTCCGAACTTCCCATCGTGGTGGACGAGGACGCGCAGGACGTGTCGAGCCTGGCGCCGCTGCGCGGGCGCGTTCACGGGATCAACATCAAGCTGATGAAGTGCGGCGGCATCACCGAGGCCCTCCGCATGATCCGCTTCGCGCGGGAGGAAGGCTGGATGATCCTCATCGGCTGCATGCTGGAAACGCGCCTCGGCCTTGGCGCGGCGTCGCAGTTGGCGGGGCTCGTGGACTACATGGATGTGGATGCCCACATGCTGACGACCAACGATCCGTTCCCGCCGGGGAGCCTCGCGGAGTTCTCTCCCGAGTTGCCGCTGGGCGACGAGCCGGGCATCGGCCTGCCACATCACCAATTTGCCTGAACCAACCAGTAAACCACCGGAGAAATTCAAGTGAGTCACAAGACGAAGGCGATTCCCCCCAAGCGGTTGATCCATCTGGCGGAGGGGAATTTCTCGCATCGCAAGAGCAAGATGACGACGGGCGTTCTGCGCTACGGATACCATCACTCGCTGGCGGTGATCGACTCGACCCGCGTGGGCGAGACGGCCAACCAGGTGATCGGCTTTGGCGGCGATGTGCCGGTGGTTGCCTCGCTGAGGGACGCGCTGGATTTCCAGCCGGAGGCGATCCTGGTGGGCATCACGCCCGCGGGCGGACGCCTTCCCGACGACATGAAGCAGACGCTGCTGGAGGCGATCGAGCACGGACTCGACGTCTATGCGGGGCTCCACGATTTCCTGACTGACGACCCGGAGTTGGTGGCGGCGGCAAAGCGCAAGGGCGTGATGCTGTGGGATATCCGCAAGCCCGACAAGCACCTGCCCGTGGGCGGCGGGCTGACGCGCTGGAGCAAGAGCTATATCTCGCTGATGGTCGGGAGCGATTGCGCCATCGGCAAGATGACGGTGGCGCTGGAAATCGACCGCGCGGCGAAGGCCCGGGGCATCGATTGCGAGTTTGTGGCAACGGGCCAGTGCGGCATCGCCATCGCGGGATGGGGCTCACCCATCGACGCGATTCCCGGCGACTTTATGGCAGGCTGCGTGGAGCGCGACGTGCTCACTTGCGAGGGCTCCGAGATCATCCTGGTCGAGGGTCAGGGATCGCTCCTGCACCCCGGGTTCAGTTCGGTGACGCTGGGCCTTGTGCATGGCTCCTGCCCCGACAGCTTCGTCCTCTGCCACCAGATCACGCGGCGCGAGATTTCCAACATCCGCGAGGTGCCTATCCCCTCGCTCGACGAAGTGATGCGCCCCTACATCGACATCGTGAGGCCGTTCAAGCCCAACGCCAAGCTGGTCGGCGTCTCGTTCAACTCCGTCGGCGTCTCCGACGAGGAGGCCAAGGCCGCCATCGCCGACGCGGAGAAGCTGCTGGGCGTGCCCGCCACGGACCCGATCCGCTATGGGGCGGAAAAGCTGGTGGAGGCGATGCAGAAGCACCGGAAGGAAATCGGGAAGTAGGCTGGATCATCGGAAGGGAAAAAAGGCCGCGGATTACGCGGATGACGCGGATTGGGTTCCGGGTTGTCCGCGGGATCCGCGGTTCTTCGTCAAGGGTGGCTTGGGCATCTTGCCCGAGCGGAGTTACCCGCATCGCCCGGCAGGAATGCCTTTAATCCGCGTCATCCGCGCAATCCGCGGCTAGTTCTCTTCCTTCCGCCTCACGACAACTTCGTCATCTGCCTCGGCCTTTTGATCTCCCGGCCCCGCCATCTCACGACGCCTCGCTGGCGGGCGTGGTAGGTGGAGAGGAGGAGTATATACGCGGCGAGGAGGGCCCCCGCGGGGTACATGATCGCGACGAGGGCGGGGCGGATGGCGAGGTAGTGGCGCGTTCGCGCGACGAGCACCGCGGCGCAGGCCGCGTGGAGCGCGAGGGCAGCGAGGGCGAGTGGCCAGGCTCCGCAGAGCGCGGCGGCAATCGCGACAATGGCGGGCGAGGCGTGGGCGAGGGGGAAGAAGATCGCGCCGCCGACGGCGCGGTCCCAGCCGCCGCCGACCGCCGTGTGCATGTTCTTCTCGAAGCCGGCGATGATGCCCTGGAGCGAGGTGTACATTCGCAGCCGCACCGCGGCGCCGCCGCGGACGAGGAGGAGGCGTCCGCCGGCGCGCTTGGTCAGCAGGCCCATCGCCATGTCGTCGATGGTCTCTCCGCGGATGCGGCGATGCCCTCCCCATGATTCATACATCGAGCGGCGGATCAGTGTGAAGGCCCCTATGCCGACGATTTCCTTTCGCTCTGGGTCGTTGAGGTGGCGTGGGTCGATCTGGATAACGCCGAGTTGCATGAAGAGCGGGAGGAGCGCGTTTTCCCACGCGCCGACGCACTGGACGCGCGGCGAGATGGCGAAGAGATCGGCCCTCTCCTCCATCATCTGGGCAACGGACCGCGAGAGCGTGTCGGGCCGGTGGATCACGTCGGCGTCGGTGAAGAGGTAGAACTCAGTCTCTGGCGGCGCGGCGGCGACGGCGCGGTGGAGCGCGTGGCACTTCCCCATCCAGCCTTCGGGCGGCTCGGGGACGTGCAGCACTGTCAGGCGGGCCGGATCGGCGTCGCGGGCTATGCCGTCGAGAATCGCCGCCGTGCCATCGGTGGAACGGTCGTTGGCGACAACGACGCGGAATCGCGGGTAGTCCTGAGCGATGAGCGAGCGCACGGCGGCGCCAACGTAGCGTTCCTCGTCTCGCGCGGGGACGCAGACCGTGACGAACGGAGCGCCGGGGCCGACGCGGGCGCGACCCAGACGCGGCGTGGCGCGGTGGTGGCTCCAGAACTTGCGATGCCAGAGGACGAACCACAGCAAGGCGACGAGGGCGAGGAGCGTCCAGGCGATGGCAGGGGGAGTAATCATGGCCCATTGAGGCGAATCCCCCGTGGTGCGTAAGGGGAATCCGCGCGCGTTCCCAAATACGCTTGCCCACGGGGGGAGGCGGGAAGAACCCTTCCGCCTCTTCGCAGCCCGTGGCGTGCGCCACAAACCCTCCCGCGCAACCGACTTCCAAAAGGATACCTTCCACGATGCACAAGCTCGTTCTCCTCCGCCATGGGCACAGCACTTGGAACCACGAGAATCGATTCACCGGGTGGACGGATGTGGACCTGAACGCGCAGGGGTTCGACGAGGCGAAGTCCTCCGGCAAGCTGCTCCGCGAGGAGAAGTTCGAGTTCGATGTTGTCTATACATCGACGCTGAAGCGCGCGATCAGGACCATGTGGATCGCGCTGGACGAACTCGACCAGATGTGGCTGCCGGTGATCCGCGACTGGCGCCTGAACGAGCGGCACTATGGCGCGCTGCAGGGCCTCAACAAGGCGGAGACCGCGGAAAAGCACGGGGAGGAGCAGGTGAAGATTTGGCGCCGGTCCTACTCGACCCCTCCCCCGCCGCTGGAGGTCTCCGATCCGCGCGCGCCGCACCACGACCGCCGCTATGCGGGCGTGGACAGCGCGCAGCTTCCCCTTTCGGAAAGCCTCAAGGACACCGTGGCGCGATTTCTTCCGCTCTGGAATTCGGAGATCGCCCCGAAGATCCGCGAGGGCAAGCGCGTGCTGATCGTGGCCCACGGCAACAGCCTTCGCGCGCTGGTCAAGCATCTGGACCAGATGAGCGAGGAGGCGATCCTTGAGCTGAACATCCCCACGGGTGTTCCGCTGGTTTACGAGTTGGACGACAATCTCAAGCCGCTCAAGCACTACTACCTCGGCGATCCCGAGGCGGTGGCCAAGGCGGCGGCGGCGGTGGCGAACCAGGGCAAGAAGCAGTAAAAACGCACGGGAGACCATCGATGGCGCGCAAGGTTACGTATCGCGATGCAGGTGTCGATATCGACGCGGGCGATGCCTTCGTGGAGGAACTCAAGCGCATCAATCCAGCCATCGGTGGATTCGGCGGATTCGTCCCAATCCCCAAGGGGTACGAGGAGCCGGTGATGGTGCTCTCCACCGACGGCGTGGGGACGAAGCTGCTGATCGCGAAGGAACTCCGCGTCTTCGATACCATCGGCATCGACTTGGTCGCGATGGTTGTAAACGACATCGTCACGAGCGGCGCGCGCCCGCTGGCGTTTCTCGACTACTACGCGATGGACAAGCTGCGCGTGGCGGAGTCTGCGGAGATCATGAAGGGCATCGTCGCGGGCTGTGCCCAGGCGGGTTGCCAGTTGACCGGCGGCGAGACGGCGGAGCTTCCCGGCATCTATCCCAAGGGTGGCTTTGACCTGGCGGGATTCGCCATCGGCGTGGTGGAGAAGGCGCACGCCATCGACGGATCGAAGGTGAAGGCCGGCGACGTGGTGATCGGTCTGCCGTCCTCGGGAATTCACAGCAACGGCTACAGCCTTGCGCGGCGCGTGCTGCTTGACGGCAAGAAGAAGCCCCGCGGCGCGCGGCGGCGCGAAGTTCTGGAGATGATGATCCGGCCCACGTCGATCTATGTGAAGCCGATGCTGAAACTGCTCCGCAAAGTCGATGTCCACGGCATCGCCCACATAACCGGGGGCGGGCTGCCGGGAAACTTGGTGCGTGTGATTCCCAAGAAGCTGCGCGCGGTGCTGGATCCCGCGAAGTGGGACGTGCCCGAGGTCTTCAAGCTGATCGAGGACCAGGGCCCCGTTGCGGCGGCGGAGATGTACCGCGTGTTCAACATGGGCATCGGCATGTGCATCGTGGTGGATCGCAGGGACGCAAAGGAAACACTGACGATCCTGCGCCGGAACTCCGTTCACGCGCTGGAGATTGGCCACATCGAGAAGGGCCCGCCGGGCGTGGTGATCGAAGGCGTTTCGGAGTAGGCCCCGGGAACGTCGGGATGGAAAAAACGGTATTCACCACGGAGTCTGATTGGCGGGCGCACCCAGTTGATGAACTCCGGGGATTCGCGCTTCTGATTCGCGCAACTCCTACGGGGTCGTCTTCCTGCCAACCCGCTTGCCAGTCGCCTACCCGGAGGCCTTATGATACATTTTGCGGATTTCCTCGATATCCGTAAACGGCTCAGGGGACTTGATATCCATTTTCTCAAGCGTATCGACGACGATCTGGGCAATCGCGAGATTGCGGAACCACTTGTGGTCGGACGGAATAACGAACCACGGGGCTGAGTCGGTGCTGCACTTGCCAATCGCGTCCTCGTAGGCGGCCTGGTAGTCATCCCAGAGTAGCCGTTCCGAGTAGTCGGCGTCGCTGATTTTCCAATTCCGTTCGGGATCATCGAGACGATCCTTGAATCGTTCGAGCTGCTCTTCCTTGCTGATGTGGATGAAGAACTTGAGGATGTGCGTTCCGTTGGCGACCAGGCGGCGCTCGAAGTCGTTGATCTGCCTGAACCGCTTGGACCAGACTTCTTTTGGGACCAGCTTGTGAACACGCACGACGAGAACGTCTTCGTAGTGCGAGCGGTTAAAGATCACGATCTCACCGCGGCGGGGCGCTTCCTTCCCAATTCTCCAAAGGAAGTCGTGCGCGAGTTCCAGCGACGAAGGCTGCTTGAAGCTGATGGCGCGGCATCCCTGCGGATTGAGCGGGCCGAAAACGTGGCGAACCGCCCCGTCCTTGCCGCCGGCATCCATGGCCTGAAGACATACGAGCAATGAGCGCTTCTGTTCCGCATAGAGGCGGTACTGTAGCTTCGCCATGCGATCGAGGAGATTCGCAAGCAGGGGTCCGGAGGAGGACTTGCCCTCGTCCTTGTCGGAGAACCCCGGATCGAGCTTATCAAGTCTGACACGGCTTCCGGGTTCGATGCGGAACTTCGTCGTGTAGTTCATCGCGACTCCCGACAGGGGCGAATGGTGGGCATTTTCTATTCCTCCGCGGGGAGGCTTCCCGGAGTCACTCCCACGATGCGGCCTCCGCAGATCCCATCGATCACGTCGCCAAAGATTGCGCGGAGCACTTCCTTGGAATCGTCGGGGGGCGGCGCCTGGAAGAACACTTGGCGGTCGAGGCCCGGGTGGTGGAATCCGAGTGTGTGGGCGTGGAGCCACGGGCGGTTGAAGTGGCTGAAGACGCGCTTGAGGTCGTGTTGCGGCGGCGTGAGCCGTTCGACGCAGCGTTTCAAGCCGCCGTCGTAGTTCTCGTCGCCGACGATCGGGTGGCCGATGTGCTTTAGGTGGATGCGGATCTGATGGGTGCGGCCGGTTTCGAGGCGGCACCGCAGCAGTGCAAACTGGTGGGAGCGGCGCAGGACGCTGAAGTGGCTGATGGCTTTCCGCGCCAGGGGGCCGTCGATGGCGCGCTTGAGGCGGTTGGATGGATCGCGTCCGATGGCGGCGTCCACGGCGATTTCCTCCCACGCGGGGTCGCCGATACAGAGCGCGAGGTAGCGGCGCTTCACCGTGCGCGCTTCGAGCTGCTTGGCGAGCGCGGTCATCGCGCGTTCGGTCTTGGCGATCACCATCAGGCCCGTGGTGTCGCGGTCGATGCGGTGGACGATTCCGGGCCGCTTCACGCCGTTGATGCCGGGCAGGTTAGGGAAGTGATGCAGCAGCGCGTTGACCAGTGTGCCGTCGGGGTGGCCGGCGGACGGATGCACGACGAGGTCGGCCTGCTTGTTGACGATGATGACCTCGTCGTCCTCGTGGAGGATATCGAGGGGGATGTCCTGGGGCCAGGGCCAGTCGTCGGTGGGCAACGGCCACTCGATATCGACGATGTCGCCCTCGGAGAGTTCGTGTCGCGGCTTGGCTGAGCTTCCGCCCACGCGGACGAGGCCGTCCTTGACGAGCTGCTGGACGCGGTTGCGCGACGGCGCGCCGGGAAGGCGGGAAAGCCAGGTGTCGAGGCGCATTCCGGCGGCTTCCGCCGGGACGACGATGCGCGGGTCGAGGGGTTCCGCGGAAAGATCGGGGTCGTCTTCCATCACTTGTAGGTACGCAGTGCGCCGGAGGCCTCGCCGATATCTTCGATCATCGGCCGCATTGAGATGCTGAAGGCTTCCTTAAGCGCAGCGCGAAGCTCCTTTTCGTTGGTCTTCATGTTGTTATAGGGATCGAAAGCACGGCTGCGTCCCTGATAGCGCTTCCTGAGCAAGATGTTCTTGGTGCGCCAATCGACGAGGAGGATGCTGAAGGAGACCGTGGCGCGCTGGTCGATCATGGCGAATTGGGCGTCCTGAAACCGGAGGAGGTATCCAATCTCCTTCTGTTCCAGCATCTCGAGACTGGAGGCGCGGATGGCCTCCTCCGCCAGCTTCTCCTGGCTCTTGTTCTTCTGCTCTTCCTTGCTGAGTTCCTTGCGTTCGAGCGAGCCCATTTCCCCCAGGATCGTCTGTACGTCGCGGCTGGGGGCCGTGGCGACGGGGCCATCGGCTGGGTCTTGCCACTGGATCTGGCTGAGGACATCGTGGGTCGTCAGGGTGACGCCGCCCCGAAAGACGCCCTTGGCGCGCGCGCCGATTTCCTCCCGATAGGCGTCGAAGACGGAAACCTTGAAGAAGTGGGCGTTGATGAAGCTGCCGACGCGGATCTTATAGACGCGGTCCTTCACATCGTCGGGGAGGGAGACGATGATCCCCTCCTGAGAGCGGTAGCTGGTGGGATAGATGGCGCCGGTGCCAAACTTCAAGTCGGTGCTGCACGAGGAGAGAAACAGGACGGCCAAGGCGGCAATGATCGGCATCATCCTGCGGTGGGTGGCAAAGTTGGTCATGGTTTTGAACAACGCCCTTTCAGATTTCAGAAGAGGACCGGCGGATCGTGGCCCGGTAGAGGGGTTCGGGATTCGCCTTCCCTTTCAGGGGGAGGTATTCCCTTGGGCCCACATCCAGCGGGAGCCCCCGGATCAGCTCGGATTCGGGTCCGCCCAGCATGGTCATGCTCTTCTCACCAACTATGACTTCGCCAACCGAGGCAAGGGATTGCAGGCGCGACGCAATATTTACGGCGTCGCCGAGGGCGGTGTACTCGATGCGGAGCCGCCCGACAAGGCCGACTGTTGCCTCCCCGGTATTAATCGCCGCCCCGGTGGCGACTTCGATGCCCTGGGCGGGGTGGAAGCCTGACTCGGCGGGGCGCCCCATGGCGAGCTGGATGTCGATGGCCGCGCGCAGGGCGCGCTCCGCGTGGTTGGCTGGTTCCTCCTTGAGGGCGCCAAACAGCGCCAGCACGGCGTCGCCAAGGAACTTGTTCACTTGGCCGTCGTGACGGAAGACGCATTCTGATGCCGTTTCGTAGAAATGTTCGAGGAGCGCGAGAACGGCCTCCGGCGGGGCCTTTTCGCTCATGCTGGTGTAGCCGCGGATGTCGATGAAGAGGATGGTGATCTCCCGCCGCGCGGCCCAGATCGAGTCGTCGCCGTAGTTCTTGAGGATTTCCTCTCCGATGCGCGGAGAGACGGACTTGAGGAACACGTCGCGCACCAGGCGCCGGTCACGGTCCTTCACCACGATCACATAGGCGAAGAACAGCACGACGCCGAAGAGCATCCCGAGAACCGGCCGCACGATGTTCATCACGACGCCGACGCGGTGGAACAGCAGCGTCTGGCCGACGAGGTGCAGCGCGAGCACCGCGAGCGCGAGCCACGACGCGGTCGCGAAATCGAGCCGCCAGTAGAGCCCCGCCAGCAGCGCCGCCAGCAGGAGCGCCAGCGCCGCCCGCGGCATCGGGGTGGCCACGCGGAGGAAATCGCCGCGCAGGATGTTATCCAGCAGGTTGGCGTGAAGCCCGACCATGGGGAAGCTGGCGGCGAGGGGGATCGGCTCCAGGTCAGTCGCCTCTCCGCCGGAGATAACTTCCCCGATGAAGACAAATGTGTCGCCAAAGAACGCCGCCGGATCGCCGCCGAGGCTGGCCGGCGCGAGGTCGGGGTTGAGCACGGCGGCAATGGTGGGATGGCGATTGAGGAATGATTCGCCCTCGCGGAAATTCACGAGGTACTGGCCGCGATCGTCGATGGGGATGCGGATGGTGCCGCTGTGATTGCGCGCGGGGGTGAATCGCAACTCGCTCCCCCAGTCGATCTCGACATCGCGGAACGGAACGCCGTACCACTGAAGAGCGGTTGCGAGGCTGAGCTGGGGAAACAGGCGCCCATCGTATTCGTAAACCACGGGAACGCGGCGCACGACATCCTCGGTTCCCTTCTCGACATTGGCGAATCCGAAGCCTTGGGCGGCGAGCATCGGCAGCGGGGCGAGGATGCGGATTTCCTCCGCGTGGAAGGGGTGCCCCTTGCCACTCCACTCGCGCCCCTGGCTGTGGAAGAACCAGCGGGAAAGCGACTGCCCGCGCAGGTCGCGCGCCCACGCGAGGCGGTTGTAGAGATCGGCGCGGTCGGCCGCAGGGAAGTCGGCGTCCGAAGCGGAGCGAACCTGGCGCTCGATCTCGCGAAGCTGATGGAGGTAGTCGTCCAGGAAGCGGACCTGTGCGGCGAGGGCGGCGGGATCGGTTTCGGTCTTGAGCGTCTCAATCTGCTCCTCGAAATCCGTCGGCGCATCGCGGAGCGGAGTGAGCCCGAGGCCCTGGCGGCGGAAATTGTAGGCGAGGACCACGGGGAGGTCGTCGCTTTGGATGGTGGAGGCGAAGAGGCCGTCGCTGGATTTCTCCTCCACAAAGAACATGTCGAACGTGACGGACCGGGCGCGCCAGTCGCGAAGGCGGGCGAGCAATTCGATCCACGCCTGGCGCGAGTGGAGGTCCTCGTCCAGGCGCTGCTCGTCGGCATCGCCCACGCCTATGACGCGGATGCGGTCGCTGATGGGCTGGGGCTCCATGGCGTTGCGGAGCCTCGTTCGGCGGTCGTAAACGGCGTCCTCGAAGGACCGCAGGAGGGGGATCGGGGCGAACTCCACAAGGAGCAGGGGGACCATCGCCAAGAGCAGGAGGACGAGGAACCGGGGGCGTGCCTCTCCCTGGCCGGGTCGGCGCGGCCCGCTGGGCGGTTTGGAGGCCGGTAGGCGAGACATGGCGGCGACGTTACCACATGGGGCGCGCGGCGCAATTGACACCCGAGGCCCGGCCCGAAAAGATCGGCGCCATCCGGTACTGGAGGAATCGCATCATGGCCAAAAAGGATACCGTCGCCGCCTACAAGGCGCCGGACGACCAGCCCGATAGCGCGAAGGCGTTCCTGAAGCTTATCACGATCATCGTGCCCGTGGCGCTCTTGGGCTGGCTGGTCTATATGTTCTTCTTTGGCAGCGACCCCCGCCGCAAGCTGGACACCGTGGAGGAGACCCTGGCCGCGTTCACCGAGATCGCACGGCCCTATGTTGGCCCGGGCTCCCCGATTCCCTCCCACAGCGATGTGAATATGCTGCTGCGATTCTTCGACAGCGATTCGCGCGACTACTTCGACAAGAACATCGACGGCATCGCCAAGGTGATGTATCAGACGGAGCCACAGAAATTCGCAGAAATGGCAGAGGGCCAGAAGCGGCTGGAGGCGATGGCATACATCCTCTCCTTCAAGCCGCTCAGCGGCATCACCATGGTGGAGACGCGACGCCAGATCGAGAACGGGGACACGGAGGTAACGATCCGCGCAGGGGACAATTCCCAGATGACGGTGATGATGGAGCGCGACGGCGGCGTGTGGGTGATGAAGAAGCTCGGCGGGGTGCAGCCGAGCCTGGAACTGATGCTGACCGGAAGGAAATCGACACCGTGACGGATAGGGCGAAGCTGGCGGTGCTGGGGGCGGGATCGTGGGGGAGCACGCTGGCGGCGCTGCTGCACGCGAACGGACACGAAGTTCGGGTGTGGTGCCATTCCGGCGAGGAGCTGGAGCAACTCCGCGAAACGGGGCATCCGCCCGGCGTGCCGGAACTGAAGCTGCCGGCGCTGACCCTGACGACGGAGATCGCCGAGGCGGCGCGCGGTTGCGACGCGGCGGTGCTGGTGATTCCGGCACAGGCGGCGACGGCGCTGTGCAAGAGGCTCCGCGAGGAGGAGATCGCGATTCCCCTGATGGTGATCGCGAGCAAGGGGATCGACCTGACGACGCTTAGGCCGCTCTCCGCGGTGATCGAGGAGGCGTTGCCCGACACGCGCGTCGGCGTGATCAGCGGTCCGTGCATCGCGCGCGAGGTAGCCCAGGGCATTCCCACGTCGGTGGTGGCGGCGTGTTCCGATGCCGACTCCGCGGGAGCGATCCAGCGCTGGTTTGCGGGGCCCGCCTTCCGCGTGTATAGACAGGCCGACGTGCTGGGCGTGGAGTATGCCGGCGCCTACAAGAATGTGATCGCCATCGCGGCGGGCGTGGGGGATGGGCTTGGCTATGGCGCGAATTCCAAGAGCGCCCTGCTGACGCGGGGGCTGGCGGAGATGCGCCGCTTCGCGGTGGAACTCGGCGCCCAGGAGTCCACGATCTCCGGACTCGCGGGGATCGGCGACCTGTGCGTGACGTGCTTCAGCCCGCACTCGCGCAACCGGCGCTTTGGAGAGGCCCTGGGCAAGGGCGGCAAACCGGCGGAGGCATTGGGCGGCATCGGCGAAACCGTGGAGGGCGCCCCGACGGCGCGGGCCGTGTGCCGCATCGCGGCGGAGCGCGGGCTGTCCGTCCCGCTCGCGGAGGCGGTCGTCCGCATCATGGACGGCGAATGGAATCCCCGGGAGGCGGTCATCCGCCTGATGTCTCGCGAACTCAAGGAGGAGAACTAGGATGAACAACAGCGTGGCGTGGGCGTCTCGTCCGCGATGGATGGCGATGTCAACTCGCGGGCGAGGCGCCCGCGCCACGCTTGTGTGCCTGATTCTGGCGATTTTCGCGCTCCTGACGCCCACCCTCTCCCGCGCGGCGGAGGCGACAAGCCTTCGCCTGGCGACGCACCACAGCGACGCCCTTACCACCGACAAGCTCTTCTATGTCTATACGCCGCCGACGGGGGACCCGGCGGAGCGGTTTCCCGTGCTCTACGTTCTCCACGGCAAGTGGGGCTCCCACGCGGACTGGCCGGAGAAGGGGAACGCGGAGGAGATGGCCAGGCGCTATCGCATGATCCTGGTGTTTCCCGATGGCGGCCAGTTCAACTGGTACCTGAACAGCCCGGTGATGCCGGAGTGCCAGTATGAGACCTACCTGACGCAGGACCTGCTCCAGTATGTGGATGCGAATTTTCCGACGATCCCAAGGCGCGAGGCCCGTGGCCTGATGGGCCTGAGCATGGGCGGTCACGGCGCGCTGCTGATGGCGGCAAGGCATCCCGATCTCTATGGCTCGGCGTCGTCGCTGTCGGGAATTCTGAAGCTGACCAACCACGGCGCGCGGGGTGAGGTGGTTGATCGGCTGGGTCCGCTGGACAAGTTCCCCCAGCGATGGATCGAGAATTCCGTGTGGGATCAGGCGGATCGATTCCAGACGGCCAATGTGAAGCTGCTGTTCGACTGCGGCGAGGACGACACCAAGACCGGCGCCATCGCCGACAACCGGCAACTGCACGAGAAGCTGATGGAGCTGAAGGTCCCCCATATCTGGCGCGAGCACCGCGGCACGCATAGCTGGCCCTACTGGACGGAGCACCTTCCCGATCACCTGAGCTTTCACCAGGCGGCGATGCTGGCGGCGGTGGAGAAGCCGGAGAAGTGGTTTGGCATCTACTTCGCGCGCCTGGCGCAGTTCTTCGACGAGAACGCGGCGCTGACGGTGGAGCCGGAGGACGGGAAGCTCCGCGTGGTGCTGCTGGGCTCGTCGAGCGTGCAAGGAATGCCCAAGTCACTTTTTCCCGGCGACCGCGCCGGCT
>JBBQYG010000059.1:0-20232 GCA_038208905.1 Candidatus Sumerlaeia bacterium | reverse complement strand
ACTGGCTGAATTGGAGGCCGGCAGGCAGAACCCAAAGGCCTGCGTCCGATTCGGTTTGGAAGGCACGCGCGACGAAACGATTGATTCACTCGCTGGCCGGTGGCATGGTGACCTCGCTTGACGAACGAATTCCACGGGGAGAAGGAAGGCAAAATGATGAATTTTTTGGCACGCAAGATTCGGCGCACACTTGCGACATGCCTCGCGATTGGAGCCGTGTCCAACACGGGCATCATGGCGCAGGGCGACTTCCTGAGCCCCACTACCCCGCTGCCGGCGGGGCGGGCCTTCCACGGGTCGGCGGTGTTGGGCAACAATCTGTATATGCTGGGCGGCTCGATCAACGAGCAGGGGAAACAGGTTCCCTCGCAAAGCGTGGACGCCAGCGCCCTGGCCCCCGATGGCCGTCCGCTTGCATGGCGCCGGGCAACGCCGCTCGCCGTGGCGCGGCACTACATCAACAACAGCACCCTCGTCCTCAACGACACTGCCTATGTGCTGGGCGGCTCGACGCTTTCGCTCAATGGCGACCGCGTCAATACCGTGACGTGGTCCAGCCCGCTCCCCGACGGCAATCTGGCGCCGTGGCGCGAGTCCAAGCCCTTTTCGGAGGCAGGGCTGTCCTGTGTGGCGGCGCTGACGACGGCGGGCTATGTACACATCACGGGGGGGCTATCGAGGACCGAAGTCTCCAGCCGTGTCTGGTCGGCGCCGGTGCTGCCGGACGGCTCCATCGGTGATTGGGCGGAGTCGTCGCCACTTCCCGCGCCGTTGTGGTTTCACTGCGCCGCCGTGGTCGGCGGGCGGGCCTATGCGTGGGGGGGATTGAACGACGAAACAACCCCCGTCAATCCCACCGCCAAGGTGTATTCCGCTCCGGTGCTTTCCAACGGGCGCATCGGGGAATGGCGCGCGGAGCCCGCCGATTTGCCGGAGGCATTCTACTCGGCCACGTCAGCCGTTGCGGGGCCGTACCTCTTCTCGATCTCGCCTCGCTACAAGGCAGGCGGGATGAGCACTGACATCTATTGGACCAGCGTCTCGCCGCAGGGCATGCGCCAGTGGCAGAAGCAGGCAACGAACCTTCCCAACAAGCTGTACCAGGCTGCCGCGACCGACTATCGCCGCGCGGCGATCTACATCTCTGGCGGGAAGATCCTGCGCACGGATGCGCCGGCGCCCGAGGTATTCATCCTGCGCCTCTCCCCCGCCGCCCTTCAGGCCGCCGAGGCCGAGTGGGCCAACTTTGGCGGCACGGGAAACGTGGGCTCGGCGGGAGGATCGACTTCCATCGCCTCCAACACGATCACGACGACGCCCGCCAGGGTCTCCACCCCCGGAAGCCTTCCCGGGTTCCTCCAACTGGAAGCGGCGCGGGCCCAGAGCGCGGCGAACCGGCGGCCCATGGTCATGTACTTCCACAGCCCCGCCGCCGCGGACTGCGTGGCGCAGGCCCGGACTTTTTCCGATCCCGCGTTCGCGGCCCTTACCCAGCGAGCCGTGTTCGCGGAAATCGACGTGAGCAAGTATCCTCAGGTCGCGCAACAGAGCGGCGTCTTCCGGGTGCCATCCTGGATTTTCTTTGACTCGATGGGTGGCAAGCAGGATCAGCGCGCCGGCACGCGAACCGTTGGCGAGATCGCGTCGGTATTGGAGACTCTCCGCTAGTTCCATTCCCGCATGACAGGAATGGGCCCCCGGGAAATCAGGCCTTTCCCGAGGGCCCTTTCCGTTGCCAACCGGGGCCCGCGCGGCGATGGTGGTTGCATCGGACGATACCCCGATCACAGGTCCCCCCCTCAACATGAAGC
Source organism: Candidatus Sumerlaeia bacterium (assembly GCA_038208905.1). Taxonomy (GTDB): domain Bacteria; phylum Sumerlaeota; class Sumerlaeia; order SLMS01; family SLMS01; genus JBBQYG01. The sequence goes on along the minus strand of JBBQYG010000059.1, from coordinate 18,421 downwards.
TCCACCGCCGCACGTTCCTGCAGGGCTGCTGCGCAGGCATTGTCGCCATGAACGGCTCGCGCCTGGGTGACCTTGTCTTTGCGCAGGGCGCGCCCGCCGCATCGCGGGATGTTGTCATCAACGTCTTCCTTCGCGGGGGAATGGACGCGCTCAATTTCCTCATACCCGTCGCCGACTCGCTCTACCACGACGCCCGTCCCCGCCTGCGCATTCAGGGTTCCGCGGCGGCGGGGACGATGCTGGACGGATACTTCGCGCTTCATCCATCCGCCGCGCCGCTCAAGGAGTTGTATGACGAGCAGCATCTGGCGCTCATCCCAGCCACGGGGCTTCCCGACGCGGATGGCAGCCGTTCCCATTTTCAGGCCCAGGACTACATGGACAATGGCGGGAAGGATCGCGACGCGGGTGGATGGATCGGCCGTTACCTGAACGGCGCCCCCAGCCAGGATTCCTATGGCGGCGTGTTCCGCGGGCTGACGTTTGGCGCCTCCGCCTCGCTGGCGCTCTCGGGATTCCCCGGCGCGCTGGCGATGAACGACCCGGGGGAGTTCACGCTCCGCGGCTCAGGCTCCCACGCCGGCGATATCCGTCGCGCGCTCCGCCTGATGTACAACTTCGATGCCAGCCTTGGGCCCGTGGCGATCAAGACGCTCGATACGGCGGACCTGCTGGACGCGAATCCGGTGGGCGCCTATGCGCCGACGCCGGGGGTGGTGTATGGCGACAACGACTTCTCCCGGGCGCTGGCCAACATCGCCCAGCTTGTGAAGATGGACCTGGGCCTTCAGGCCGCCACGGTGGACATGGGCGGGTGGGACACCCACGAGTCCCAAGCGGATGGAAACTCCGCGGCGGGAGCCTTTGCGCGCCTTGTGGAGGAACTGGCGGGCGGGCTGCACTCCTTCTGGAACGACATGGCCAGCCACCACGGCCGCCTGACGGTGGTCGTGATGAGCGAATTCGGGCGTCGCCTGAAGGAGAACGACAACCGCGGCACCGACCACGGCCACGGCGGCGCGATGATGGTGCTCAATCGGAACATCGCCGCAAAGCAGGTATGGGGCGCGTGGCCGGGCTTGGCGAACGACAGCCTTTTCGAGAGGAAGGACTTGGCAGTCACGACGGACTTCCGCACGGTGCTTGGCGAGATATTCACCAAGCGACTTGGCGTCGGATCGGCGGCGCTGGCCAACTATTTCCCCGGGTTCGTCTATCCGGGCCCGCTGGGGTTCCTGGAGACACCGGCGTCGGCGACGGCCAGCGGCGTCAGCCTGTATTAGCGGCTCAGCCTACTCCCGAGCCGCGCCTCTCCTCCGAGGGGCTGCGGTTCGGCGCTGGCTTGCGCACGACGGCGCGCGAGGGCCGCGCGTTGACCTCGAACCCGCGCACGAGCCGCAGCATCAGGCCGTATCGCCCAGACCACGTCATCCAGAGATGCTGTCGCCGCTCGGGGTTCTCCGCGGCATCGGCCAGCCGCAACGCCCCCGTGAGGGCGAGGAGGAAGGCACAGGATTGCAGGGACCTCCCGCGCAGCGTCCGGGTGACGGGAAATCCGGGAAGCGCCTTGCGGCCCAGTAGCGAGAGCGCCGCAAGAAGCGTATCAACTTCGGTGTTGTTTGGTATGCGCGCGACGCTGCCGCCGCGGGCGGCAACCTCGCCATCGACGTAGAGGAGGAGCCCATCGGCGACGGTGCGCAGGCCGCGGGGCATGGCGCGCTCCTTGAGGTATTCGACAATCTCCGCGTGGATGTCCTCGTCGGCGAAGCGAAGCGCTTCGGCCCCGATTTGGTAGAGGCGAATGGCGAGTCGCTGGGGTCGCCCGAGACCCGCGTTCTCAGCCAGCAGCTTGCGCGCGATGGTCACGACGCGGTCGAAGGAACCTGCGGAGAGGTGGCCGTCGATCTCGATGGCGATGGCGGCGAAGTAGCGCGCGCCCTCGTGGCCGTGGCGACGAGCCAGTTCAAGCGCGCGGTTCAGCTCTCCGTTGCGCAGGGCGCTTTCCGCCCGCTTGATCGCCAGCCGGGGCCAGAGCATCGCCGGAAGTGCCGCCACGAGGAGGCAAACCGGCACCACCCACTGCCACGGATCCTGATCGATGAAGGCGAGGCACAGCCACACGACGATCACGAGGCCGACAAGGCCAAGGGACTCGCGCGGGTGCAGGATGTCGTGGATCAGCCGCCGGAACACCAGAAGCAGCGCCAGCAGCGGAATCAGCGTGACGAGGGCAAGGTGCAGCGCGAGCAGGACGCTGACGCCCTGACTGAGGCGGAAGATTCCAACCACCAGATTCAGCGCCGCGATCGGCACCATCAGGCATGCCATCAGCCGGATTTGCGAGAGAGCCACGTTGGGATACGTGATTCGCCTGAGCAAGCCGGCAACAGCCCACGCAAGGACAAGCGCCACCAGCAGATTAACCAGCAGCGCGGGGAACAGCCCGACGAAGAGGTTGGCGCCCGTGGCGACGTAGAGCACCCAGTTGGTGATAAACAGGATCGGCGTCGGCGCGAGGTCCGCCAGCGCCGGGTCGTCGATGCGCGACTTGGGGACGATGGCAATGGAGCGGCGCAGACTGGGCAGGATCCAGGTGTCGTCCACAAGTTCGTAGCTCATCTCCGTGCGCGCGTAGAAGTTGGGGTCGCTCACGATCCAGTTCTTGAGCACGTCGTCGTAACCCAGAACCACACGGTAGTGCCCGCCCTGGGATCCATTCATCTGAAGCCAGAGGACGGGAATCCCCGCGTCGATCAGGCGCTTCCAGCTCTCGTCCGTTCCCTTGAACTCGACGCTTTCGAGGCCAACGGAGGCGATGTAGTGATGGATGACCTGGGGCGGCGTCCCGGCGATGCCCGTATAGACGGACGCGGCGACGTCCTCCTGCCCGCGCCGGACGCCCCAGTGGCCGAGGACCATGCTGAGGGTGGCGGGCCCGCAATAGTTGCCGCGCTGCTGAACGTAGCCTCCGTCCGCGATGACGCGGACAACATCGGTGGGCTGGCTGGTCTGGAGCGAGAAGAGCAGCATGCGCGCGGCGCGCGAGAAGTTTCCCGTGGGGTTGACCCTGACGAAATCGGTCAGCGCCTCGATGGCCTCCGGCCGCTTGCCGGAGTAGTGGAACAGCCGGGCCCGCTTGAAGCGCTGCGCCTCGATGATCTCCGGTTGGTGGGTCAGGTCGGCGGTCCGCAGGGACTCGGCGATTGCTTCCTCATAGCGACCAAGGTCTTCCAGCACGTCCACCAGCGGGGTGCGGAAGCCGCCGTGATTTGGTGCCTTGGCGACCCATTCGCGAGCGAGGTCCAACGCCTCCCCGGTGCGCCCGAGGCGTCGCAGATAGGTTACCTTGCCGAGAGCCAGCTCGGGGGCATCGGGAAACTCGGCCAGGCCTTGGTTTGCGATCTCCAAGGCGCGGGCGGGATCAAACCAGAAGCTGTTCTCCTCCAAGTTGATCTGCCGCAAGTAGGTCTGGGGCGTGCGCTCCGGCGCGGCCATGGCGGCGGCCACAGCCCGTTTATGGCGCCGGGATTCGTTCTGGTAGAAGTGGAAGGTGTTGATATAGGAGAGGTGGGCCAGGCCGTTATCGTTGTTCTCGGCGACAAGTTGCTCGTACTCGCGAAAAATCTCGTTTCCAGACTTCTTGCCTTCCTCCCGGCTGATGACGAGGTCCAGTCGTCGAATCTCGAAGGGTAGATTTCTGCCTACCTGCCCCATTGCGCGCCCTATTTCTTCGCGTGACCGCACGAGGTCGCCAGTCTGGAGCGCCAGATAGGACCGCGCGTAGTGAGCGAGGGCCTTCTCTTCGGGGGTGGCGGCGGTTTCGGGGTCGAAGCGGCGCAGGACTTCCGACTGCCGGTGGAGATCGCTGGCAATATCGACGAAGACGCGGATCGCGGGGAGGCCCGGCGGGTCCCCCTGGATTGCGCCGAGGGCCAACTCCCAGGCAACGTTGTAGTTCCGCCAGCTATAGGCGCGCTCCGCCGCATACACGGTCAAGTCGCCGCCGATGGAGGCGCCCCTCCCGGTGGTTTGAGCGGGCGCGGACGTCGCCATCGCGAAGCCCAGAAGCGCCGCCAGCGTGAAGTGGAGATGTTGGAACCATCGTGGGGTCAGGTGCACTGTTTCGTCGTCTCTCGAATCAACCGCGGGGGGCTGCGGTGTTGCACGGCCACAACAAACGCAAGCGGGAAGCCAATCCGGGGTCAGGGCTCGGCAAAGTACAGGTTTCCCGTCATGGAGGATAGCGCGATGACGCCCCCGGGAAGGAACGCCGCGCTCAGGAACGATTCGTTCTCCACGACAACGCTAAGGCGGTCAATAAGGTCCAGCTCCTGGCCGTTTTCGTCGAGGGTCTTGAGGACGGCTCCTTCGCCATCGTGACAGACGAGAAGTCGGCCCTCGGGGGAAAAGGCGCAGAATCGAGCAGTGGGCAGGGGTGTGTTCCCGCGAAGGGGGACGGTTGCCGCAAGGCGGGGGGTCGTTGGCTCCCCCACATCGAAGACCAAGGTTCCCAGCCCCCGGGCCGTGATGGCCATCCGGTTTCCATAGGTGGAAACGCCATCGACGAAGCTGTGGCTTTCGCGGGCGAGGAGGCGCGGGCGCTGGATATCGCTGAGGGAAATCAATTGATAGCCGGTTTCCTGATTGTCCGCCACGGCGAAGGTCGAGGGACCAAGGAAGGCGATCTCCTTGGAAAAGTCCACGAAGGGAAACCGCGCCCGGAGTCGCGGCTTGGTGGAGGTGCCGTCCCAGTCGAAGACAAGGACGCCGGCTCCGCCCGCGGCGACGTGGAGGACACCCTCGCGCCAGACCAAGTGGGTGGGAACTCCGTCGCAAGGCCAGGCGGCGACCTCCGCGAAGTCGGTCGTTGCGGCGTCGCGTTCCACGAGGCGGAGGACGCCGGACCGGTCGGCGAGGAGGTAGCGCCCCCCACCGAGCGCAATCACGTGCAGGGTGGTCCACTGGGGATGCCACGATTCGTCCACAATGGCGGTGTCGGCCATCCGAATAAAGGTGGTCCCGTGAAGCGCCATCGCGCAAACAAGCGTCTGACTGGGCCCATCCCACGTCATGCGGCGGGCGCCGCCGGGCATCGGGTGTGGGGGCGAAAGCGTGGCGCCCGACGCCGAGGTGGCGGCGATGGCGAGCATCGCGGCGAGGGGTTTGGCGTTGACCGTGCAAACCCGCGCGCCGATAGCAGGTCTTATCCACGACGCGGCTTTATACAACGCCCGAAAGAATCCCGATCTCGTTGCCACAAGAACCCCTTCTCCGCCGCTCGCCCCCGGTGGCCCTCGCGCTCTGTACCGCGAATTGGCTCATACCGGGGCTGGGATACATCCTGTCGCGCGATATGGCGCGCGGCGCCACCCTGTTCATCCTGATCAACCTGTGCTTTGCAATCGGGATTCTGATGGGGGGCTATATTTTGGCGCCCGTTAGCTGGGCGCCCTTCACACCAAACTTCAATCTGGTGGGGATACTTACCTACCTTTCCCAGGCCTTCCACGGCGGAGGATGGCTGGGGTTGCAGGGTTTGCAGCGGGCCGCTGCGAGCGATACCTCCGCCTACTTCAACCTGACGGCGCTTGGCAGCAAGCCCTATGCGGACTTGGGCGCCTTCCATCTGGTGGTGGCGGGTGGACTGAACTACTTCGCAACGGTGCGGCTGTGGGATTTGCTGGCGGGAAACCCGCAATTGTCGCAGGCACCGGCTCCCGGCGCGGAGGTCGCGACCTGATGAATTCCGCGGGCCTGATGTTTCTCGTCTCGATGATATACTTAACCTTACTTCTCTCATTCGTGATTTCACTGATTGACTTTGGTTACGCGCCGTCTCTGATAGGGAAAACTTTCAGAAGATGGGGTAAATTTTTACTACTTTTGGGCGCGCTGGGAGTGATTGTGGTGGTTTTGACCGTGGTCCAAGGTTGGGTGGTCTAGAAAACCGTTTTTTTTTCCTCCGTTTGAGCTTGACCCATGATAGGTGGGGTCCCCAGCGTGTCCAGACCGTGCAAGGCTGCCCCGTAGCGGGCACCCATTCCAAACCTGAAAGGGGTAGCGCAGTGACTAAACTACGCGGCTTTACCCTCATCGAACTGCTGATCGTCGTTGCGATCATCGCGATCCTCGCGGCTATCGCGGTTCCCAACTTCCTGGAGGCGCAGACGCGCTCCAAGGTGTCTCGCGTCAAGTCTGACCATCGTTCACTCGCAACGGCCATCGAAACGTACTACATCGATAACAATACGTACCCGGCCTCGACGGTGACTGGTTCCCTTACGCTGGACGCTGGCCTTTACAGCGCGGTTCCCGGCACGGTTGGCTCTACGTTCCGCGCCCGCAACCTGTCGCGCCTGCTGACCATCACGACGCCGATCGCCTATGTGACGTCGAACTTCCCCGATCCGTTCGCGGATACGCGTGGCATTGGTTTCCGTTACTGGACCGATCAGCGCGGCTGGGTCCTTGGATCCTTCGGACCGAACGTCGACGAGCGTGACGGCGGCGAGATGCTGTGGAACCTGGCGAATCCCCGCGCCAAGGGCGGCGCTGGCAAGTGGGTCAACAACACCTTCGCGGGCCTGCCCACGACGGAATCTGCCTACAACGGCAGCGTTGCCCAGCCCTCGATCACCCTCCTCGCTGGCGGCGCCGCCAACGGCTCGTTCACCTACGATCCCTCCAACGGCACCATCTCCGACGGCGACACGTGGCGCGTGAAGCAGTAAGCTTCGCGTTCCAAGACCCTGTCTCACTTGACCGCCTCCGCACGGGGGCGGTCTCCTTTTTTATGCTCAAGCGTCGGACGCCCACGGACGAAGAACAACGCCTGCGCCGGATTCGGTGGGCGTGGGGATCGACTTTCGCCGCATTGCTCGCGGGGGCGCTCCTGATGTTTGCCTGGGTGGGCGCCGCGGCAACGCGGAAGAATCCGCCAATGATGATGGCGCTCCGCGAGCCAACGCTGGGTACCCTGAGCTTCTCCCTATCGCTGGCGGAGGATGCGTTCCTCGCTCCTCACGCCTCCTCGGGGGAATCCTTGAAGAGGCAGGCGCGGGCCGCGGCGAAGTCCTGCCGGGAGACGCTCGCACCCGCGGGGCAGGTGTTCTTCTGGAACGACGAGGCGAGCGGCGAGGATCGCTGGCTGGCCTATGTCCCCATCGAGCGCCCCCAACGGTTTCGCGTACACCGCCTGAGAGAAGTTATCGAGACGACCGGCCTTTTCGATTCTCCCAATGCGCCGCGTTCCGCCGGTTCGCTTGGGGTGTTCTGGATCACTGGCGAAATGCTGATCCTGTCCAGTGAGCCCAGCCTGCCACCCTTCGCCACCGAAGGGGGGCCGATGCCGTCGATCAGGGGCCGGGCGCGATACACGTCCACTTCGGGCTATGTTCCGGCCCCAATGGCCTCTCGACTCGGCGCCTTGTCCGAGTTTTCCGGGCCGGTCTTGATCGAGTGGCCAAGCGCAGCCCCAGGCGGCGAGCTGGACGAGGTGGAGATCCACGGTGGCGAATCGGGGCTCGCTCCCCGCCTCGTCCCCTGGTTCAATCCGCTGATGATTCCGGAGCCTCCCGAATGACGCGTCGTCCCATCGCCGTCCGCCTGATCACCTGGCTACCCGTGGGTGGGATCGAGCGCCGCCTTTCCGCCGTGGTGCCCCGCCTTGCGGATGCCGGGTGGGACATGCGGGTGATCTGCCTGCGCGAAGAGGGGCCGCTGGCCAACGACCTGCGCGCGAAAGGAATCCCAGTGGAGGTGATCACGCTGCGCACGCGGCTCTCTCCTCCGGGAATCGCCGCGCTGCGGCGGCGGCTGCGCGAAATCGCGCCCGATGTGGTTCATTCCCACATGTATCGATCCAACATTCCCGGCACCATCGCGGCCCGCCTCGCGGGCGTGAAGACGATCTTCGGCCAGATCCACAACGTAGATAGCTGGGACACGCCACGCCAGGCGATGATGGATCGCGCGGTTTCGCGCTGGCGTACGGGCACCATTGCGGTTTCGGGCGCCGTGCAGGCCGACGTCATGAAGCGCCTTGGCCTTCCCGCGGAGCGCGTGCCGCTCCTGTACAACGGGATCGACACGGACGCCTTTCAGCCCAACGCGGCCCTCCGCGGCGCCACGCGGAACGAGCTGGGGATCGCCCCCGCGAGCGTCGCGATCCTGGTTCCCGCGCGTCTTCATCCCCAGAAGAATCCCCGTGGAATGCTGGAGGCCTATGCAAAGGCCATCGAGGGATGGCCGGGGCCGCCGCCGGTGTTGCTCTTCGCCGGTGCGGGAAAGCTGGAGGAGGAAGTCCGCGTGCGCGTCGCTGCGATGCCCGGTGTGGACATCCGGCTTCTGGGCGCGCGGGACGACATGGCGGCACTCTACAATGCGAGCGACGCGATTGCGTTGGCGAGTTTCAAGGAGGGCTTTTCCAACGCGCTGGTGGAGGCCTTGGCCTGTGGGAAGCCCGCCATCGCGAGCGACGTGGGCGGGAATCGCGAGGCGGTGGACCGCCCGGATGTCGGCTGGGTCCACGGAGCCGGCGATGTGGAGACGCTGGCCGCCCACCTTCGCGAGGCGTTGGCTCTGGGCGTGGACGGGCTGGCCGCGATGGCGCCCGCGTGCCGCTCCCGCGCGATGGATTTCAGCCTGGATGCGCTGGTCTCGCGCACCGACGCCCTGTATAGACAAGGGATGTCGTCGGCGCGATAGATGCTCAGCCCGATTCGAGCCCCAGCTCCTTGATGCGTCGCTGCAGGGTGCGGCGGCTGATCTTCAGGATATCGGCGGCCTTGGTCCGGTTGCCGTCCTCGCGGGCGAGGGTGCGGCGGAGGTACTCCGTCTCGATCTCCTCCAGCGGCCTGCCCAAGGGAAAGAAGAAGCCGTCCTTCGGCTCGTCGCTCGATTTCGAGAGGTCCTTGGGAAGGTTCTCTGGCATGATGGTGTTTCCGCGAAGGAAGACAAAGGTGTTTTCGAGCACGTTACGCAGCTCGCGCACGTTGCCGGGCCAGTGGTAGGCGGTCATGACTTCCATCGCCTCCTTGGATATCGTGGGAGCTTCGCGCCCGTTCTCGCGGGCGAATTCGGCGAGGAAGTGGCGCGATAGCATCGGGATGTCCGCGCGGCGGTGGCGGAGCGGCGGCAGCGTCAGCGAGACGACATTGAGCCGGTAGAAGAGGTCCTCGCGGAAGCGCCCCTCGGCCACGTCGTCGGTCAGGTCGCGATTCGTGGCGGCCAGGATGCGAACGTCCACCTTGACGGTTTCCGATCCGCCGACGCGCTGGATTTCGCGGGCCTCCAGGACACGGAGAAGTTTCACCTGCATGGAGAGAGGCACCTCGCCGATCTCGTCGAGGAAAATGGTGCCTCCGTCGGCGAGTTCGAATCGCCCCTGGCGCTTGCTGACGGCGCCGGTGAAGGCGCCGCGCTCGTGCCCGAAAAGTTCGCTCTCCAGAAGCGACTCCGGCAAGGCGGCGCAGTTGACCGCCACGAAGGGCTTCCGCGCGCGGGGGCTGGCCTGATGCAGGGCCTTGGCAAGCACCTCCTTGCCAGTGCCGCTCTCGCCAAGGATCAGGACGTTGGCCTTGGTGGGGGCGATCAGGCGCAGCTTATCGTAGATCTGCTGCATCTCGCTGGTGTCGCCGATCATTCCCTCCAGGCCGTAGCGCTTGTCCATCTGCTCGCGCAGGCTGATATTCTCGCGGACAAGGTTGAGGTGCTCCGCAGCCTTATCCACCAGCGCGCGCAACTCCTTGATGTTCACGGGCTTGGTAAGGTAGTGGAAGGCGCCCTCCTTCAGCGCGTCCACGGCGCCCTCGATCGAGCCATGAGCCGTGAGGATTACGACGGACGGGGGCTGGGCGAGGTGGCGAGCGTGGCGCAGCACCGCGAGGCCGTCGATGCCCTCCATCATGAGGTCGGTCAGGACGACGTCGATGGCCTCCGAGTTGAGGATCTGGATCGCCTGCTCGCCGCTGGGCGCGGCAAAGATCTCGTGCTCGGTGCGCTTGAATGCCATCTTCAGGCCCTCGAGGATTTCCGGCTGATCATCGACCAGGAGGAGGCGTAGGGGCATCGGGTTTACTTCTCCTTGTCTTCTAGGATTGAGTCGATAGGGGCAATGGAGTTGTCGGACGTGAGCGGCCCGAGCGGTGGCATCGCCGGCTGAGCGTGGAGGCCGACGAAGCGCTGGGTGAAAATGGAATCAGGGGAGAGAATTCCTCCGCTAATGATCAGCCGCGCGCCATCCTCCACTGGGATATTTGTGTCGAAGACATCTTCCTCCGGGAGCAGGAGCAGAAAGCCCGATGTGGGATTGGGCGTGGTCGGGAGAAAGACGGAAACGAGGCGCTCCCCTTCGGGCTGCTTGATGATCTCCCCCGTTGCGAAGCCAAGTCCCCAGACGCCCCTGCGCGGGTACTCAAGCAGGACCACTCGCTTGAAGCTTCCCTTTTGGGAGGCGGTGAAGGTGTGCAGTACCTCCTTGGGCGTGTTGTAGAAGAACTTGAGGATGGGAACACGCGAGACCAAGCGCTCGCCCATCTGGATCACCCGTCGCACCAGCAGGAACGTGGAAAGCCACCCCACGAATCCGATGACGATCACCGCGAGGATGAAGGAAATCACCGACTTGGCAAACATATAGTAGGGCTCGTGCTGCAAGCCGTCGTATCCGCCACGGGTTGTGAATTCGTCAACGACGGGGCCAAAGAAGCTCTCCGCCAGGGTCATGATAGCCCACACGGCATAAACCGCGACGAAGACAGGGATGATAACCAGCAGGCCGGCGATCAGGTGGCGGCGAACGTGCTCGAAGGGCGTGTGGCGTTTTGGGGGGCGGTGGTGTTCGCCGGATGAGGAGTTGTTTGACGCGGGAGCCAAGTGGGGGTCCAAGGATTCGGAGGTGTATCGACAAGTTTATCTGCTGCACAGAACGTGCCTAAGCCAAAATGTCGCGTATGACATCCTGCCGCAGCCCCCGAAGCTTTATGAAACACACCACGGAGGGCAAGCCACACCGGACTGGGCCACCGGATGGCACTGGCGTGGTGGCCCAAATGACCGGAAGGCAGCGAAAAGTTGACAAATTGGAGGCCCGACCAGTTGAAGATTGACGCTGCATCGCGCATCTCGCGTTAGCTCTCCCCATCTTCGGAAAAAAGGACTCCGAAGACGCGCCGGGCGCGGTCAACGCCTTGACTCCCCACCCCCGCGCGGCCCATTCTTTCACCGCCCAAGGAGATCGCCCGTGTCCGTCGTCAGCATCCAGGAAGCACCGCCGCGCAAGGCCAGCTATCTGGCTTGCCAGGATCTGCTCAATCCGATGCCGTCGGGTTCCGACCTGAAGGTCATCCACGTCGCGACGCCAAGGAAAAGCTACAAGACCGATGTCGTGGTGATCTCCGACATTCATCTGGGGAGCGAGGTCAGCCGGACGCGGGACCTCCGCCGCGCCCTTGCGCAATTCTATCCCTTCCGCCGCCTGATCATCCTTGGGGATCTCTTCGAGAATCTCGATTTCTCGAGCCTGACGCGTTCGCACTATCGCCTGATCGAGGACATCCGCCGCTTCGCCGCGCCGCGATCGGGCATCACGGTGGATTGGATCGAAGGAAACCACGACGAGACCGCGCGCGATATCATCCCCTGGATGCTGGGGGTGAACGCGCACCGCGAGCTGTTTCTGGATCTATACGGAAAGAGCTATCTGTTCATCCACGGCCACCAGTTCGACGACTTCCTGAACAATCATCCGGTGATCAGCACGCTGGCCAGCAATGTGTACGAGGCGGTGCAGCGCCGCGAGGGACACGCCAAGAACCTGAGCCGGTGGCTCAAGCGCTCCTCCAAGGAGTGGCTGAAGGTCTGCGCCAAGATCGAGCACCGGGCTGTCAAGTACGCCGCCGGTCGCCGCGTGGATTACGTCCTTTGCGGCCATACGCACTATTTCGACGCCGACACGCGGGTCGAAGGCGGAGGGATTCAATATCTGAACACGGGTTGCTGGACGGATTCGCCGGCGACCCTGACGACGATCGGGCCCGAGGGCGCCCGCCGCCACCTGTTCCACTGACCTAGCGAACAGCCCGCTACTGCGTCAGCAGCGTCGAGCGCGAATTCACAATCAGCGCCGCATTGTCCCCGTTGAGGCGCGTCAGCGACGGGTTCAGCAGCCGGGTGTCGTATTGGAAGAGTTCCAGTGTGCCGTTGCCGCGGCGCTTGATGAACGTGAGGGAGCCGTCACCGGCGCCGGCGACGGCGAAGAAGCTGGCGGATGGATCGAGGGAGCGCTTCTCCCGCGTGAGGAGATTGAAGTAGAAGGCGCGGCCTCCACGCTCCAGATAGCCGACGTGGTGCTCCGAAATACCGCCATAGATGACGTTGGCCGTGGCGATGTCCACCCGGGCAAATCCCGTGGTGGAAGAAAAGCCGAAAAGCCGCCCGTTGTCGATGACGATGATGTGGGCGCCATCGTAGGCGAAGGATGCCGGACCGGACCCCGTCCGCGTATAGACGGGGGTGCGATTGGCCGAAGCGCCCAGGTGCGCGTAGACGTTGCCGGTCCCCTCCATGTAGGCGGTGGCGATGAGCCTCTCGCGCTCGAAGGACGCGTTCGAGACAGGAATGAAGGTCTCCACGCTCTCGATGCGGACGAACCAGTCGGGGCTGACTCCCGTGCCGGCTGAAAGCAAATCGATGTAGGGAATGAAGCGTGTCTCGGAGGAGAGCTGGCGGCGGTCGAAGAGGACGGTGACGGCTCCGCCGCCGACGCCCTTGATTTCCTGAAACCGGTTATTGGCGACGGCGGCGATGGCGTACTGGCCGAAGTTGTCGGAGTTCAGCCGGATCCGCAATTCCGGCGCGGCGCCGGGGACCGCCGAGCTGAACGTATAGACAACGCGCATCCCCACGTTGTTGCCCGAAAGCGTGTCCGTCGCGGGAAACGCGGCGAAGACTGGTCCCTCGATCCATCCGAAGGAGAAATCGGGATCGTCCGCGCTCGGGCGCAGAACCCACGCGTTCTGATCGCGAGTGGCGCGGATTTCCCCGAAATCGCCGATCTTGCCGCTGGTCTTCCACTCCCCCGCGCCGATCACGCGGCGCGTGGTGTCCTCCGCCGCGACCGTGGACACGAGCGCACCTGCGATTGCGAGACAGACAACGTGTCTATACATGTTGACGCCACCCTCCCATTGCCGCCCCCTGCTTTTCCCTGCCTTACCCTCTGATAATCAGCTTCTCCACGTCGATCGGCACAACGCCCCCGGGGCTGGTGAGGGCGCCCTCGTGGGCGGGGCCCACGAGCTGGGCGTACTTGTAGAGCGCGCCGCCGCCATAGCGGGGCGTGATCGGCTTCCATTCCTTGCGGCGACGGGCCAACTCGGCGTCGTCAACGTGCAGTTCGATCGTGCCGACCTCCGCATCGAGCGAGATGACGTCGCCGTTCTTCACGAGCGCGATCGGCCCGCCATCCTGGGCCTCCGGCGTCACGTGACCGACCATCAGTCCGCGCGTCGCGCCGCTGAAGCGTCCGTCGGTCACCATTGCGCACTCATAGCCAAGACCCTGGCCCACCAGCGCGGCGGTCGGCGCAAGCATCTCGCGCATTCCCGGCCCGCCCTTGGGCCCCTCATAGCGGATCACCACCACGTCGCCCTTCACAACGTCCTGGCGAGCGATGGCGTCGAAGGCGTCCTCCTCGCAGTTGAAAACCTTGGCGGGGCCGGAGTGTGCCAGCTTGGTCACACCCGCCGTCTTGATCACGCAGCCGTGGGGCGCCAGGTTCCCCTTCAACACGCGCAAGCCACCGGTTGAGCGAATCGCGCGCGCCACGGGGACCACAACATCCTGGCCCGCGGGGATGGTGACACCCTCCAAGTTCTCCGCCATCGTCTTGCCCGTCACCGTCAGGCAATCGCCGTGCAGCAGCCCGCCGTCGAGCAGTGCGCGAAGGATGACGGGAATACCGCCGACGTCGTGGACGTCCTCGGCCAGATACTTGCCGCCCGGCTTCAGGTCCGCGAGGATCGGCGTGCGCTGGCTGATACGGTCGATGTCGTCGAGCGTGAGCTTGACGCCACACTCCGATGAGATCGCGAGGAGGTGGAGGAACGCGTTGGTGGAGCCACCGGTCGCGGCCACGATGGCCGCGGCGTTCTCAAAGGCCTTGAACGTCATGATGTCGCGGGGCTTGATGTTGGCGTGGATCAGCGCCATCACGGCCTCTCCGCAGCGCACGGCCCACTTGTCGCGATCGAGATCTTCCGCGGGGGCGGAGTTGCTGCCGGGGAGCGCCATGCCGATTGCCTCGCTGACGCAGGCCATCGTGTTGGCGGTGAACTGCCCGCCGCAGGAACCGGCACCGGGGCACGCGCCACACTCGATGTCGTGCAGCACCTCATCCGAAATCTTTCCCGCCGCGTGGGCACCAACGGCCTCGAACACGTCCTGAACGCTGATGTCCTTCCCGCCGTAGGTTCCCTTGCGGATTGTGCCGCCATAGAGGAACACCGATGGCACGTTGAGGCGCGCCATTGACATCAAGATGCCGGGGAGCGACTTGTCGCAGCCCGCCAGACCAACGATGCCGTCGTAGCAGTGGGCCCGGACCATCAACTCCACGCTGTCGGCGATGACCTCGCGGGAAACCAGCGACGCCTTCATTCCCTCGTGCCCCATGCCGATGCCGTCGCTGACGGAAATGGCGACGAACTCCCGCGGGGTTCCCTTCCCGGCCTTGACGCCAATCTTGACGGACTGGGCCTGGCGCGAGAGGGCGATGTTGCACGGCGTGGCCTCGTTCCACGTGGACGCTACGCCGACAAAGGGCTGGTTGATCTCCACGTCGGAGAGCCCCATGGCGCGGAGATAGGAACGATGCGGGGCCCGGGCGGGACCCTTGGTCACGACGTGGGAATGCAGTTTCATGGCGTCAGCCCTCTCAACGAGATCGATGCGCCCAAGAGCGCATGGGGACAAAAGCGTCGCCGGAAACGCGCGGGGCTCAACCGGAAAGCGGGGGCGGGATGTAGCCGATCTTTTCGAGGACGGCGCGTTGGAACCATTTGGGGACCTCGGCGGATTTCAGTTCGAGCACCTTTCCGTCCGTAATCTCCGCGAGCCATGTCGGGTTCTTGCTCGAGTTGTCGAAGACGAAGGCTCGCGAGCTTAGCCGGATCGCATCCAGCGGCAGATCGAGCGACCGATGATAGCGCGCGCGGATCCAGCCATCGCGCGCGGTGGTACTGGAGGCCGGTCGCGTGGTCGCGGTGCTGGCCGGTGAAGGACGACGATTGCGAAGAGCGGAGGCCGTCGGAGGTCGGGGTGCCGAAGGGCTCGTAGCTGGTGAACGTGTCGGGGGTCGCATGGCCGGTGGCTCCTGTAAAGAGCCGCGTTGTGCCAAGGTAGTCCCCGTGGAGCGCCGCCGCGCCCTAGTGCAGCGGGCCGTGCTCCGCGCCGGAGGCATGGCGCCGATACGCGGCGCCGCTCTCCCCGTTCACCTCCGCCAGCGTCTGCGGCCGATGTCCGCCGGGGAAGAACTAGCTGCCTGCACTGACCAGGCAGGGCCTGCTTCTATGTATATACGGAGGCATGGACAACAAGCAAAGCGGCGCATTTTCCTGGGCCAACGCGGGGTTTCCGTCAAGCAGCTCCCGCATTTTCCCCAGCAGCGTCTTGTGCATGAACGGCTTTTGCAGGAAGACGATGCCGGGGTTGAGGGCGCCGTGCTTGCTGATGACGTCGTCGGAGCAGCCGGAGATGAAGACGACCCGCACCCTGGGGCGGAAAGGGGCCACGCGCGACGTGGGCGTGGCGTCTATACGCCGCGCCGGTCTCACCGAAGCCGCCGTCCCCGCCGGGTGGGCCGGGGAGGCCGGTTGTTGTTCCGGTGCGGCTCCATCGCGTGGGAGACGGTCCAGATCAAACGGCGGGGAAATGCAGGGAAAGGCCGGAACGACGGAAAGGGCGGAGAGGCTGGCACGGGTAATGCTTGTCGTAACGACTATCGGTAGAACAAGGAAAGGACCGCCAACTTGACAAGCACGAGGCTCCAGGAAGAACTCAAGCAGACCAAGCCCTTCAAGAGCCCGGCTCAGGAGGCGCTCCTTTCGATCCTCGTGACGGCGGACCGGCTGGGAGGGGCGCAGGAAGACGCGATGAAGCCCTTTGGCGTGACGGCCACGCAGTACAACGTGCTGCGGATCCTGCGCGGGGCGCGTCCCGGGGGCCTACCCTGTGGCGAGATCGGATGCCGCATGGTAAGCCGCGTGCCCGACGTGACGCGGCTGCTGGACCGGATGGAGCAGATTGGCCTGGTTGGCCGGGACCGGGACCGCGATGACCGCCGCGTGGTGGTGGCGCGGCTGACGGCGAAGGGCCTGGGCCTGGTGAACCGGATGGATGGCGCGGTGGACAAACTGGATCACAAGTTGGTGGAGGCGATCGGCGCGGCGAAGCTGACCAAGCTGAGCCGACTGCTGGAGGAGGTGCGCGCGCTGCTCGATTGAATTTGCTCAGTACGGGCGAAATCGCCATCACCAACCAAGAAAAGAGGACATACCCATGCAGTTCCTGACGCTACTCGACCGCCTTCTGGCCAACAAAACTTCGCTGGGCCTGCTGGTCCTGCGCATTGCAATCGGCGTGGTGTTTATCGCCCACGGTGGACAGAAGCTCTTCGTGAATGGAATCGCCGCCACCGCCGACGCCTTTGCCGGGCTCGGCATTCCGTTTCCTTTTCCCAACGCCGTCGCGGCCACGTTTGTCGAATTGGTCGGCGGCCTCCTGATTCTGGTCGGCCTGCTGACGCGGTGGTCGTCGATCCCCGTGGCCTTCACGATGGTGGTGGCCTTTGCGATGGTTCACGGAAAGAATGGCTTCTTTATGCAAACCGGCGGTTTCGAGTACGTCGCCGTCCTGTTTCTTGGTGCCATCGCGCTGCTGTTCACGGGCGCGGGGAAGTACTCGCTGGACTACGCGTTGCTGGGTGTGAAGGACCCTGACGCCAATTAGCGGCCCCGGCCCCGCGCGGGGCAAAGGCTGTTCTTGCACCGTGGGGGCTCGGCGAGCCCAATGCTGCCCGGCAGCCCCGACCACCACCAACAGAACGACGCAGCCACCCATGGAAAAAGCCTCGCACCCAAATCGCCGCTCCAGCCCGCGAGTTTCAGTCAGCCTCCCGGTGGAGCTGTGCATCCTCCAGCCCGAGCACACCTTCACGCCCGAAGTCCACAAGGCGCTGGCCACCGATCTTTCCGAGGGCGGCTGCAAGATGCGCTGCTCCCACATCACGCGCGACGAGTACCAACGCCTCCTCCACGGCATCCGCCTCGCCAAGGTGGCCTTCCAGTTCGGCGGGGACCGCCGCGTTGACACGCGCGGAGCCATCGTGTGGATCGACTATCACGACGCGCGGGGCATCACGCCGTCCTACTGCTCCATCGGCATCTCCTTCGCGTTCACGCCCGCCGCGCTGAAGGAAGAGATCGCGAAGTTGCAGACGGGGACGGGTGGGGAGTAACGCGTCGCACACCAGAAACGTGAGGTCGATAGCCATCGATTAGAGCGGTTCTCGAGAGTCTTGTCGCGATGGAGGACGCCGTAAAAGAGTATCGTGGGCATCTTGCCCGCGTGTGGGGGCGACGGGGCTCGGGCGAGACGCCCAAGATACGTTGGAATACGACAGGACTTTCGAGAGTCACTCTAGAATTGCAAGGCACCGGGCGAGAATTTTTGTCGTCTGCCACTGCGAGAGGGAGTCATGTACGAGATGGACATGGACACCCATGAGGGAACCTCTGGCCTGACCCTCCGCCCCTCTCCGTTCTGAAAGCAACCTCGTTTTTTTCGCCCCGGAGCCACATTTTCCCCCCTCGCGCCCTCGTTTGAGCCTGCGCGGTGGCGGTGGCCCTGCGCGGGTTCGCGGCGCGCGGCCGCCCTCTGACCTGGCATCATGCGCGCGCGGAACTTTACCAGCGTCGTGTCGTCGGGCGCCGATTCGCCCGCGGGCAGCGCGAGGAAGCGGAGGAACGACAGGCGGTCGCCCGCCTCCACCGACACGCGCACGTCCGACAGGTTGTATATCCGCTCGAGCAGCAGCATCTTGAAGAGCACCACCGGGTCGCTGCCGACCCACCCGCGTACCGAGTCGTCGTACCCGCGCGCCAGCACCGCGCGCACCGCCGCCCAGTCGATCATCGCCTCGATGGACTCCAGCGCCGCGTTGGCCGGAGTTCCCGCGATGACGCCGTCGAACGCGTCCTTTTGCCCCTGAATCCGAAACGCCGTGGCCGTATTGCTCCGCTAGGTCTTGCTAGGTGTATATACAGCAAGAATTGGGGGAGAGGTCGGAGGTTCCTATCAGTGCTATATCTACTTTCTAAGCTCTGGCTCATAGGCGGCTCTAATTCTTTTCACTCTCGTCTCT
>JBBQYG010000058.1:0-21476 GCA_038208905.1 Candidatus Sumerlaeia bacterium | reverse complement strand
CTCCTGCGTTAAAGGCTGCGCGAACGGCGAATTGGGGCATGCCAAAATCCGGTCCCCCCATCGCGCCCTCCGATTCCGAGCGGAGGGCGCGATGGCCGTCGTGAGGCTGCCAAGCGGCAAGGCTCTCATGGGCTATTCCGCGTCGGCGTCCCGCGCGACGTCCAGCGAGGTAATCCGGTCGGGATAGATCGCGATGACTCGCTCCTGTGGTTCCAGCCCAATCTGCCATTCGCCAAACCCGCCATCGGGTCCACAGGTCACCATGCCGCCGGGAACGAATGCGTGGGCGGCGATACCGCGCGAATCGATGCGAAAGGATTCCTCCACGCCGAACCACTCCATTTCGCGCGTCTGAGCCATCGTATCGGTCAGCGTCGTCAGGCGTTTCGCATCGGCGGAGATGGATACCGCGCGCACGATTCCGGCCGCGTGGTATGCCGACCGCGCGATGCGCCACGTGGGCGGCTCGAGTTCGTGCAGCCACACGCTGGAATAGCCGGGCATCGCGCCTCGCACTCCGCCATGATGGCGTGGGCCTCGCGCTCGTGGCTCGCTTCACCCAGGAAAGCTTCCACCGCCAGACGGAACTCCTCCGCCGAGGCGAATCGCGCGGCGGGGGAGTGTGCCATCGCCCGCTCCACGATCAGCGCCAGCCGCGAGGGCACTGCGTTTCCCAGCGGCGCCACTCGGTTCAGGCGTGCGTTGTCCATCGTGCCGGCGAGATTGTCTCCAGCGTGGGGGGCGCGCCCTGTCGCGATGTGGTAGGCCGTCGCGCCCAGGAGATAGACATCCGTCGCCACGCCGATGGCACCGGAGTCGCCGGTGGCCTGCTCCGGAGCCATGTACCCCGGCGTCCCCAGCGGCCCGCGTATATCCGCCACCGCGCGGCCCCGCCCCGGCGCGGGAACCAGCCGCGCGGCGATTCCCCAGTCCATCAGGAACACCTCGCCAAACTCGCCCACGATGACCTGCGATGGCTTCAGGTCCAGATGCACGATTCCCCGCGTGTGGGCATGGGCCACCGCGTGGCACACCCCGCGCAGGATCGCCAAGTGTCGCGCCAGATAGTCGTGGGCGGGTGCGTCGCCCGCGCTTTCCCTGCGGATCAACTCGTCCCACCGCGATCCCGATACGCGCTTCATCTCCATCGCCCGACCCAGCGACGTCTGCCACGCTTCCCACACCTCGCCTTGGCCGCCCTCGCCGATCAACCGCCTCAGTATATACGGGCCGCCGCCGACGCCGCCCCCGCCGACTCGCCCGCGCGGGACGCATCGACGAAGCCCAGCGAGAATCCCGAAGCCACCGTGAACCCGTGGCCCTGATCCCTCCTGCTCTGATCGTCGATGCCCGGCATGATGACGGAGTTGGCCACGGGTTGGAATGTCGTTTCCCATGGAGCGACGACGGCGGGGGTATCGTCAATCGCGGTCCGGGCCCCTCTGATGCCTGGGCATATCCCGACGCCGCCGAGGTCGCCGAAATACTTCGTCCACTCAATTGCGGTGCCCCGTCCGGCTCCCGGAATCGGAATAGTCAGGCGCTGCGAAAGACCTGGCGCTGGGTGCCCAGGCCCTGAACCGACAGTTCCACCTCGTCCCCCGGCACCAGATAGACGGGTGGCTTCATGCCCAGACCCACCCCCGGCGGGGTGCCGGTTGCGATCAGGTCGCCGGCCTCCAGCCGCATGAACTGGGACAGATAGTGGACGACATGGGCGCAGGAGAAGATCATCGTCCGCGTATTGCCTGTCTGACGGCGGACGCCGTTGACCGACAGGGCGAGGTCGAGGGCCTGGGGGTCGCCGACCTCGTCTGGCGTGGCAAGCCACGGCCCCACGGGGGAGAACGTCGGGCAGGACTTCCCCTTGGTCCACTGCCCGCCGCGCTCGAGCTGGAACTCGCGCTCCGACACGTCGTGGACGATGGTGTACCCCGCGATGTGGTTCAGCGCCAGCTCCGGCGAATCCAGATACAGGGCATCGGCGCCGATCACGATTCCCAGTTCCACCTCCCAGTCAGTCTTCTGGCTCAGTCGGGGAATCAACACGTCGTCATAGGGCCCAACGACGGTGTTGGTGGCCTTTTGGAAGAGGATCGGCTCCGTGGGGATCGCCATGCCGGACTCCCGCGCGTGGTCGGAATAGTTGAGCCCGATGCACATCAGCATCCCCGGGCGGGCGATCGGCGCGGCCCAGCGGACGCCGTCGGCCACCGTGGGGAGGGCGCGCTGGCGGTCGAGCAACCGGCGCAGGCGCGCCATGCCGCCGGAATAAAAGAATTCGTGGTTCCAGTCGGTGAACTCGGCAGAGAGATCGAGGCGGCGGCCCGCGTCGTCGAGGATGCCGGGCTTCTCCTGGCCGGGGTCGCCGTGGCGGACGAGCTTCATGGTGGTCGGGACTCCTGGGCGTTGGTGAATCTGGGGTTGGACCGGCGAAATCGCATTGACGGGTCCAAAGGAGCACGTCAATGTGTATGCACGGTCGGTGCTACATAGTGGCGGCAAACGCCGCAAGGGGGAAGCAGATGCGGTTGGACTTCAGCGGGAAGTGCGTGTTTGTGACCGGTGGCGCGAAGGGAATTGGCGGCGCCACTGCCGAGGCATTTCGCCAGGCCGGCGCGGAGGTCTCCATCGCCGACGTGGACCCGGCGGGGGCCGACGTGGCCCGGCGCATCGGAGGTCACTTTTGGTCCTGCGATGTCTCGAGGGAGGCCCCTGTGATCGACGCGGTGACATCGGCGGCGAAGGCAATGGGCGGTATCGATATCCTGGTCAACAGCGTGGGCATCCAGCGCTATAGCAAGGTGACCGACACCACCGAGGAGGAGTGGGACCTGGTGATGAACGTGAACCTGAAGAGCGCCTTCCTCTGCGCCAAGCACTGCATCCCCCACATGCAGAGGCGCGGCGGTGGCGTGGTGGTCAACGTCTCCAGCGTGCAGGCCTTTGTGAGCCAGGAGAACGTGGCACCCTACACGACCTCCAAGACGGCGATGCTGGGCCTGACGCGGAGCATCGCGGTGGACTACAAGCCGCTGATCCGGTCGGTTGCCATTTGCCCGGGAAGCGTGGACACGCCGATGTTCGAATCGGCGATGCAGCTCTCTCCCGATCCCGCCGCCGTGCGCCGCGAGTGCGACCTGATGCACCTGACGCAGCGCATCGCCCAGCCCGGGGAGATCGCCGCGTGGATTCTGTGGCTGTGCAGCGAGTACGCCTCCTTCATGACGGGCCAGTATGTGCGCGTGGACGGCGGACTGGGCGTGACCATCCAGGGCTCGAAGCGCGACGCCCAATAACCGGAGTGACGACGATGCCACTGGCAGTCAGCAGGCTCCACACCCATGTCGATGGGCTGGATCATCCCGAGGGTCTCTGTGTCCATCCCGACGGCAGCATCTATGCCGGCGGAGAAGCTGGGCAGATCTATCGCATCACCCGCGATGGCAAGCGCGTGGATGAGGTGGCGCGCGCCAAGGGCGGATTCATGCTGGGCGTCGCGATCGACCCCACCGGGGAGTACCTGGTGGCGTGCGACCTGAAGCAGCATTGCCTGTGGCGTCTGGAGCTGAAGAGCGGCCGCATGGAGAAGTTCGCCCGCGGCGCCGGTCGAGCGCATCCGTTCGAGATCCCCAACCATCTGGCCTTTGCCGCCAACGGCGATCTCTATGTCAGCGACAGTGGCGTGAAGCCCCACACGGGAAAGGTGCTGCGCTTTGATCCCGGTGGCCGCGGTATCGTGTGGCACGCGGGGCCGATCAAGTTTGCCAACGGCCTCGCGCTGGACGAAGGCGAGAAACACCTGTATGTGACGGCGTCGTTCCTGCCCGGCGTGGAGAAGATCGCCATCAAGCCGGACGGCACCGCGGGAAAGCGGAGCGTGGCGGTGCGCCTCCCCGGGACCGTGCCCGATGGGCTGGCCTTTGATGCAAAGGGTAACCTCTACATCACCTGCTATGCACCGTCGCGGATCTATCGCCTCTCACCGGAGGGGAAGCTCGACATTCTGGTGGAGGACTGGACGGCGCACGCGCTGGCGAGTGCGACGAACATCGCCTTTGGGGGTGAGAAGTTCGATCAGCTCTTTGCCGCCAACCTGGCGCGCTGGCATATCACCCGGGTGGACCTGCGCGTGAAGGGCCTCCCCCTGGCCTGTCATCGACGGGGAGCCACCAAATGAAGCTCGGCTTTGGATTGTATAGACATCACCTCACGCCGTCCAACTATCAGTTCGCGCGACAGGCTGGCGCCACACACCTGGTGGTTCACCTGGTGGACTACTTCCGCAGCGCACCAGAGGGCGCCCGCGCCGATCAGCCCACCGGCGGAAACAACGGCTGGGGCCACGCGGGCGCGCCGGGGGAGGGCGTGTGGACGCGCGAGCAGCTTGCCGCCCTTCGCCGCGATGTGAACGACGCGGGGCTGGAGCTGCATGCGATCGAGAACCTGGACCCCGGAGTCTGGCACGACATCCTGCTGGATGGTCCGCGACGCGCGGAGCAGATCGGCCACGTTCAGACGATCATCCGCAACATGGGGGCCGTGGGGATTCCCGTGCTGGGGTACTACTTCAGCCTGGCGGGAGTTGCGGGGCGCACGCGTGGTCGCTATGCGCGCGGCAACGCCGAAGCCGTCGGCATGGAGGGCGCCGTGGATCAGCGCCCGCTCCCGCATGGCATGGTGTGGAACATGGTGTACGACACGGCGGCCCCGGCGGGAACGCTGATGGCGCCCACGGAGGATGAGCTATGGGCGCGGCGGCGACGCTTTCTGGAGGAAGTCCTTCCCGTGGCCGAGGAGTGCGGGGTGATTCTGGCCGCGCATCCCGACGATCCGCCCCTACCCCGCATCCGCGAGACGCCGCGCCTGGTGCACCGGGAGGCGAACTATGACCGCTTCGCGCGCGAACCGGTAAGCCCCGCCAACAAGCTGGAGTTCTGCTGTGGCACCCTTGCCGAGATGCCGGGGTGCGACGTCTATGCAATGCTGGAGAAGCACAGCGCGGCCGGCAACCTGGGATATGTTCACTTTCGCAATGTGCGCGGGAAGGCGCCGGAATACAAGGAGTCGTTTCTGGACGACGGCGACATCGACATGATGCGCCTGATGGAGATCCTCCACCGGACGAACTATCAGGGCGTGGTGATACCCGACCATGCGCCATTGCTGCAATGCGACGCGCCGTGGCACGCCGGAATGGCGTGGGCGATGGGCTATATCAGGGCGGGGATGATGGCGCTGGCCCGGCGCGGAACGGCGACATCATGACCATGTTTCGACTGGATGGAAAGACCGCCGTGGTGACGGGGGCGGGATCGGGAATCGGGGAAGCCATCGCCACCTGCCTGGCGCGCTCGGGCGCCGAGGTCGTCATCGGCGATGTGCGCGGCGGCGAGGCGGAGCGCGTCCGCGATGCGATCCGCGCGGACGGTGGCCGTGCGGAGTCGCTGGAGCTGGACGTCTCCGACGGTCCCGCGTGCGCGCAGGCCGTGCGCGCGGTTCTGTCCGCGCGGCCCGATGGCTGCCACGTGCTCGTCAACAACGCTGGCATCGGCCACGTGGGCACGATCCTGACCACCGAGGTCGCCGACATCGACCGCCTGATGCGCGTGAACGTGCACGGGGTGTTCAACCTGTGTCGCGCGATGCTGCCGCACATGATCGCGCGCGGCAGCGGCTCCATCGTCAACATCGCATCGATCGGCGGGGTGATTGCCCTGCGCGAGCGGTTTGCCTACTGCACCACCAAGTTCGCCGTGGTGGGGATGACGAAGTGCCTGGCGCTGGATCACGTGAAGACAGGCGTGCGGGTGAACTGCATCTGCCCGGCGCGCGTGGAGACGCCGTGGATTCGCCAGCGCATCGCGGAGTATCCCGACCCCGCGGCGGCCTATCGCCAGATGAGTGAATCGCAGCCGGTGGGCCGCATGGCGCGCCCGGAGGAGATCGCCGCGCTGGCGCTCTACCTGGCGGCCGATGAATCGGCGTTCGTGACCGGGAGCGCGTTTCCCATCGATGGCGGCATGACGATGGGGTTGTAGCTCAGGCGCGAAAGGCGTCGCACTCCGCGCGGCCCTCCAGCACGCCGACCTCCAGATCGAAGCGACGCGTCTCGCCGGGGGCGATTTCGGGGAGTTCCCCCGCCGCGCGCAATTGCGGGCGGTCCACGATGCGCGCCGTGCCGGGCTCGATCCCCAGCACATAGTCGCCCACCCCCATGTGCTTCCAAGTGTTCAGCACCGGGAGCTGGCGGCGATCGAATCGTATATACAATCCGATCCCCCCCACGCCCAGCGAGGGATTCACCACCGCGGCGGCGGCGGGCCCATCGCCCTGAAGCATGTGGTGATACACATTGTGAGCGGCATCGGCGGAGGGGGGCGCGATGCGCAGGCGATCGGCGGCGTCGCGCTCCGAGGCCTCGTCATAGCATCGCACCGGGGCCTCGGGAAGTCGCAGCTCGGCGTCCTCGTGCAGGAGCGGGTGTCCGATGTTGAAGTGATACGCCAGGGTGATCGGCGCGGGGCGCTGGCCGAAGTTGTGTATCTCGTCGCTGATGGTGAAGCTCCGCGCGCCAAGCCGCGTGCGGATCGTGCGCACGAGGCGGAGCTTGTCGCCGAAGAGCGAGGCCTCCTCCACCACGCCGCGGATGATGATGGGATAGTTCCCTTCGCCGTCCTCGCCGGAGAGATCGGCCACCTGGGTTGCCGGCGTTCCGGAGTAGCGGCCGTGGAGACCGAGATCCTCCGCGCCATCGCGGACGGGATGCCCGAAGTGCGTCAGGCCGCAAGTAGTTAGGAGGCCCGCGAAGAAGACCCGCAGCCATTCATATCCGGCGGGATCATAGTAGGCGGGGTGCACTTCACCGGCGGGGCCGTGGAACACCAGGTTGTTGCCACGAAAGCTGCATCGCGAGATGTCGAGTCCACGGTCGGGGAGCACCGTGAACTGGAGCCCCGCGCCGGTATCCACATCGATGGCGCGCACCCCGCGGCTGCGACCATCGGAGAGCTCGTAATGCCGCGTCCCACCCACCTGGGAGAGTCGTCCGGCGCGGCGCTTGATCTCTTGCAGGTCCACCGGCGCGTTTGTCCTCACATCTCGCGAATGCCCGACTTGTCCACGGTGTATTGGGCACCTTGGTAGGTCAGG
This sequence comes from Candidatus Sumerlaeia bacterium, assembly GCA_038208905.1. Classification (GTDB taxonomy): domain Bacteria; phylum Sumerlaeota; class Sumerlaeia; order SLMS01; family SLMS01; genus JBBQYG01. Next base: position 14,324 of record JBBQYG010000058.1, on the reverse strand, counting down.
TTCGTAAGGCGCGCGCCATCGTCCAGGCCCGCCGTCCATCCCTTGCTGCGGATGCCGCGGGAGAGTGTGGCGTCGACGCCAAAGACCGACTCGATAATCATGGCGGGATAGGCGCCGTTGGAGGATGCCGTCCAGTCGGTGATGAAGGGCTCGGTGTAGGTGCACTTCCACGCGCCGCCGCGATAGGCTGGGAAAAGCGGCGACGTCCAGTGTGCCTGGCCCACGGGGCCCTGATGCGCGACGAGCGAGAGGCGCTTGAGCCAGTCAAAGGCGGCATCGCCCATGCCCACGCGGTAGAGGCCGTTGATCGCCTGAGCGGGAATCGACGTATAGGAGCCAGTCCACTGGTGATCGACGCGCAGGTCGCGGTGGGAGTCGCCGTCCCAGTTCGTCAGGCTGCGCACCCAGTTGTAGGTCTGGTGATGGGCGCGGAAGTTTGCCACCATCTCGTGGCGCACCTTCTCGGTCAGGTCGTCGGAGATGCTCTCCAGCACCGCCACGAAGTCGTAGATGTGATGCACGTCCTGGAGCGAGCCGTTGGGCTGGCGGCATCGCCAGTATCCCTTGCCGTCGGCATAGAGCTGCATCACGCGGCTGAGCATGGCGGTGGCGTCGCGCTCGAGGGGTTCCGCCAGGGATACTTCGCCGCGCAGTCGGCGAATCGCGGCCACTTGGCGCTGGGCGGCGACCCACATCGCGTTGAAGGCCGCCACGCCGTGGGTATAGGTGGTCACGCACTCCAGCAGGTTGATCACGCCGCCGCAGTCGGCCAGGCCATGTCCATGGTGGTCATAGCTGTGCCACATGCGGGCGTGCTCCTCCAGATGGTCGATGATCGCCTTGCCGTTGATGGTGGTGTCCAGCCACTCCAAGTTGCCGGTATAGCGCAGATAGTCGTGGGCCAGGCGCACGATTGCGGTGCTGTTCACGGCGTACCAGTTGCCGATGGGGCGCCCCGTTACATAGTCGGTCGCGTGGCACCCCAGGATGCCGGCGCGCAGCCAGGACTCGATGTGATTGCGCAGCAGCGCGGGATCCAGCAGCGCATAGAACGGCGCCGCGATCATCATGTCCCACAGGAAGGATGCAGTCGTCCAATAGTTGGGCGAGAGCGTGACATAGGCGGGCCCATAGCTGCTGAGCGGGTTGTCGCGCCGCAGCACCAGGCAGCCGAGCGTGGCCTGGTGATAGAGGCGCAGCAAGTCGCGGTTGTTGGTATCCAGCGTGGGCAAGTGGCCCGAGAAGACCGAGTTTCCCGGCTGGAACGCCGACTGGATCATGGTGTCCCAGTTGGCGCGCTGGCGGTTGCCAAAGCCATCGAAGTCCGCCAGGACGCGCGCGGCGAAGTCGGCGGCGGCGGTTTCGCCCTCGGCCAGCGCGGCGACGAAGATCACCTCGAAGGACTCTCCGCCCGCCAGTGTGCGGTTCCACAGCAGCATCTTCTCGCTCAGCGAATCGGGGAGCGGGCGAACACCCTGGGCCTGGTGCGCCTTTCCACCGGAGGTGAACAGCATCAGGCCCGACCCCCCATGCCACCGCCAGTTCTCCGCATGCTCGTCCAGCACGCCGATTGCTGGGCCGATCGAGGCCCAGCCCTCCACGGTGTGTTTCAGCCGGCCGGCCAGCTTCACGCCCAACTCCATTGCGCGGGGCGTCTCGTCCGGGTTGGTGATGCGCAGGTGGATCATCGCCCCCGGCGCATCGGGGAGGGCGCGCGTCACCGTTTCGATCTGAAAGCCCTCCATCTCGCAGCGGCGCACGGCGCGATCGGGAAACCATTGATAGGCCACCGCCACATCCTCCGATGCGGGGTGCTTGCCGTTCAGGTGGAGGAATGCGGTTCCCTCTCCCTTGCCGGAGAACGGGGGGAACATGAAATTGGCGACAGCCATGGGGTCGGCGGCCACTCGAAAGCAGCCAAGGCGATTGAAGAGCGGCGGGTGGCTGAAGTGGTCCCGCCAGTGGGCGCGCATCTCTCCCGCGCCAAGCGCATCGCAATCCAGTCTCAAGGCCTCGCCCACTTCATCGATACCTGCCGCCATAAGAGCATACCTCGCTGCGCGATTAGCCATGGCCCGGCGCGGCGCCGGGCCTGAAAAGGTCGGCTGGAGCATGGGGGTGCGACCTGGCTGTTGTCAATGTGCATGCACATTAAGCGGACAAAAAGTGGCGTTGTAGCGTGGGTGCGTCGGCCTATGCCTTGCGCGAGCGCCGTGGCACGCCCCGCGGCGACTTGAGCGGCACGGGAATGATCCGGCGGAAGGAGCCCGACTGCCAGGAGGCGTCGGACTCCGCGAGCACCTGGGCGGCGGCCTCTCGACCCAGGCGCCGCGTGTCGTCCTCCAGCAGGACGTAGGGGTGACCGCGCAGCACGTGCAGGTTCCGGCTGCTCCCCATGCCCCCCACGATGGGAAAGTCGCGGGGCTGCCGGCCGGCCTTCTCCAGCGCATCAAAGACGCCCGCCGCCACGATCTCGTCCGAGCAGATGACCGCGTCGGCGTCGCCCTTTGCCGTCAAGTATTGACCAAACGCCTGTGCCGAGGCCGACGCCATCTGGTCCACCGAGGCCGCACGCACGCGGATCAGGCGGTCGGCGTTATAGGAGAGGCCGGACTCCAGCAGCCCCTCCTTGAAACCGCGCAGGCGCTCCGCGGTGGTGGAGGCGTTGTCGCCGCGCGTCACATAGGCAAGCCGTCGGTATCCCTCTCCCTTGAAGTGATGCACCAGGCGGCGGAAGGCGTCCATGTCGTCGTAGACGATTGACGGGATGGGAAAGCTCGGAATCTCGCATGCGATCAGCAGCAGGCGCACACCGCGCGACCGCAGCGCCAGATACAGGGGAATGTTGGGGTTGATCGTGCGATCGTCCAGCGCCAGCACCATGAACAACAGGATGCGGTCGATCCCCATGTCCACCAGGCGCTGCAGGTTCTCTGCCTCGCGCTCGTAGGAATTGTTGGAGAGGCACAGGTTGATGCTGGTTCCGTGCTCAAAGGCCTCCTGGTCGATCCCCATGATGATGTCGCCCATGAAGGATCCGCCGCCATGCTCGAAGACGACTCCGATCTGGCTGACGTGGGCGTTCTGTGTGTGGCGCGCACCCTGGGGGGAGTGCTCCGCGACAAAAGAGCCCCGCCCGCGGCTGGCATAGACAAGGCCCTCGTTCACCAGATCGTTCAACACCCGGCGCGCGGTGATCTTGCTAACCTTGTATTTGGCGGTGATCTCGTTCAGCGACGGGATGCGGTCGTGCGGGCGCAGGCGACCCTCCAGAATCTGGATCGAGAGATCCGTCTTGATGCTGGCGTACTTGTAGTCCTGTCCCTTGTCGCGTGTGCGCTTCAGCATGGTGGCGCGCGGTCCTTGCGTGGGTCGCAATTGGTGTGGCCAGCCAAACCAAGCGCGTCTCCTTCGCGGGGAACAAGGAGACTCTTTCGCCGGTCACGGTTCGCCGGGCGGGAGCACCGTGAGCGCGAGTTCCGCCGAAGCACCCGCCGCCAGCGTGACGACAACCTTTTGCCCCTCCACGGAGCCGGGAAGCGAGGACTCCAGCAGGAAGCGCTGTTTTCCAAGGGTGCCCCGCACCCGCCGGGCATCTTCCTCCGCCACCAGTGACACCCCATCGGCAAACGGGATGCGGAAGGGGGCCGGCTCTCCCCCGTGGTTCGCGATGCGCAGCCCAAGCCGTCCCGCACCAAAGGAATACCGCACCGCGCCCGACTCCATGTGGCAGCGGAGTTCGGTGGCGGAGAGGCGCTCGTGTATCAGAAGCCGCACGGGGCCCCACGCGGAATCAAAGCCCGCGCCAGAGTAAACACCGCCAACGGAATCGATCATTTCACTCCCCTGGACGGACCACGAGGCAAGGCGGCCGGAGCCGGAGACGACGACATCGTACTCCGCGGTGGTGACACGCCACGGGGCGGGCATTCGCTGAATCTCGATGGCGCCCGGTGGAAAGTCGTCCGTCCGAAAGGGGGCCACGGGAAATCCCGAGGCACTGCGCAAAGTGACCGGCGGATTCCCTTCCCACGCGTATCGTATATACACGGGTCTCTCGACACCGGAGGCGAGCAGGCGGAAGCGATTCCCCTCCACGACAACGCGGGCCGGGCGGAAGTCCTCCGTCGCCCCGGAGACCATGAACCCGCTCTCCCGCCCGCCCGAGTAGGCCACGGGATCGTCGGCCGGGAACTCGACCACCACGCTGCCTCCCTCCACATCGATCGACGCTGGCGCCGGAGCCTGCGTCACCAGGGTGGTCTCTCCATAGATCACCCTGCGCGCCACCAATGCCAGGCGGCGGCCAATCTCCTCCTTTTCCTTGGGGTGTAGATCGACGCCATCGGCGGTGTCGATGGTGGTGATGCTGAAGACGCCCGGCGTCTGGCGCGCCACGTTGGCCTGAGCCTCGCGAATCCAGGTGAAGTAGCCGCCATCGAAGTACTCCGCAAAATTCGGAAGCTCCACGATCAGAAAGGGCAGCCCGTCGTTGCGAAACCCACGGCGCCAGTCGGCAATCAGGCCGGTCATCAGGCGCTCGTATTGACGCGGGTCGGAGCTGTTGGATTCCCCCTGGTACCAGAGCACACCGCGCAGCGCCCCCGGCTGCAACGGCGCGATCATGCCGCCATGCATCGAGGCGGGCTTCAATCCGAAGAAGGAATCGCGCAACGACTCGCCGTCAAAGTGCTGCCGCAAGGACTCGCGCGATATCCACGCCTCGGCGCGCGTGCCTCCGAAGGAAGAATCGATCAGGCCGATGGGCACGCCGCTGATCGCGGAGGAGTGTTTCAGGTGCGCGGCGAAGTGCACCGCCACGCCGGAGAAACCCAGCGCACTGCCGCGATCAAGGCGTTGCCAACGCGAAGGGAGGTCCATCCTGGGCGTGCTGGCGCCCTCCTTGGGAACCATGTGGAGGAACACGCCCTCCAGAGCGGCGATGGCATCCACCGTCCCCTGATCGGGGAGCGTGTCGCGCAGCGTCCATTGCATGTTGGACTGCCCCGAGCAGAGAAACACATCGCCGAACCACACGCTGCTCAGCACGGGCTCCGACGATTCGGCGCGCACCACCAGGTCGAAGGGCCCTCCGGCAGGGAACGGCCCCATCGACACGTCCCATCGCCCCGATTCGCTGGCGATGGATTCGGAGTGCGCGTCGTGCAGCATCACCTCCACTCGCTGGCCCGCTGGAGCGCTCCCCCAGATGTTCACCGTCGCATCGCGCTGCAGGACCGCCTCTCCGGAAAACAGGGCGCCAAGCGTAAGCCCGACGGCGAGGACGCTCACGAGGTCACCTCCGTGACAAAATCGCCAATGTCGATGCTGACGAAACGAGGGAAGTAAAGATCCGCGCGCGCGAGAACGCTCTCCAGGCTCGAGGTATTGACAACATAGGACATCGCCAGCTCGTCGGGCGATCCCGAAAGGTGGGGATGGATGCGCAGTGTATAGGCGATGGTGCGATAGTCGCCCGCCTCCAACGGCACGCGAAAGATCGTTGTCGGGCCGCGCCAAGGGCCTTCCATCGCGTCGGCGGCGCAGAGCATGAAGAGCCCTTCCATCGCATCGTAGCTGGTGGTGAAGTAGCGCCCACTCGCGGCGTGGCGGTAAATCGAGGACTCGGTGACGCCCGGGGCAAAGAGCGTGGCGCACTCCGCGTGCCGCGGTGTCCAACCCTTGTCTCCGCACCAGAAGTGCAACGACGCGCCCGACCCATCGCGCAGGAGATCCCGAACCGCAACACGCGCCAGAACACTTCGCGAGCCGTGAATGCCCAGCTTGTCAGCGCCGGTGTGCACGCCGACGAGATGCACCCAGTCACCCTCCACAGTCGAGCCGGAACAGAACCACGGGTCCGAGGGCAGGCCATCGATCATCGTTGTCTCGATCAGCCAGCTCATCGGATCGCCCGACGTGTCGCGCACTCGCGCCATCATCGGGCATTTGAGCACGAATGATAGCGACTCAAACGGGCCACCGCCCGCGGCAATGCCATAGCCAAGGAAGAACAATTCGCCACCGATGACGAAACTGGTTCCCGGCCAGAACCAGAGGTCCTCGTCGGTGTCCGTCAGGCTGATGAAGGGCTTGAGGCCATTTCGCTCCGGGCGAAACAGCCAGCGAATCGAGGCGGGCGTTGCAGGACCGGGCGATTGAATCGCGGCGGTGTTGCGCGGCATCGCGTCTTGAACCCGCACACCATCTACAAAACGACCCAGCAGCGTGTCGCCAAAGAGCCAAAATACCCGCCCATCGGGGAGCGGCACCGAGAGTGCCCCATCGGCCCCCATGTAGCCCGTGGCATGGGGGCGGAAGATATCCTCCAGGTCGGGACGCACGCGCAGTCCGGAATGCAACGCCTCGATACGCCAGCTATCCGCCGCAATGCTGCTCATTGTCTCAGTTCTCCGGTGCCGCGGTTGTCAGTTGGTAGTCAACAAAGCGGGGAAAATAAACGTCCATCCTGCTGAAGACAGACCAGAAGTCCTTGGTGTTGGTGACATAGGAAAAGGTGAGCGTGCCGGGCTTGCTGAGCATCGGGTGGATGCGCGTTGTATATGCGTGGATAAGATCGGGGTCGGCCACGACTTCGTCGATCGTGAAGATCGGGCGCGGCTCCGACCATGGCCCCGTGATCGCTGGGGCTTCTGTCAACAACACGTGCTCCTTGAACGGCTCCAGGGTGAGGCAGTAGTACTTGCGCGTCTTCGCATCGAAGTGAATGGCGGTCTCCGTCGGCCCGGGGCGAAAGAGCGACGTGGCACCGGCGGGATCGGCTATCCACTTGTCATCGCCCGCGTGAAAGCGAATCGCCTTCCCGACGCCGGACCCGTCCAGCTTGGCCTTCTCGATGCGACCAAGGATCGACCGCCGCTCCATCGGCTTGGAGTTTGGGCCGTCGTGATACCCCAGCAGGTAAAGGTAATCGCCCTCCAGGTAACATGCCGCGTTGACGTTGAAGTGGTCGTTGCCGAGGCCAAGATCATCGCGCTCGATCTTCCAGGCTCGTGGAGTGTCGCCGGGGTTGGAGACGCGAAATAGCGTGCACCCCACAGTGCGAAAGGCAAAGCCGGCGGGCCCCTCCCCCTTGTCCATGCGCGACAGAAAGAGGTAGAGTGTGCCATCAATGGTGATTCCCGTGCCGGGCCAATACCAGGCCGGGTCCTCGATGTTCTGTGGCTGGAAGAAGTCGCCCATGATCCCATCGGAAAGATCCCAGAAGAACTCCACGCCCTGTTTGGCATCCATAATGGCGATGGAGTTGCGCACCATGGGCCCCTCCTTCTTGCCGTTGCGCAACGTTCCCACGATGGTGTCGCCAAAGACCCATAGCGTGCGATCACCGGGGAGCGACACCGATGCGGCGCCATCGGCCCCCAGAAAGCCGCGCTGGCGCGGCTTGAACAATTCATCCAGCGCTTCGTTGCGCGTGGCCTGGGCAACCAGTGTTCCCGGTGCCGCCGCGACGAGCGCCAGCGCGGTCAGGAAAGCCATCGCGACTCCGCGTCGGAATGCGATTCCCATGCGAACTTCTGTCTTAGCGTCCATGTGCCTTCTTACCTGCCTTTCCTGGTTTGGATCTGGTTGACTCAATCGGAGGGTCCGCGCGACGGCGCCAGCCCCACAGCAACATCACGGCGACGACTGGCGTCATCAGGTAGCGTACCATCGCGTCCCCAGTTCGTGTATAGACACTGAACTGTGCTCCCGGCGAGACGATTCCAGTGAGGCTTGTGACCTCCTCCACAACCGTGGATCTTCCGGGGAGGACGCGGCCATCGGACTCGATGAAGGCGCTGATTCCCGAATGGGCGCCGCGCACGACGGGGCGGCGATTCTCGATCGCGCGCAGAATCGCGAACGCCATGTGCTGGGGCGGCTGCTGGCGCAGGCCGTACCATCGGTCGTTGGTCAGCACCACGATGATTCCCGCCCCCGCGCGACAGAGCTTCGAGACTGACGCCGGGAAAAGTACCTCATAGCAGATCACCGGCGCGATCGCCGTTTCGCCGAGCTCCAGCGGGCGGAACTCGCCGTCGCCGCTGATGATGCTGCGCGCCTCTGGAAACATGCGTCGAAGGATTGGAAAGGTGGACTCCATCGGCAGGTACTCGCCGATCGGCATGAGCGCACGCTTGTGATAGACGCCGGAAATCGTGCCAGACGGCTTCACAGCAAAGATGGCGCTGCGGTACTGCACCTTCCCCCCCGCGCGCTGCCGCTCGAAGTCAACCCCGTGGGCAACGATGGTTGCGGAGGTCGCCTCTTGTGATTCCCGCATCGCCCGGAAGTATGGCGCATTGAAGGAAGGCGATGTGGGAGAGAACGACGCCGCGCCCTCTGGCCAGACGATCACGTCCACCGGCGCCGAATCCGGCGGGTTTGATAGCTTCACCAGGCGATCGGCAATCTGGTTCTGCAGTGCCACCGCGGAGTTGGGGACGCGCAGCGGAGACACGGGCTGGACGATGCGGAACGATATGCCTGCCGCATCGTCGTCCCCCCGCCCCATGCGCAGCGCGCCATAGGAAAGTTGAAGGATCAGCAACCCCGACACCACCGCGGCGCCGCGCAACGCCCCGGCGCGATCGCGTTGCAGAATTCGCTCGATCATGTGAGAGATGGCCACGCCGCAACACACAATCAGGAGTGTGGTACCGGCGACGCCCGCCAGGTCGAGAGTCTGTATCCAAACCGGGTGAAAGGCAAAGGCGAGAGGGAGGGGAATCCCCATCGGGAGCGAAAGCCAGTACTCGCACACGGTATACACAGGCGGAATCACCAGCGGCAGTGACAGGCGAGAACGCAAACTCAGAAGCGCCGCGAGGGCAAAGAACGCGGCGATCTGCACCGCGATCAGGAGTGACACAGCCATGTAGATTGGTACCACGCGCAGGACGCCCGCATCCAGGAACCGGGCAGCGGTTGGCCAGATCCACCCATAGATTCCGCTGGCGATGATGAATCCCGTCCAAAGACCCTTGACGAATGCCACGCGCACGGATGATGCGCGGCGAATCACCGGAATGAAAGCCGCAAATGGTAGGAATATCGCCCAGCCGAATCCGGTGGCGGGCTCTGCCAGCAGGTAGCATGCCGCCCCCGCAAGGCAGAGCGGCAGATCAATTCCGAATAGTCCGCGCCGCGCGGCCAGCCATGCGGCAATGCAAAGCGGTATATACATCCAGGCAAAGGCAAGCCGCTCCGCCAAAAACTGCACCGCGACCACGTGCAGCAACGCAATGGCAAGCCACCAGATCGCCTCGGGCGGGTGGCGAACGGTGGGGGCGGTCGCGGGCGGGGAGGCGGTCATTCCTATTCCAGCCGGATCATGACAAGGTGTGGAAAGTACTCCTCGAACTCCACATAGGTCAGGAACAGCGTTCGGCCATCGGGTGACAGCTCGGGATGTTCCTTTCCCGCATAGATCAGGGACCCATAGGGCACCGGGTAGTCGCGACTCGGGGGCGTCACTTGCCACAGTGTCACGGGTTCGCTCCACGGTCCCCATGGCTTGGGCGCGGTGCGGCCCACGATGGCGCCGGAAAGATCCAGCGAGTGTACCGCAAGCCAGCATCCCAAATGAGCATTCCAACTGACCGACATTTCATTGGGCATCCCCGTCATCACGGCAATCGCATCCTCAACACGGGGTGACCATTTCGCGGGCCCATGCTCGAGATACTCATAGGCTCCATGATCCGTTAGGCTCTGCGGCCTCACGCGCGCCACACAGGCTCTCTGGACACCGTCATCGCCCCGGCTAACGCCATAGACATAGAGGAATCCGTCGCGACCATCAATCACGGCAGAGCCGAACTGCGGCTGGCTTGCGGGCCACCAGAGTATCCCGTCGCGCGCGGGGATGCGCAGAAACGACCACCCCGATGGCGCGCCCTGCGCAAGGCCGCATCCAACAATCTCGAAGTTCACCGGCATCGGCCCGCTGTCCAGCATATGCACCACCATGTAGTATAGGTGGATTACGCCATCAACCTGGATGCCGTGCAGGCACCACACGCGATACTCGTCGCGATCTTCACTCTCAAGGTGCGGCACCAGTTGGCGGATATCGCCATCGCCATCGATGATGTGGCTCCATTGCCGAATGCCGCGAGAGGCGTCCTGTGCCGGAACCATCGCGCCGGTGTTTGTGCGCAGGAGGTCGATTCCATGATGGCCCGACATGTCATACGCGGCGATCTGGACGCCGCCCGGATACCACAGGCTCTCGCCCGCTGTGCGCCGGCCAATCAGTGTGTCGCCAAAGTACCACAACGCTCCGCCATAGCGCAGGGGAATCGAGTAGGCGCCATCCAGCCCCACCATTCCGTTGGGATTGTTGACAAACTGCGGACCGAGATCCTCGGCGGACTCAACGCGGAGCAGAGGGCTCATGGCCTGGTCGCCTCCACATGGGATATCAGTAAAGCAACCATGATTCGTTCCCCCGCATTTCAAGCTGGACACGAATAATCCGTGGCACATAAAGACCGAGCCCCGCCTCGGTAAAGAGGGGTGAGATGGAGCCAAAGGTGTTGGTCGCATAGCTAAGCACGATCTCGCCGGTTGCGCGTGGAAGCTCAGCATGCGGGCGCGCCGCATAGGCGATGATGTCGGCGGGACCCCCGATAAACTCGGGAATGTCGTATAGGCAGAACGGACCTGACCACGGTCCGGTGAGTTGCTCGGCAAAGACCAGGTTGATGCGCCCGACGAAGGGATTGTAGGAGGTGCTGACAAACATTCCAAACTCGGGAAGGTACTGCACATCGCTCTCGGTCACACCGGGACGGAAGAGGGGGATCAATCCGGCGGGACTGTCGCTCCATCCCGGACCATCGGGTGTCTCCACCCAATACTCCAGAGCTTCGCCGAGAGCGCCGGCAAGGAGCGCGGCGCCGCTCATGCGCGCCAGCACCGCCGCGCGAGCACCCGGTTGATCCTGATAGCCGAGCGCCAGGATCGTATCGCCCTCGATGTGGAAGCCCGTATGAAACCCGAGACTCGGCCCACCGACGCCGTAATCGACAGCCTGCCATTGCCAATCGGCGGGGTGCTCCAGGGGATTGGCCACGCGGATCAGCGTGGCGTTCTCCACGTTCAATCCACTGGCTACGGAATAGCAGAAAATGAAGAGCTCCCCGCCAAACATGAATCCCGACGTGGGCCAGTAGAGCGTTCCCGGCGTGCCCGGCTGGTGGGGAAAGAAGGATGTGTCTGCCGCGCCCCAGTGATACGTGAACTGCAATCCCGCCGGCTGTGACAGATCCTGAATGGCGATGCTGTTGTTGATGAAGCGCGCGTCAGCCTGCCGCTTTCCGTCCACGATCGCGCCGATGAACGTATCTCCGAAGAACCACACCAGGCGATTCTCGTCCAGACGCACGCTCTTGGCCACGTCGGAGCCCAGCCATCCAACCAGCTGCGCCGCGAGCATCCCCGATAGGGACTCGTCGAGGGTGACCGAGACAAGGCCCAGCGGAAACGACGTCGGCCAGCATCCCGATGGTCGCCCCAGAAAGCGCACCTCCGAAAGACCGAAGAACGCCGAGCCATAGTTCCCCTCCACCGGCGCGCTCGAAATCAGTAGCTCTGTCGCGACGATACCACCGAGGGCGATCACGTCGCCGGGGCCATAGCCCGGCGTCCCCGGCGCGCGTGTCAGAACGCGGTCGCCAAGGCTGGTCCACGCGCCACCGGTGACACGCGCATGCAGTGTCACACGCCGCAATCCACGGTCGGTCAAGTTTGCCTGGTTATGATTCCACACCCACAACTCCGACAGTTCCGTCGGATTTGCGAACTGATAGCGCAACCAAGCGGGCCCCGGGATACCCGCAGGATTGTTGGTCCCACTTCCTCCGCCGCCACTGGCGGAAAGCCACATGGTGGCTCCGTTGGAGCTCGCGTCGTGCAGGTCGCCCGATAGTCCCGATCCATCGATGGTCAGCGATGGACCGGTGAGTGATGGTATGAATGATGACGATGCGGATGCGGTAATCTCGCTGGCAGGGATCGGAACCACCGGTTGCGCGCCTACCAGCGAAACCGCGGCGGCCACCAGCAACACATGCATATATACAAGAAGGCGCGCCATGCTATCCCTTGCTCCCCGTGGTTGCAATTCCTTCCACGAAGTACCGCTGGCAGAGGAAGAACACCACCAGCGACGGCAGCAGCATGACGATGGAGACCGCCATGAGCTGGCTCCACTCGTTCTGGTGTTTCGCCGCAAAGGTCATCAGGCCAAGGGCCAGCGTGAACTTGCTGTCCTCCGTCAGGTAGATCAACGGGCCAAAGAAATCGTTCCAATGCAGGAAGAAGGCAAAGATCGCCACGGTGGCCAGCGCCGGCTTGGCCAGCGGCAGCATGATGGTGCGATAGACCATGAAGTGGCTGGCTCCGTCGATCTTGGCCGCCTCCGCCAGGTCCTGGGGAATCGTAAGGAAGAACTGGCGCATCAGGAAGATGAAGAATGGCCACCCACTGAGGAATGCGGGAACGATCAGCGGATAGTAGGTGTTGATCCAGCCCAACTGGCGAAAGATCACAAACGACGGCACGATTGTAACCTGTGGCGGAAGCATCATCGTGGAGAGCATCACCAGAAACCACGCGTCGCGCCCCGGCCAGCGCAGGCGGGAAAATGCATACGCGACCATGGAGCCCGACACCAGATAGCCCACGATGCAGAGGATGGTGATGAACACCGTGTTGCGGGCATAGAGCAGCACGGGAATCTCTGTCAGTGCGCGCGTATAGTTGCCCCACTCAATCGTGGAGGGCAGCCATGTGGGAGAAAAAATCTCCGCCGACGGCTTCAGCGACGTGCTGATCATCCACAGGAACGGAATCACAAGCAACAGCGCGCCAACCCAGATCGTCGCCTGGTGGGCCACATATTCCGCGGTGCGTCGCGCGATCGTCACGGCTTCCCCGATTCATAGTACACGAGTCGGCGCGAAGCGGCAAAGAGCAGGAACGTGACAATCATCGTGGCTGCGAAGAGAATCCACGCCATCGCCGACGCCAGTCCCATGTCATAGTCCTGAAAGGCCACGAAATACAGCTCCAGATTGTAGAAGAGCGAGGAGTTCAGCGGGCCTCCGCGCGTCATCAAGTAGGCCTCTGTGAAGACCTGGAACGAGGTGATTACCTCCACGATGGTCAGCAGGAAAAGGGGACCCGAAAGCTGGGGGAGCGTGATGTGTCGAAGTTGCTGCCACCGGTTGGCGCCATCGACCCGCGCAGCCTCGTAGAGCTGGTTGGGTATCGCGTTGATCCCCGCGATCAGCACCACCATGCGCCCTCCGCCCAGCGACCAGATGCCCATGAGGATGATCGCCTCCTTGGACCAGTTTGGGCTCTCCAGCCAAAGAGGCCCCGGCACCCCAAAGATCGCCAGCGAGCGGTTGATCAACCCGAACTGGGGGTTGAACATCCATAGCCAAATGATCGAGAGCGCCACACCCGATACGATCGACGGCATGTAGTAGATCGTCCGCGCCAGCCCGATCCCCGGCATCGGCCGCGCCAGCAGCATCGCCAGCGCCAGCGATCCCACCATCATCAGCGGCAGCCTCACCGCGGTGTAGTAGAGCGTGTTGGCAATGGCCGTGAGGAAGCGCGGCGATTCCATGAAGAGGTAGCGATAGTTATCGAGCCCCACGAACATCGGCGGGCGCAGGACATCGTACTTGCAGAAACTATAGTAGAACGAGAGCAGAATCGGCACGAGGGAGAAGATCAGGAATCCCAGCAGCCAGGGGGAAGCAAAGAGATAGCCGACAAGCCACTCCCGGCGATTGATCCACGTCGCCAGGCCGTGCGCGCGCGAGGGGTGGGCGGCCATGCTATTTCCCCCCTGTCTTTGCGCGTGCAGTTTCGCGCCGATCCAGATGATCGGCATAGAACCGATTGTACTCCAGTTGCTGATCCAGCGCGCGCTGCACCTCGCGCTCGGCCTGCATCAACGCCTCTTTCGCGGGAATCTGCCCGCGCATGACGCCATCCCACGCCGTCTGATACGCTCGCCAGAACTGTGTGTGTGCCAGCGGAACCACGGTGCTGGGATGCGCGAACGCCATACTGTCTACAAAGACATCCATGTGGGGGAGCGATTGTTGGAACCCACTATTGGCGGCCTGAATATTGGCGGGGAAGAAAGCCGCGAGGTCCATCTCCGCCGCAAAGCGAGCGTTGCGGGCCTGCACCGGCGCAGACGCATAGAACTTGATGAACTCCCACGCCGCCTCGGGATTGCGCGCGCCCGCCGGAATCCCGATCCACACCGATCCGGCGATTACGGCCTGACG
>JBBQYG010000057.1:0-21599 GCA_038208905.1 Candidatus Sumerlaeia bacterium | reverse complement strand
CGCATCAAGCTCAAACGGCTCTACCCCAAGATCGAGGGCCCGGGTACTGCGTAGAACTGGCCGGATGGGACACTAGATGAACTGCTTACCCTTGCCGAAACGGGCAACATCGCCGCTGCTGATGGTTCCGTTGGAAGGATCATAGTTGGCGTTGATGCCGCCATTCGTCGTCGTTCCCGCGCAAGCCTGGCCGCGAAAGCGGATAAAGTCAGCCCAGCCATCGCTGCGGCGCTCATAGTCGCCGTCCGGGCCGCGGCTGCGGGTGTGCCAGCCCCCAACAGCTTGAAGGGCTTTGCTGGTCGCTTCGAAGGCCACCAAGTCGCCGTCCTGGGCCGCGTCATAGGCCCGGCCCGTGAAATAGTCGCCGGAATAGTTGCAGAATCCCTGTCGGGCCTCGCTCAACAGCGCCTCGGGCCATTCTGCGCTTGAGCCCGCCCCGCCTGCCGCCCGGATGCTTCCCCATGCCCCGCCCACCTGAATCCCATGCCATCGAATCCGCCATCCTTGGCCGGAAGCGGAAGATCCGCGTCTGGTCGCCCGACCCGACGGAGTTCCCGCCGCCGTATCCCCTCCTCTTGCAGCAGGACGGCCAGCTCGCGTTCACCGACCGCGAAGAAGAATTGCCCTATGGCTCGTGGGGAGTGGATGCGTGGATCGAGCGCCTCGCGCGCGACGGTGCGATCCGCCCGCCGCTCGTGGTGGGGATCGACAATTCGCCGGCCCGCAGGAAAGAGTACTCTCCGATCACCACGGAGTTCGCCGCCTACCAGATGATGATCGTGGAGGAGTTGCTCCCGTGGATCGGCGCGGAGTTCCCCGTGCTCGCGGAGCCCGAAAACCGTGCGCTGATGGGGAGCAGCATGGGCGGCCTTGTCAGCTTCGCCCTCGCCGCCAACAACCCCGGCGAGTTCGGCGCCGCCGCCTGCATCTCTCCGTGGTTCGAACACGAGAACAACGCGTATATCCACGAGGTCCTGCGCCCCATGGCGTCGCGCCCGCCGATCCGAGTCTACATGGATAGCGGCATCCGCGACTGGCGCGGTCTGGACGATGGCCACCGGGGGATGCTGCTGGCCCGGATGGAACTGCTGAGGCTTGGCTTCGTCGAGGACGCCGACCTGGTGTGGAAGGTGGACACGTGGTTCCCAACGGATGCCGACCTTGCGGGTTCCCTCGTGAAGCCCGACAAGTGGGAGACGGCGCGCTTCAACCAGCACAACGAATTCCAGTGGAATCGTCGGCTCGGCGCGCCGCTGAGATTTCTATTCGGCGGGTGATGGGTTCGCGTATGCCCATCGCAACGCATCGGGCAACCGGCTGCGCCAGGCTGCCTCGTTGTGCCCCTGGCCGGGCCCGGTCTGGTGGAGGAAGTCGCGGCCAAGGCTCCACCCGGCGTCCAGCAACGCATCGCGAATCGCCATCGTGGCTTCATAGCCATCGCGGCTCGCGCCCTCGGTCCCCGAATCGATCCACAGCCGCACCCCCGACGCGCGCACCGTCGCCGCCTGGGCCGCGCAACCTTCGCGGTCGAGCAGAAAACTCGGCGACATCGCGACGACAGTGCCGAAGAGGCCGGGAAACTCCGCCGCCGCGTGCCAGCCGAGGATTCCGCCAAGCGAGCTGCCAAGGTGCGCGCGGTGCTCCCCGCCCGGCAGAGTGCGAAAGCGGCGGTCGATCTCGGGAATCGCCTCGTCGCGGAGCATCGCGAGATAATCGCCCGCGGCGCCGCCAAGGTTCGGCACGTGTGCCGGCATGTACTCCCTCCTGCGGGCCGGGCTGTTGTCGATGGCCACCACGATGACCTCGGGAATCTCACCGCGCGCGATCAGGTCCATCGCGATCAGGTCGAGGTCCCACGAACCGAAGCTCCCCCCGGGGGAAAACGCGTTCTGGCCGTCTTCGGCATAGAGCACGGGATAGCGCCGGTCGCCGTTCTCGTCATAGCCGCGCGGCAGCAGCACGCGAATCCTGCGGCCCGGAAGGAGCCGGTCCGAGGGAACGATGGTGAAGCCTTCCTGGCGGGGCGGCGAGGGTGGCACCGCGGCGGGGGAGTAATGGAATGCCTGGCCGTGGCGAATCCAGAGCGCCTGCGTCGCCCCCAGCCGGAGCGCGCCGGCCTCGGGCCAGGCTGTGCCTTCCATTTCGATCCGAAGTCCCCCCCGCCAGGCCACGGATTCCCGGGGAACGGCGAATCTGAATTCCCACGCGCCGTCCACCTTCGCCGCGGGCTCCGGGCAAACCTGCTCCCAGGGTGGCCCGCCTTCCGCGCGCGCGATAAGCTCATTGATCGGCAGGTCGGTGACCACGGTAACGGCCACCGGCCAGGCCCCGGTTCCCGGGCCCTCGAGAACGGCGCCAACCGGGGCCCCCGATAGGCGACGCCCATTGGAGACATCCGCGATCCGCCCCGGCGAGCTGTCCCGCGCAATCGCTGTCGCACCCAGGTCAATCTCCCCGGGCACGTCGAGCCGAAGGGACCAGTTGCCGTCGGCTGAGGGCACCATGCGCAGGGAGCCGGGGAACTCTCCCGGTCCAAACCACGGGTGCCCAGACTGGAGGAAAACCGCCTCGCCTTCTGAAAGAGGGATGGCGGGGTAGGAGTATTCCATGATCTCCGCATGGGAAATTACGGGAATCACCGCGAGGACACTGGTTTGCGCAAACTTGCACAGAATTCCAGCCGACCAATGAATGGGGCTTGCCTTGGGCTTGTGTTGCATGTGTTCTTCCTCGCGATTCGGGAATTTGCACAATTGCCGGACTTGCGCAATGATTTGCACAGGATGGCCCCCATGACCACCGTTTCCACCCGCAATTCCCCCACTCCCAACGCCCAGCCAGCCGTTATGCCCGGCGCCTTCGACGCGCGCCGCAACGACTGGCGGTTCGGGGGCGTCGTGTACCAGGTATTCCTGGACCGCTTCGCGCCGTCGCGCCGGATAGAGGGTAAGCGCCATCTCTACGCCGCCCCGCGCACCCTCCGCCCGTGGGAGGAACTTCCCGCCGCGCGCGGCCATAACGCCGAAGAGCGCAACGCCCATGCCGAGCTCGACTTCTGGGGCGGCGATCTCGACTCGCTGGCCCAGCGTCTCGACTACGTCCACACCCTCGGGATCGACGTTCTCTATCTGAACCCCGTTTTCGAGGCCTTCACCAACCACAAGTACGACGCCAGCGACTTTCGCCGCGTGGACCCGCAGTTCGGCACCGTGGAGGAACTGAAGTCCCTCGCCGGGGAACTCCACCGCCGCGGCATGAAGCTCATGCTCGACGGCGTCTTCAACCACATGGGGCGCCGCGCGCCGCTCTTCCAGCGCGCCCTCGCCGATCCGTCCGGTCCCGAGCGCGATTTCTTCACCTTCGGCGAGGAGTACCGCAACGGCTATCTCGCGTGGAGAAACGTCCCGAACCTTCCCGAGCTAAACCTCGAAAACTCCGAGGTCCGCGAGTTCCTGTGGAGCGGCGAGAACAGCATCGTGCGGTGGTACCTTCGCGAGGTCGGCATCGATGGCTGGCGGCTCGACGTGGCGCCCGACATCGGGTTCGCCTATCTGAAGGAGTTGACCGCCGCCGCCCACGAAACGCGTTCCGATTCGGCCATCATTGGCGAATGCTGGAACTATCCCGAGGACTGGCTCCGCTCCGTCGATGGCATCCTGAACCTGCACACGGGCAACCTGATCGTGGAACTGCTGAAGGGGCGCATGGCCCCCGCGGCCTTTGGACGCGTTGTGGACCGCCTGATCGCCGACTGCGGGATCGAGGGCCTCCTGCGCAGCCACCTCGTCCTGGACAACCACGATACGCCGCGCATCACCACGATTCTTCCCTCCGCGGAGGACCGCCACATCGCCGCGTTCCTGCAATTCACGCTTCCCGGCAGTCCGGTGATCTATTACGGCAGCGAGCTTGGCATGGAGGGCGGCGCCGATCCCACCAACCGCGCGCCGATGCGGTGGGACCTGCTTTCCGACGACAATGCGGAGCTTGCGCACATGCGGCGCCTGATCGCGTTGCGCAAGGAGAACCCCGCCCTCGCCATCGGCGACTGCCGCGTCCTCGATGCGACGCAATTGGTCGCCTTTATCCGGCGGACGGACCGCGCCCGGGAGACGATGATCGCCGTGGTGAATCCCACCAACGCCCCCGTGGACGAGATCGTCCCCATCCGCGAATCGCGCCTCATGGACGCCGCCCCGATGGAGTGCCTGCTGACCGGCGACCACGCCGTCATCCGCAGCGGCCTCATCGAGTGTAAGCTCCCCCCCCGCTCCGTCCGCCTGTTCCGGACGGTGGATCGGGGCGCCGGGCCGGGGTACTCGATGTTCAAGCGGGTTTGACGCGGGCGGCGCTTGAACCGGGGAACGGTTGAAGAATTGCGGAATATTGCACACGCACCCCTACGGTCCAGCTCGTTGCAAAAAAATCGGGTAAGACTGATTATATTGAGGTTGCACTCGATTTCGTGATCAATAGTCGAGCTGTGCATTCCGTTGCGCCCCGGTCCACATTTTCCTTGCGCCGCGTGGCGCTCTAGTGACAGGTATCCGGTATTCTCGGTGAAAGGATCACCTAACATGAAGAAGACATTCGCAGTTACCGCCTTCGTTTTCGCCGCAAGCGCAGCATTCGCCGTTCCGACGGTTAACGGCGTCCTGACGGACTCCGATTACACGACCCCCGTGGTGAGCAACGCGATCGATTCCGGCTATGGCCCGCACGGGATCGTCTCCCTCCGCACTTTCCGCGATGCCACCGACTTGTATGTTGGCCTGTCGGGCACAGCCGAAGGCAACGGCAACAACTTCCGCCTTGTCGTGGGACGCGTCAATACGCCGACCGGCATCCAGAGCGGCATCGCGCTGACCGGCGGCAACGACGGGCTCTCCCCCTTCTTCGGGTTCATCCCGGTTCTCGCAGCAGACGCGGACTTGGCTGTGCGCTTCTCTGGCGCCGGCGGTGGCACCTCCACCAACGGGTTCGTCAGCGTGATCAACTATCGCACCGGCCTGACCGAGGTAGTCGGCGCTGATGTTTTCATTGGCAACCCGACCAACGGAACTGCGGTTACTCAGGCGACCGGATTCGCGACGGGTGTTTCCGTGGCCTACACGCCGGGTGCAACATACCCGACAGAGGGAAATGCCGGCGTCGAGATCAAGATTCCGCTCGCCGCGATCGGAGCGACTGCTTCGGATGCCCTCGAGCTCTTCGCGGTGCAGGGCGGCGGCGGCGGCGCCAACATTTCGTACAGCTTTGTTCCCGGCGTCTTGGGCTACAACACCTACGACACGGTCGACTTCAATGCTCTGGCACCCACCCAGAAGAACACGGTTGCTGGTACGGCCTCCATCGCGGGCGACACTTGGAAGATGTTTGATTGATCGTTTTTGCCCCACACGCTGGTGGCAGGAATAGCGAAGCGCCTCCGAAGCTCGGTCGAGTTCGGAGGCGCTTTCCTTTTGATCTGGTTTCTTACGGGTCAGAACAACGTATAGATAAACGGCGCCACCGCCGAGCTCGACAGCAGCACGAAGGCGCCGAGGATCAACAGCACGATGATGATCGGCGTGAGCCACCACTTCTTGTTGTAGCGCAGGAAGTCCACAAACTCGGCGACGATGCTGGGGCTCTGGCTCTCGGCCTCCGTTAGGAAGTCGTCGGGCTTGTCCTTCTTCTCGCCGCCCGTCTCGCTCATGCAGTGGACCCCTCGGGATAATTCTGGTCTGAAGGTAGAGCCGTGGGCCCCACCCACGCAAGGCAAGGTTGCAGAAGAGCAGGAGGGCAAGATCATCCTGCGATCCTGTCATCCTGTCTCCTTTTTCATCGTCGCGGGCAGGATGCCCGCGCTACCACTTCAGCTTCCAGAATCCGTAGGACGATGGCCCATCGGCGATGGTCAAGCCCTTCGCGAGGGGGGTGGAGGTAATTCCGCGCGATTCAAGGGGCTCGACGCTCTCGGGCGTTCCCCAGTGGGCGGGGAAGTTGACCGTGATGGAGCCGTCGGCGGGCTTGCGGCTGATGAGCACGATCACGGTCTCCTCCGGCGCGATGCGCGCGAGGACGAGGCGTTCGGCGTCGGCGTGGAGGACTTCCGTGGCGCCGCGGCGGAGCGCGATGGTGTCGCCGCGCATCTTGCCCAGCCGACCCACGGCGTCGTGCAGCGCCACCTGCTCGGTGGTCCAGCCGTCCCAAGGCATCGGGCGGCGGTTGTCGGGGTCGCTGGCGCCGCTCAGGCCGATCTCGTCGCCGTAGTAGAGCGTTGGTGGCCCGTCGAGCGCCATGAGGTAGGCATAGGCCATCTCGATCTTCCCCCACGTCTCGGGCGAGTCGATCTTGGGCGGGTTGGTCTTGGCGATGGCCTTGTCGTCCACCCCTTCGGCCAGGTCGCCGTCGGCAAAGGCGGCGATGCGGGAAACGTCGTGGTTGCCGATCAGGGGGCTCATGATGGCCGACGGCGGATACCACCGCGCCGCCCCGCGAATCGAGTCCGCGAGGTCCGTCATGGAACCGGTCCCCTGGGCGAGCACGCCGCGGAGCGTGAAGTAGCCGGGGAAGTCGAACTGACCCGTCAGCAGGTCGGGGCCGACAAAGCGCGCGACGGTGTCGTAGCCGGAGATGGTTTCGCCCACCTGATAGACATCGCGGCCATGCTTGATGCCGTACTCGTTGAGGCGCTCCGTCAGTCCGCGCCATACGAATTCGGGGATGTGTTTCACGGCGTCGTGGCGGAATCCATCGGCGCCGGTTTCGCGCAGCCAATAGACCGCGTTGTCGATCATGGCGTCGGCGATGCGCGGATCCTTGTCATAGTCCAACGTGGGAAGGAAGGTGTCGAACCAAGTGGTGAAGGGATGCTCGTCGAACTTGCGGATGTTCTGCGTGCCGTTGGGCAGAAGCAGCGGCGCGGCCCACTCGGGGTGGTTGCGAATCAGGGGATGATCCTGGTGGACGTGATTCGCCACGAAGTCGATCAGGACGGCGATGTCCTTGCCGTGGGCGCTCTTGACCATCGCGCGCAGGTCGCTCATGGAGCCGAACTGCGGATTCGTTTCCGTCGAGGAAATCGGCCAGTATCCGTGGTAGGAGGTGAAGTAGTTCCCCGGCGGAACGGATTCCTGCTCCACTTTCGGCGTGTTGAGATAAGGTGGCGAAATCCAGATCGATGTGACGCCGAGGTTGGTGAAGTATCCCTCCTCGATCTTCTGCCGGATGCCGGCCCAGTCGCCGCCCATGTAGTCCACCATCGGCGCCAGTCGCGCATCGTCGGCGGGCTTGTTGAGGGCCGGGTCGCCATCGCGGAAACGATCGGTCATCGTGAAGTAGATCACCTCGTCGCGCGGGGAGCGCGGCGCGGCGGACCACGTGAAGAAGGACTGGCTTGCTCCGGCGCGCTTCTGTGCGGAGGCCGCAACCACGGCGACGAAGTTCTCCGCGCCCCACGATTCCGTCGCCACGTTGAGGCTGACGACGCCAGTGCCGGGATCGACGGTGTATTCGGCTGTGTCCAGCAGCCGGTTGTTGGCGATCACCGTCACCGAGTCGGCCCCCAGGCTGTCACCGGCTGGAAGGATGGCGCGGAATCCGCCCTGTGCTCCGGCGCCGGGCATCCCGGGCGCGAGCACGCCGAAGTCGAAGACCTCGGTCTTCTCCCCCGCAACGCGCAGGATCGAATTGCCGTATCCGCCGGAATCCTTCTCGGGGTTGGAGGGATCGGCCATCCATTCTCCATCGACCACAAACTTGTAGGTCCACGTCCCCGGCGCGATGGCGATGCGGAGGCGGAACACCCCGTCGGCGTCCGCCGCGAAGGCGTCCTTGTCCTGGCTCCAACCGTTGAAGGCGCCGGCCAGGGCGACCCTGTTGACGGTCTTCCCCGGCGGGGCAGTGTAGGTGAACTCCATAACCGGGAGCGCATCGACGATCACGGGGAACGCGACCGTCCGCGTGGAGCCGTCGATCAACTCCAGCTCGGCCTTCACGAGCGACGTGCCGCTCTTTCCCTCCGGCGCCTTGAGGACCAGGGTCCGGCCATCGATGCCGACCGTGAGCGGGGACGCAGCGCCGGCATCGACGCGCGTCACCGCTCGGACTTCCCCATTCGCGGCTCCCATCAGGGGAACGCGGATATCCGATCCGGGAACCAGGTGCACGATGCCCAGGGGGAGTGGCACCGTGCGGGCGCTCCAGATGGGGGCGGCTGCGCGGGTGGCCTTGGCGGGCAAGCCGGGGATTGAATCGACAGGGGCCGGGGTGTGGCCTCCGCAGCCGATGAATGCGATAGGGGCCAACAGGAGTGCCAGCGGGGCGATGCGTTTCATCGGGGTTCCTATGATGTTCGGGTGATTTATGGCGTTCTCGCCACCGACGGCGTTTGCGGGGAATTGTCCTGTAACGGGCCCGTGTTGCACAAGTACCAAACCGGGCCACGAAGGGGCTGGTAACTGCTCAAATGTTTGCACAGGCGCCGTCCAAGAATCCGAGGCGAACATCAAGCCTCTCCGCCGTCAACCGTAGGAGTGGAGCGGCATTTCGGTTTTTTGACCAGTCCAAATTTGCCTTGACGCAAGGGATGCAATCGGGTGTAACCCCTGTTTGAGGCGGGTGCCGAGTGCCCAAGTAAAGCACCGGCTGCCCCCCCGCTGAAGTCGACACACTGTGCAAAAACTGGAAGCAATTGCACGCCCCGAGCAATCGGGGAAATCCCCCCCCTAGGAGTCGCCTCATGAAGACCCTGTCATCTTTTCGTCGTCCCGTTGGCTTTACGCTGATCGAGCTGCTGATCGTCGTCGCTATCATCGCCATCCTCGCCGCCATCGCGGTTCCGAACTTCCTCGAGGCTCAGACGCGCTCCAAGATTTCCCGCGTGAAGGCCGACATGCGGACGATCACGGTCTCCCTCGAGTCCTACTACATCGACTTCAACCGCTACCCGATTACAGCCCAGTGGGTGAATGGCGCCGGTGCTCCCGCCCCGGCCACATTCAACAACCGACTGCGTGGGGTAACCACACCGGTTGCCTATCTCACGTCGCTTCCCACCGATATCTTCTGGAAGGCGACGACGGCTTTTCCCGTGACCCCCGGTCAGGATCCGACCTTCGAGTATACCGACTACACCACGGGCGTCTCCGGATTGAATCTAGCACCGCTTCCCTCATACGGCCTCTTCGCCGACCGTAGCGCCATGACAGCCTACTTCGGCAACAAAGGCGTCGTGCAGTGGGCATTGAACAGTGCTGGGCCCGACCGCACGAACGATTTTCAGGATCCCCTCCTTTCCAAGCCGGTCCCCGCCCTCGCTGCCTTGGTCGAAGGGAGCGAGAGAACCTACGATCCGACCAACGGCACCGTTTCCAAGGGCGACATCGCTCGCACCAATTCCGAGCAGCGCAACTAAGTCTCCCGTGCCGATCCGCGCCGGCGGCGAAGCCCCACATGGCTTCGTCGTCGGCGCGGTGGCTTGATTCGGGGCTTGTGTTCCCGTCGCGTTTGGGAGCACTTCCTCTACCTTTGGCGGACTAGTCGAAACAGACCCACCCTCCGGGGGCCGGCGGCGCGATGGACCTGAATCCCTCGAAAATCACCCTCAAGCACGACCTGCGTGCGCTCCCCTACATTTTCCCCTTCCTCGCGATCTTCGCCGTTTTCATCGGCTATCCGCTTTTCTACAGCGTGTGGATCAGCCTGCACCGGGTCACGATCTACTCGGATTTCTACGACCTGTTCGGCACGATGGACTTTGTCGGGGTGGACAACTACGCCCAGCTTGTTCGCGATCCGGTGTTCTGGTGGTCGATCTTCCTGACCTTCGTGTATTCGGTGCTGACGATTGTGCCGGGGATGGCGCTGTCGCTGGCGCTGGCGCTGCTGCTGAATCGGCAGATTCGCGGCTTCGGCCTGCTGCGGAGCGGGTTCTACCTCCCCAACGTGTTCGACCTGTACGTGGTCGGCGTGATCTGGCTGCTGATCTACAATCCCGGCGGCGGGCTGTTCACGTCGGTTCTGCTCTGGTTCTCGGGATTTGTCGATCCGGTGCTGCTCAAGACGCTGGGCGGGGCCCGCGTCGGCACGGTTGACATGTCAGGAGTGCTGCGCGGGCCCGTTGAAATCTTTGCGCGCACGGGCATCCTCAACAACCCCTACACCACACTCCCCGCGATCGCGTTCACGATGATCCTCAAGAACGCGGGCTTTGGGATGATCCTGTTCCTGACGAGCCTGAACAGCATCAATCAGTCGATCTTCGAGGCGGCGGACGTCGACGGCGCCTCGGCGCGCCAGAAGCTCTTTCTCATCACGCTTCCGATGCTGCGCCCGATCATCCTCTTCCTCACGATCACGGGCCTGATGGGAACGCTGAACGCCTTTGCGGAAATCTATGCGATGACCGACGACACCGGCGGCACCAGCGTGAACGTCGCGGGCGTCACGCTCCAGAGCGCGCGCATCAGCGGCTACCACCTCTACAAGAACTTCGATCAGTCGATGTATGGCGAGGCGGCGGCGATCAGCTTCATGCTGCTGCTGATCGCGCTCGTGATCAGCTTTCTCAACTACAAAGTCCTCAGCCCGCGGGATTGACGATGGACAAGAGCCCCAACCCCATCGCCGACGCGATCGCGCATCCCGTCTCTCCCCAGGGGGCGGCCGTTGTGCGTAATTCGGCGGTGTATATCGTGCTGCTGGCGCTGCTGGCGGTGGTGATGCTGCCGCTGGGCTGGATGATCCTGACGGCGTTCAAGGCCAAGGGGACGGCGTTTCAGCTTCGATTCGTTCCGCGGACGACGATCGTGTCGCCGGTGGCTTCGGAGCCCGCGGTTCCGCTGCCGGTCGTTGGCGGAGACGGCGGATGGCTCCACTTGCAGTATGTGAATCCCACGGCCACCTCGGTCGAGGCGGTGGTCGTCGATGCCGCCGGGGTAGAGACACGCCAGCAACTCGGCCAGCTTTTCGGCGGCGTCTGGGTTGGATACGTGGGTCCACTCAAGGGCGGCTCCCTCGAGTACGGCTTTTCCGTGAATGGGGAGGCCACAGTCGCCGATCCCGCGGTGGCTTCATCGGGGAAGGCGCTCTCGCTGGCCGCGGTCAAGGACGGGGTGGTGAACTTCACCGGTAAGCCAATCGTATCCGTCTATCGCGACGGGGACAACGTGATCGCGAATCTCTCTTCCGATCCGGGCCGTCGGCTGTTGCTCGACCTCGGCGATGGCGACAGCCTGTCGATTCCCGAGACGGCACCGGGCGAGTACAACCTCACCACCAGCGCGGGACGGGCGGAAGGATTCCGCATCGAGGAGCGCATCCCCTTCTCCGCCGCCGTCGCGCGGCTCTACACGCTCGACAATTTCAACGCCATCGTCAACAATCCCGATTTCGCATTCGCCAAGTACTTCATGAACTCGCTGATCACGGCGGGATCGGCGGCCACGCTGACGGTGCTGATCTGCACGATGGCGGCGTTCGCCTTTGTGGTGTTCCCGTTTCACTATCGCGATCCGCTATTCCTGGTGCTGCTGTCGTCGATGCTGGTGCCGGGGATGATCTACATGGTGCCCCAGTTCAGCATTACGCTGTCCCTTGGATGGATGAACACTTACCAAGGGATGATT
Organism: Candidatus Sumerlaeia bacterium; assembly: GCA_038208905.1. Taxonomy (GTDB): domain Bacteria; phylum Sumerlaeota; class Sumerlaeia; order SLMS01; family SLMS01; genus JBBQYG01. The sequence goes on along the minus strand of JBBQYG010000057.1, from coordinate 9,987 downwards.
GTGCCGCACCTGCCCAACGTGTTTGGCCTGTTCCTGCTGAGGCAGTACATCGCCCAGATTCCCAAGGACCTCTTCGCGGCGGCGGAAATCGACGGCGCCAGTGATATTCAGGTCTTCCAAAACGTGGTGATTCCCGTGTGCCTGCCGATCATGGTAACGCTGTTCCTGCTCACGTTTGTGACGCAGTGGTCCAACTTCCTGTGGCAGCTTATCGTGAACACCGGCGATTCGAACGTGCTGACGCTTCCCGTTGGCCTCCAACAATTCAAGGGCCAGAACGCCAACGAGTGGGAAAAGATCATGGCGGGTGCCTGCTTCTCGATCATCCCCATCGCCGTGCTCTTCCTCGCGCTGCAGAAATACTTCCTTCAGGGCCTGACGGCCGGATCGGTGAAGGAATGATCGCCCGCCTGCTCAGAATCGGCACCGCCGCGCTGTCCCTCCTCGCCCTTGGCTCCTGCGGCGATCCGCGCGGCAAGGTCCCCGAAGGCGCCGTCCGCATCCAGATTTGGCAGGCTTTCAACACGGAGGAGACCGCCGTCTTTCGCGAGATCATGAACGATTTCGAGAAGGAGTGGGAGTCGAAGAACGGCAAGAACCTGATCGTTGATTTGCAGTATGTCGCCTACAACGACATGTTCACGAAGCTGAAGACGGCGGCGATGGCCGACATCACGCCGGATGTGGCCTTTCTCGATGCGATCAAGGTCACCGACATGAGCTTCGGCAAGGGGCTCGTGCGGCTCGACGAGCTGGAGTCCTTCAAGCGCGACTTCGGCACGATCGAAACTGCTCGGGAGCAATTCGTCGGCGCCTCGTTCGACGCGGGACTTGTGAACAGGCTCGGAGAGACGGGTCTCTACGGATTCCCGGTTCAGACCACCACCGTCTCGCTCTTCTGGAATCGCGAGATATTCCGCAACAAGGCGACTGAGCTGCGCGCGGCGGGGCTCGATCCCAACCGCGCCCCGCGGGACTGGGACGAGATGGTGGCCTATGGCAAGGTGCTCACCGACACCCAGCGCGGCGTCTATGCGTTTGGAACCTACGGCTCGCTGTGGTTCAACTTCCCCTTCTTCAACATGTATGGCGTCGGCTTTGTGAAGTACGACGAGCAGGGCGTCGGCCATCCCGACATCGACACGCCCAACGGCATCGCCGCGATGACCCGCATTCTGGCCATCGTCAACAGCGGCGTGGAGGGCGGCGCGTGGAAGCGCAGCGCCCTGGGCCCCGACGCGGGATTCCTCAACCGCAACTACGCCATGGCGCTGTCGGGCCCGTGGAACGTGGAGAACTTCACCAACGCCGGACTCGATTTCGACGTGGCGCTGATCCCTGCGCCGACGCAGGCGGAGATCGACGCGCTCGGTCTGCCGCCTTCCGATCCCGAGTTGGTCGAAAGCCTCGGAATCCAGGCGTGGTCGTCGTCGAACGTCGGCGGGCAAACGGGCGTCATCCTGCGATCCTCCAAGGATCCCGACCTGGCGTTCCAGATGCTCAGCTACTTCACCAGCGAGCCCGTGCAGCGGCGCTGGTCCACCACGCTGGGCCAGATCCCCGTCCGCCTCGCCGCATGGGAGAATCTGGACATGACCAAGTACCCCTACGTCCCCAAGTTCATGCTCCAGCTCCGCCTCGCCAAGCGCATCCCTCAGATCCCGCTCTACGGAACACTCGAGTCCGACGTCTTCAATCCCCAGATCGACCTGCTTCTCCAGAACCGCCAGACTCCCGCCGAGATGGTCGAGAAGATGGAGGCGTCGATGCAGCGCCGCATTCTCGACCGCATCAACGAGGCCGCGGAGCGCACGCCGAGATAGCGTCGGCAGATACCATGGATTTCCCACTTCCGTATAGACGCGAACTGCCCGGCGGCCTCGTCGTCGCATCAACGCGGCCGGAGCACGCCGACCAGCTCGAGCAGCTCCAGATCACCGTGTTCCCGACGCTGGCCCACGAGGAGCGCTTCCGCGCGGAGCACTATCGCAGGCACATCGAGCTCTTTCCCGAGGGCCAGTTCGTCGTCCTCGATGGCGACCGCGTGGCGGGGGCGACCAGCAACATCCGGCTCGATTTCGACTTCGATCATCCGGGCCACACTTTCGCAGAGTTGATCCAGGGCGGGTACTTGACCTCGCACGAGCCCGAGGGCGCGTGGCTCTATTGCGCCGACATCGGCACGCATCCCGACTATCGGGGACGCGGCATCGCGAGGGCCCTGTTCCAGGCGCTTCACGAGGTCGTGCGTGCCCTTGGGCTGCGCGGGCAGGTGGCGGTGGGGATGCTGAGCGGATACGGCGCGGTGCGCGAATCGTGCTCGCCGGAGGAGTACTACGATCAACTGGCGCGGGGCGAGATCTTCGACCCGACAGTGTCGGTGCAGGCGCGGCTCGGGTTTGCGCTACGCGGCCTCGTGCGCGGCTATCTGGACGATCCCGTGTGCGATGGGTGCGGGGCGCTGCTGGTGCTCGATGCGGATCGCGACGTCGCGACTACCGGCCGCGGGCGAAGCTGACGACTTCCTGCTGGGAGAGGATCCCCGTCCGCGTGGAAATCGTAACGCCGGAGGGTGTCGTGAGTACGAAGGTCGGTGCGCGAACAATCTCGTATCGCCTGACCAGTTCGCCGTGCTCGGCGACTTCCAGCAGAACGGGAACCGCCGCGGCATTGATTTCGGTAAAGAAGGATGCGGACGCCGAGAGCGTCTCGGCCAGCTTGCGCGACGGCTGTACATTGGCCGAATAGAAGACCATCAGGATGTTCTTGCCTTCGCGCTCGCCCTGCGCCAGCGCGGGGCCCAGTGCGCGAAAACCGGGCGTCGCGATCTGTCCACTGCTCGTCGATGGACCGCTCGCCGCGCTCGCGGCCAATGGATAGCAGAATACTTCGCGGTTGATGTCGGTGAACGCCGTGGCATAGCGACCGCCCACGATGTAGATCGCGCGCCGTGCGCTGTCCAGCACCGCCGAGGAGTAGTAGCGCGCCGTCAGGGTTGTATTCGCCGCTTCCCACTCGGTGATGCCATCGGGGAGTAGCTCGGCGTACTGTATCCGCTCGACGAGTTCGCCGCCGGTCGTGCGCCCGCAAAAAAGGAACATGTACTGGTCGGAGGCGCAGACCGACGCGCCATTGACGGGGAACGCCAGCCTGCCTGGCGATTCGGACCACGACGAGAGTGAGCCATCGGACTGAATCTTGGAGAGGAATATCCTGTCGGTCGTCGTGCCCTCGCCATCCCCCGCGCGGCCCCCCACCGTATAGATCGCCCCGTTGTGGTGAAAGGCGCCGTGGAACCAGAGCGGCGTTGGAAGATCCGGCATGCGGAACCATGTCGAGGGCCCGCCGGTCGCGGGATCGATGTTGGCGCCGTGGACCTCGCCGGTGATTGCGCCGCTGGCATCCTGTCCGCCGATCACATAGATGTGCTTGCCGTCGCTGACGGCTGCCGCGCCCACGGACGCCGTACTCCGCCAGGGGGCACTCTTCTGCCACGGCCCCAGCGTCCCCGCGGCGCCCGCGCGCGAAAAAAAGGCGACGTTGCTCGGCTTCTTGGAATAGGCCGTCGCGCTGAAGGACTCCTCGACCTCCTGCCCTCCCACGACGATTACGACACCGCCGACAGCCAAGACGGAATTGCCGATGTAGATGAGCTTCGCGGGGAGAGCGCGGTTTTCCGCCCACACGCCCAGAGTGCGGTCCGGATTCACGCGGGCAGAGAGCACCGAGGCCGTGAACCCCGACGGCGTATCGCCCGATACCGCGTAGAGGTAGTCGCCAACGAGCGCCGTGCCGTGGAGGTTGCGGGCAGCGGGCAGGGGAGAGACGGGAAACGACCGCTGGGCGTGGGAATCCGCCGCGGCGACTGCCGCCGCGATCGCGAATGCCAGAATGCGAATCCGATCCGAGACTCTCATGCGTCGAAACCTCGCCAGTTCCACCTGTGCGTATCACTCGCACGGCGTCCGTCAATTGGGAGACAGGATTTTCCCGGCGGCAACTCCAACCTATCGCTACGGATCGTATCCATCGGCGCCGAAGACGTAGAGTCGCCCCATATTGCTGGGGAGGAGAAGCGTCCGCCCGTCGGAGGCGACGGCGATGCCAATATACTGGTCGCCGCTGGCCTCGCTTCGCAGCAGCAGTTCCCTCGCGTTCTCTGCGTCCCAAGCGCGGAAAGTGGAATCGATCGCCACGGAGAAAAGGCGGGAGGAGTCCGGTAGGAACGCGAGTCCAACGACCCGGTTTGTGTGCCCGGTGAAGTCCAAAGCCATCGTGCCCTTCTCCAGATCGACGGACCTGATCAGCCATTCCTTCAGTGTGGCAAAGGCCATCGTGCGATTGTCGCTCGAGAAGGCAAAAATATCCGACTCGCCCCAGTCGCCGGTTTCCCCGAAGACCCTCTCCATCGTCGCGGACCGATAGACTTCCACGGTATTGGAGGTTCGGTCTATCCACCGCGCGACGGCAAAGAGAGACCCATCGCCGCTGAACTTGACGTGCCTCACGGGGGGGCCTTCGGGGATCGACTGCCGCTGCTTCCAGTTGCGGGTTTCGTAGATCGCCGCGGCGTTATCGAACGCGAGCACAAGGCTCGATCCATCGGGAGAGAACGCCGCCGTCTTGACGGCGTCGGGCGAGAGCTTGGCCGCGACGTTCTTCTTCTCCCTGTCAAACACATCGCCGGGCTGATCGAACACGACGCGATAGCGCCCATTGTCGCTGATTGCATTTCGACCGCTCGCAATCACGGCCTTGACGCCCGAGGCCGATACCAACCTGGCCCCCTCCGGACTCTCCCATTGATCGTCGAGGCTTGCATAGGAGGAGTCGGCGGAGGAATACACCGAGGCCCTCTCCGCCGACTTCCATTCGACCGGCATCGGATTCTCGTCAAGTACTTGGGGCGTCGGATCGATCATCGGGATATCCCAGACCAGAACCTTGCTGTCATAGCCCGCCGTGGCCAGCCGCTTGCGTTCCGGATCGAAGGCGCCATCCCAGATCAGCCCCTCGTGGCCGGAGTACCTTGCCATCGGGCGCGCCGACGCCACGTTCCACAGGGCGAATGTCCCGTCATGGGAGAACGTATAGACATGCTCTCCGTCCTTCGCGAAAAGCCCGCGATACACCGCGTCGGTATGCAGCCGGAGCGTGGCCGTTTCCTCGAAGGTATCCGCGAGGTAGATTTTCGCGTCGCCGTCCCAGGAGGTTGTCATCAGCAGGTTCCCGGCGGGGCTGAGGACCGCCGACGTCACACCGCTCCGATGCGTCGTCTGGAGCGTGCGCAGGAGTTCCCCGGTCTCCACGTCCCAGAACTTCACGGATCGGTCGCGCGAGCCAGTGACGACCTGCTTGCCATCCGATGTAAAGACCGCCGAAAACACGATCTTCGTATGCCCCGCGAGTTCCGTGAACTTATCCGATTCCAAGTCCCAGATGCGCGCGGTGAAGTCCCCGGAGGATGTCAGGACCAGCGGCTTCGTCGGATGGAATTCCGCGGCATAGACCCATCCCTTGTGCCCCTCCAGGACTCGCAGGCACTCGCCCGTCGCCACGTCCCACAGCCTCGCCGTCTTGTCCTTGGAAGTCGAAAGCAGGCGCGTCCCATCGGGTGAGTAGGCGACGTTGTATATCTTGTCCTCGTGCCCGACGAGCGGAGTGGTTGCCCGCGACTCGAGGTCGAAGATCGACAGCGACTTGAATTCACCGCCAAAGGCCAGATGCTTTCCGTCCGGCGACCACTCGCAACACAGAAGCTGGGCGGGGGCGTCGATGGAATCCGCGAAGAGCCGCATCCGCTTTTTCAGATAGTACCACTCCCACTCCCTGAGCGGCTCTGGCGCGCTCTGGATGACTTCCCGCGCCTTGCGCAGGTTGATGGAATTGATCGAGGCATCGGCGTACCCAACTGCCGCAAAATACTGCTCCCGCTGCGCAAGGTTCTGGCTCGCCTCGGCGAGATCGCGCGCCGTGTCGGCCTTGCCCTTCTGGCGCCACGCATAGGCGGCGAAAAGAAGCGAGCAACCCGTGAGCGCCAACACGCCGCGGATCGCCGAGCGGCGCTGACCCTCTCGCCGCTCGAGCGCCGCTTCCCGCGCCGCGATCGCTGCCAGGAGGCGCTCCCGCTCACCCGCGTCGTAAACCCCCATGCACTGGAGACGTGCCAGAACCAGGTCGTTGTTGCGAAGCGCCAGCCCCACGTAGCGGCGGTGGAGCTCCTCCCGCAGCGGAGCGACCTCTGCGCTTCCCTGCCAGAGGTTCAGCGAGCGCTCCAGCCGAGCGAGAAGCCGCTCGAAATCCCCGTATCCTTCCAGCTTCGACGCCATCTCCTCTCTCACGAGCGCCACCAGCTCGATGGCCTCGCGCCGCCGCGCCGTACCCGTCAGGTACTCGCGCAGGCGGGAAAGCAGCGCCGCCGCGGTCAGCTTGCGATCGCGCCAGTCGGGGACGAGCAACTCCTCCGTCAGCGCGGCAAGCTCGGGCGGAACGGCGCGCCCCTCCGCAGCCACGTCGATGGGGCGCCACTGGCCGACCTGTGCCTGCCGAAACGCCTCGCGCGAAGTCTTTCCGATGTAGAGGACGGAACCCGTGAGGATGGTGTAAAGCGTTCCGCCGAGTAGGAAGGTATCCGTCCATGGGCCAATTTTCGCGGCGGTGCTTTCCGTCTGCTCTGGCGCCATGTAGGCCGCGGTTCCAGCGGGATTGTTGGCAGTGGACACGTTGGGCGGAAGCTGGGGATTGGAGGGCCGCCACATTTCGGGCAGCGTGGCGGGATCAACGCTTGCGGCCAGGCCCCAATCGATCAACTGCACCTCGCCGAACTCGCCCACCATCACCTGGGAGGGCTTCAGATCGCGGTGTACGATGCCGCGCGAATGGGCAAAGGCAACCGCCTGAACCACTGCCATGAAGATCGAAAAGTGCTTCTGGAGATAGTCTTCCCCGGCCATCTCGGTGAAATCGGACCTCAGTAGCCGCGACCACGGTGTTCCCGTGACCAGCTTCATCGCGATCACGGGCTTCATCGACTCATCAAGGCCCAGATCGTAAACTGGCAGGATATTGGGATGGTCCAGATGCGCCGCCGTCTTGGCTTCGCGGAGGAAATAGCGGTGCAGAAGGATGCTTGCCGGCGTGGACTGCTCGCCTTCGCGCGTCAGATCTTCGCGGATGCGCTTGATGGCGACGGTCCTGCCCAGGCTGACCTGTTCCGCCTTCCAAACCTCGCCGACGCCCCCCTCGCCGATGGAGGAGATCGAGCGGTAGCCGCTGGCGCTTCCCGGTACCGGCCCGAAGGCATCGTGGGCCGGGGCCGTGCCAAAGGTGAGCGTGCCCCAAGATTCAGAAGCCGATATCCGCGAATCGGATACCGCGGGCCTCGCCATCGTCGCGTCCGTCCCAAGTGATTCGGCCTCGGGATCCGGTTGAACATCCGCCGCGAGCCACGCGCCGCCGGGTCCCATATAGGAAGTCTCTGGTCCATCGGGAAGGTCGGGCGGCGGCTTTCCGATTGTGGGCACTTGAATATCGGACATCGACATGGCGCCCCTGTGACGCGGGCTGCCGATCCTTGCGGGAATGCGCCGTCGTCATGACAAGCGCCGCCGTACGCTGATTGCAGGGCCGGATCAGGTCGATGGAAAAGGCCCGACGCCACCGCGAATTGGGCCTCTCGAAGAAGGCATCTTCCAAGCCCGCCAACAGGTGGAAGCCGAAGAGACTTGGAAGAGACTTGGAACCACAAACGGAAACGCCGCCGGGTAGGATCGCAAGCGCCTGCTAAGTCGAGCAATTTGAATTGCGCGCCATGAGAGATTCGACCTGCCGACCTTCTGATCCGCAGGCGAGATTCAGAACACTGAAAAACAAAAGGTTTACGGCGTAAACCACTGCTACGGGGCACGCTGGCGCTACGCCCTCGCACTCCGACGCTTGAAAGGAATCGCCGTGAGGGAGAACGCTTGCCGCAATCGGGAGCCCAAGCGCAGACTATTCCTCCACCCCGGTTTCGTAGAAGGGCTCCGCATGACCTCCAACATCCTGCTGATCGAAGACGACAAGAACTTCCGTCAGGTGGTGACCTACGCCCTCAAGCAGGCGGGATACGCCGTGGTTGCAGCAGCGAACGGGCAGGAGGGGCTGGATCTGCTCTCCTCCGGAAAACCCGATCTTGTTCTGTGCGACCTGAAGATGCCTGTGTTGGATGGGATGGCCTTTCTCGCCGAGAAAGCGCGGCGGGGGGATGAGACACCGGTTATCGTCGTGACAGCGTTTGGCAGCATCGAGAGCGCTGTTGAGGCGATGAAGGCGGGCGCCGTCAATTTCGTCACCAAGCCCTTGAATCAGGACGCCTTGAGGATGGCAATTTCCCGAGCGCTGGAGCGCCAACAGCTTCGGGCGGAGAACCGCATCCTGAGAGAACGCGTCCATGGTGGGCGGGCTGTCGATCGTTTGCTGGGTGCCTCGGCTGTGATGCAGTCGCTCCGGGGTCTGCTCAGCCAACTGGCGGAGTCTCCGGCGACGGTGCTGCTCCGAGGTGAATCGGGTGTTGGCAAGGAACTGGCCGCTCGGACCCTTCACGAGGACGGGCCGCGCGGCTCTTCGGGAAGATTCGTCGTGCTCAACTGCGCCGCCATCCCTGCCGAGTTGCTCGAATCGGAACTCTTCGGCCACAAGAAGGGCTCCTTCACCGGTGCCCACGGCGATCGCGTTGGGAAGTTCGAGGCGGCGGACAATGGGACCCTCTTCCTTGACGAGATTGGCGACATGCCCTTGCCGCTTCAGGCCAAGCTCCTCCGCGCCTTGCAGGAAGGGGAGATCGAGCGCATTGGCGAGAACCAAGTGCGCCGCGTGAAGGTGCGTGTTGTTGCGGCCACGAATCAGCCGCTGGAGGCGCTGGTTGATGACGGTAAGTTTCGCCGCGATCTGTTCTATCGGCTTGCCGTCGTTCCTGTGGAACTTCCCCCGCTTCGCGAACGTCGCGAGGACATCGAACTCCTTGCGCGAACGCTTCTTGCGCGGCACGGCTCACCGGGGGCAGAGGTTTCGCCGGATGCCCTTGGGCTGTTGCGGCATCATCCCTGGCCGGGAAACGTGCGTGAGCTGGAAAACCTCATGCTGCGAGCTTGTGCGCTCAGGCCGGGCCTGAAGTGCCTTGAACCAAGTGACCTGACGCCCCTTGCGATTGCCGGGGCGGCTGATCCGACTGCTGGACTGTTGGCGGGCGGGACGATCATCTTGCCGGCAGCGGGAATCAGCTTCGACGAGATCGAACGGCGATTGCTGCTTACTGCGTGGGAGCAAAGCGGAAACAACCAGACGCGCGGTGCCAAGCTCCTCGGTCTTTCACGCCAGGCCTTCATCTATCGGCTTCAAAAGATCGGCGTGATCCAACCTTATGGAGAAGGCAAGGGGGAGGCGGCAGAGTGAAACGCTCTTACCAGATCACCGTCGTCGCGGCCCTCTCGATTGTCCCAACCGTGGCGCACTACGTCACCGACGCTCATGATGGCCCCACTCACGAAATTTATCAGCGTTTCTACTACCTGCCCGTGATCCTCGCCGGACTCTGGTTTGGTGCGCGCGGCGGGCTGATCACCGCTGTGCTGATCGCGATCGCCTATTTCCCTCACGCCATCCACGGCTGGCACGGCCCGCATTCCACCTTCTACCGCTTCATGGAGGTTTTCATGTATCTGGTGGTTGGCTGCCTGACCGGTTGGCTCACAGATCGACTGCGGACCTCCAGCGAGTCGGAGCGACGGGCGAGGGCGGAGGCCGAGCAGGCGTACACAACGCTCAAGTCCAAAACCGATGAACTCTTCCTCCTTGAAGAACAGCTTCGCCGCGCAGACCGACTGGCGGCGCTGGGGCAACTGAGCGCGGGGCTCGCTCACGAGATCCGCAACCCCCTCGCCTCGATAAAGACCTCGGTCGAAATCCTCGGCGCCCGGCTGGTGCAGGCAGAACGCCCCCCGGACGAAC
>JBBQYG010000056.1:0-22226 GCA_038208905.1 Candidatus Sumerlaeia bacterium | reverse complement strand
CCCCACCGCGATCCCCGCCGTTCCCGCGACGCTGGCGATCCAGCCGCCCGCGGACATGCTGCGCCGCCGCCCGGACATCCGGCGCGCCGAGCGCGAACTGGCCGCCGCCACCGCCCGCACCGGCGTGGCCAAGGGCGACCTGTACCCCCGCTTTGTCTTCGGCGGAAACTTGGGCCTGGCGACGTCGGACCTCTCCGACCTCTCCACGGGCACAAGCCGCACGTGGGCCTTCGGTCCGTCGGTTTCCATCCCGCTCTTCAATGCCGGCGAGCTCCGCGCACGACTTCGTGCCGCGGGGGCCCGTCAGGAACAGGCCTTGGCGCGCTATGACCAGACGGTGCTCAACGCGCTGGAGGAGGTCGAGAATGCCCTCGTGCTCCTCAATACAGAACGCCAGCGCCGCGACGCCCTCGCGCGCGCCGTGGAGGCCTACCAGCGCGCGTCCAAGCTCTCCAACGACCTCTTCACCCAGGGCCTGATCGACTTCTTCGACGTGTTGGATTCGGACCGCAACCTACTGGATTCGGAACGGAACCTGGCCGGCGTGGAAGCGACCCTGACCCGCGCCGCCGTCTCGGTGTACAAGGCAATGGGCGGCGGGTGGGACGATGTGCCGATGGAAAGCGAAGCACAGGGCACCGAGGACAAATAGGGGTTTCCACATCGCGGGTCCCCGTGCATGACATCGCGCGGGAGCCCGACAACCCGTGGACCGCAGCGCCTGGCGACAGACACCCAGCGAACGACCCGCCCCCGGCGAGGGGGCAGGGGCCGAGCCACCCGAGTTTGCCCACGGGTGGCTGGAAGGCGTGCGCCTTTTCTGCGAAGAAGACTATGACGGCGCGCGGCGGCGGTTTCAGTCGCTGTTGCTAACGTCGCCGGATCGGCCCGCGCTGCTGGCGGCGTGCGGGCATTGCCACCTGCACGCGGGGGATGGGCCGAGGGCGCTGGAGTTCTATGAACGCGCGGAGCGCGTCGGCGCGGCGCTCCCGGAAGTTGCCTACAACATCGCGATCCTCTCGCTGCGCACGGGGCAGCCGTCGCGCGTGATCGAGCGCTTCCGCTCGCTGCTCGATGCACCCCCGGCGATTCAGTCGGGCCGATTCTATCTGGGGCTGCTGTTCAAGTCGCAGGAAGAATTCCTCTGCGAAGTATGCCTCTACCTGGGACAGGTCCACCGCGAGCTGGAGGACATGCGTCAGGCGCGGGCGTGGCTGGAGCAGGCGCTCCTCCACCGGCCAGAGAACGTGACCGCGCTTCAGCGACTAGCCGAGGTGGCGATCGTCTCGCGCAGCTACATCGAGGCCATCGGCCACCTGACGCGCGTGACGGAGATCTCGCCGCTGGAGGAGGACCGCATCAACGCCCACAACAATCTGGGCATCGCCTGCTATGAGAACGGCATGCTGGAGGATGCGATCCAGCATCTGACGTGGGTGCTCAAGCGCTCTCCGGCGAATCCGTCGGCGATTCACAATCTCAGCTTCATCTATGAGCGGGAGGGTATCTTCCGAGACTCGGGATCTCCGTCGCTGGCAATCCGGTTTGTGGATGTGGAGGAGGGCGCGCTTCCCATTTTCCAGCTCAGCGCGAGCGAGCAGGAGTCGCCGCCAGGCGGACCCGCCATCGTGGGGCGCAGCGCGGAGATGCTCCGCGTGATGCGCCACGCCCGTGTGGCGGCGGCGGCGGACGCGCCGGTGCTGATCCGCGGAGAGAGCGGCACGGGCAAGGAGCTGCTGGGGCAACTCATCGCCCTGAACTCCTCGCGGCGCGCCGATCCGTTTGCGGTGGTCAACTGTTCCGCCGTGTCGGAAGCGGACTTGGAGAGCGAGCTTTTTGGACACGAGAAGGGCGCCTTCACAGGAGCCCGCGCGCGAAAACTCGGCGCGCTGGAATCCGCCCGCGGCGGAGCGGTGTTCCTGGACGAGGTCGCCGATCTGACGCCGCGCATGCAGGGGCGCCTGCTGAGGGCGATGCGCGAGGGCGGCTTCGTCCCCATGGGAGGAACCTCCGAGGTGAAGCTGGACGTGCGGGTGATCTCCGCCACGAATCGCGACCTATCCTCTGCCGTCCGCGCGGGCACGTTTCGCGAGGACCTGTTCTATCTCCTGAAGGTGATCCCCATCGAGATACCGCCCCTGCGCGAGCGGAGCGAGGATGTGCCGTTGCTGGTGGATTTCTTCCTCCAGAAATACGCACGCCACGAAGCCGGGCGCCGACCGCGTTTTCCCGCGGAGGACCTTCGCGCGCTGATGGAGTACGACTGGCCCGGCAATGTCCGGGAACTCGAGAACCTGGTTCAGCGCGCCGCCGTCATGGGTAGCCAGTCGAGCCTATACCTCGAGGAAGTCGCCCGCCTGCGCCGCGCCCGCTCCACGGTGCCGCGCCGGGCCAAGGCGACCGGGGACGCGATCAGCTATCCCCTCAACCTCAGCCTCGCCGATCTGGAGATGCGCCACATCAAGTCGGTGCTCGAAAGCTGCGGCGGCAACCAGCGGCAGGCGGCGAAGATCCTGGGGATTAATCCGACGACGCTGTGGAGGAAGCTGAAAGGCAGGGATGAGGGATGAGGGATCAAGGGCTGGTGGCGAACGGTGGCTGACGGATATATGTATATACGAAATAAAGCCCGTTCATCCCATGCCTTATCCCTCATCCCTGCTTTTCATCCCTGCTGTCCATCCCTCAGTATGCGAACCACGTGGTCCGATCCACGACGCCTAGTCCCTCGATCCATGCGGCGATGAAGTCGGTGGCGCGCGAGTCGGGGCGGGAGGTGCCGAGGGGGGGCATGGCCTGGCCGGATATGCGGCTGCTCATGCGTAAGTGGACGACGGAGTTCGCGACGTCGCCGGGCTTGATGAGGCGGGAATTTGGGTCGATGGAAAAGCGGATCGGACGGACGTCCACGAGCGACATGTCGCCGAGCGGAGTCTCCCACCGCATGTCCATCGAGGCGCCGGTGGGACCGCCGGGCTGGTGGCACATGGCGCAGTTGGAATCGAAATAGGCTTTGGCCCGCTGCACCAGCGGCAGCGTGTCGTCCATGTAGTCGGGCATTCGCGGCAGCTGGGCCACGGGGCGCGGCAGGGCGGAGGCGAAGACGCTCTGCATTTCCAGGCGCTCGATCTGGTTCTGTGTTTCCCCATCCCCAGGGTGGGCGATCTCGAAATTCATGGCGGCGGTGTTGAGGCCAAGGACGCGATTGGCGACCTGCGTGTGGCAGGTCATGCAATCCGTCCGGCTGGGGTAGCGCCAGGCATAATCGACGGTGTCGCCATCCGAGTTGGTGATCTGGTAGGCGCGGTCCTTGCCGGTGTTCAGGAGGATCGCGTCAGTCTGGTCGGCGTTCCACTCGTAGCTGAAGCCGTTCCACTGGCCATCCTTGCGAAGCATCACGCGCGTCTCGATGCGGACGGCGCTCGCCGTGGTGTGGCGATCATCCAGCGGCAGGGCGAAGTTCTTGATAAGTACGGTTTCCTCGGGAAAGTCCCAGCCGTTCTCCTCGCGGAAGCCGATCTGGCCGAGGCCGGGCATGGCGACGTACCGTTCCTTGCGCGCGTTGTCGGACCAGAGCTGGGCGCTGGGGCGGTAGTAGATGACTCCGGGGACTTCATGGCCGAGGCCGCTGGCGGCGGCGAGCAGCGCGGGCAGCTCGCTGAGGCGGCGCGGAAACGTGTCGGGCGCGGGGGCTCCGGAGGCGGGTGTCACGATGTTGTATTCGTTCTCGCCGCCGGTGCCTTCCTCCAACATCGCGAGCGAACCATCGGCGCGCTGGAGGAGGACGATACCCTCTCCGTTGGGGGTATCGGCGAGGAGGCCGGGGCCGACGAGTTGGAAGCCGTCGAAGCGCAGGGCCTTCAGCTTGGCGCCCGCCTCGTCGAAATAGACATAGGCGCCGTAGAGCTCTGGGTGCTGGGAACCGGTATAGTAGATGCCGGGACCGAGCTTTCGCCCCGTGCCGCCGTGGGGGAGGGAGAGGAGGGGAAACTGGTATTCGAAGAAGGCGCAGTTGTAGCCGCCGGCGGGGAAGCACTCCTCGCCCTCCATGACCGGCCATCCATAGTTGCCGCCGAGGGTGAGAAAGTTCACCTCGTCGGCGCGGGACTCGCCCAGATCACAGACGATGGCGTTGCCGCTGGTGGGATCGAAGGCGAGGCCCTTGGGATTGCGGAACCCCCAGGCATAGATTTCCGGCAGGCCGGTTTTGCCGTCGGTGCGCGGCGCCACGAAGGGATTGCTTGCGGGAATGTGGTAGGCCAAGCCCTCGTCTGGCGTTCCGGTCACGTCGATGCGGAGCACCTTGCCGTGGTAGTTCTGCGTATTCTGGGCGCGGGCGCCGCCGACGGAGGCTCCCCCGCCGCCGTCGCCGATGGTGGCATAAAGAAGGCCGTCGGGGCCGAACTCCAGATCGCCGCCGGGGTTGACAGTTCCCGCGGTCTCGAACTGGATCAGCAACTCCTCCGCTGCCGCGCCGTCGCGCGTTCCCAGGGGATCTGCCTTGGTAAACCGGCATATGCGGGTAAAGGTCGGCGTGCTGGCGGTATGGTACATGCCATAGAATACGCCGGTCGTGGCGTAGTCCGCGGCGAAAGCGACGTCCATTAAGCCCAACTCGCCCTCGGTATTCACCATGGCACTGATAGACAGAAAGGCGCCGAGGCGAATCTGGTCGCCGAACCGCACGCCGACGTTTCCGGCGCGCTGGACTTGTACAAATCGAAGATCGGGGGTGGGCATCTCCACAAGGGCATGGGAGACGGTGACGAAGGGATTGAGGACGAAGAACTCGAAGGTCTTGGGATCAAAGGCCGCGCGCGGCAGCTCGTCGATCAGCAGCGTCGTGTTGGCCTCGCGCGGGGGCGGCCCCGATTGGGCCGTTCCCATGATCGCCGCCAGAACCGCCGCACCTGCCCCAGCCGCACGCATCCACCCTGAAATCGCACCCATATCCGTTCTCCATTCCTCGCCACAGGCGACTGGACGAGCAGGCCCGAAACCCGCCGGGGGGTCAATCCGGGTGTGGGGATTTCACGCGATTCACGGTGCAAGCTGTGGGAAAATCGGATGTGCGAAATCCACCGGAGGCCCCCAAGTTATCCACAGCTTCCCAACACCCCGGGATTCGGATTGCCACTGTTCGGCCGGGCGTGTCACCCTTCGTTGTACGTCATCGCTTGCGCGGCTTCGCGGCCGCGTCACCTGCTCCTGCGGATTGTTCTCCATGTTCCTCAAGCGCCTCGAGCTGCACGGCTTCAAGTCCTTCGCCCACAAGACCGCCATCGATTTCCTCCCCGGCATTACCATCGTGGTGGGGCCCAATGGCTGCGGTAAGTCCAACGTGCTCGACGCGATCCGGTGGGTGCTGGGAGAGACGAGCGCCAAGTCGCTCCGTGGGGCCAAGATGGGCGACGTGGTGTTTCGGGGCTCGGCGTCGCTGAAGTCGGCGCACTTTTCCCAGGTCAACCTGATCGTCAACAACGAGCCCGGCTACCTGAAGGTTGACCAGAGCGAGGTGATGGTGACCCGGCGCCTGTTTACCGACGGCGACGCGGAGTATATGATCAACAAGCAGAAGGCCCGCATGAGGGACGTACACGAACTCTTCCTGGATACGGGCCTGGGCGCGGACGGCTATTCGATCATCGAGCAGGGCCAGATCGGCCAGATCGTGGGCGCCAAGCCGACGGAGCGCCGTGAACTCTTCGAGGAAGCCGCGGGCATTTCCCGCTATAAGGCGCGCCGCGAAGAAACGATGCGAAAGCTGGTCCGCACGGAGGAAGACCTCCTTCGCCTGTTCGACATCATCACCGAGGTGCAGCGCGCCTGCAATTCACTGTATAGACAAGCCCGCAAGGCGATACGCCACCGGCGGATGCGGCGCCGGCTGGGGCGGCTTCAGAAGCGCCTGCTGGTGCTGCGCCAGCGGCTCCTGAGCACGAAGCTGGAGAAGGCCGAGGCCCGCATGACGGAGGCGCGGGACGCCTTCGAAGCGGCGAACGCGGCCCTGGCTGCGTCGGAAGCGCGCCGCGCGGAGTCCACGCGGATGCTCGAGGACTACCAGCGCCGGTCGCAGGAGCTCCAGCAGGAGCGATACGACCAGCAGCAGGCGATCAACCGCGAGCAGCGCCGGATCGAGAGCGCGCGCCAGACCCTGCAGGCTGTGGCGGAGCGCTCGGCGATGCTCCAGCGCGAAGTCTCCACGTCGGCGAACCGGTTGCAGATTCTCGCCAGCACCATCGGCGCGCTGGAGGTGGATATCGCGCGCGAGGATGCGACGCTTCTCACCGAGAGCGCCCAGCTCGAAGAGAAGACGCGCCGCCTGGACGCGCTCCGCCGCGACCACGACGACAGCAATTCGCGGCTGGCCCGCCTGCGCGCGGAGCTTCAGACCGAGCGGTCGAAGGAGAGCAAGGTGCAGCAGGACATGCGCCTCTCCGAGTCGCTGATCGAGCGCCTGGGCGCGGAACTCGCCAACCACGAGACGATGATGACGACGTTGCGCACGGAGGCCGAAGAGGCGAAGGCCCTGGCCGATACCTCCCGCGCGGCGATGGAGAAGCACCGCGCCAGGCTGGTGGATCTGCGCGCCGAGTCGGCACGGTACAAGGAGGCGATCTCCGCCCAGTCGCAGGCGAAGAGCGAACTGGCCGATCGCCTGGACAAGGCGACGCGCGCGGCCAACCAGGCGGCGTCCCGGTTGCAGGCGCTGGAGGAACTGGAGGCAAGCTACGAGGGTTTCTATCGCGGCGTGCAGGTGGTGATGAAGGCCGCGCAGTCGGGGAAGCTCTCCGGCATCGTCGGCGTTCTGACCAACGTGCTCACATTCCCCTAGGAGTACGAGGTCGCCGTGGAAGTGGCGCTAGGCGGGTCGCTGCAGGACATCATCACGGTGAGCGAGCGCGATGCGCAGGAGGCGATCCGTTTCCTGAAGAGCACCAACCAGGGGCGCGCCACGTTCCTGCCGTTGGACCTGTTGCAGACGAATGTGCGATATGACCAGGCTCATCAGATTCTCAAGCGCCCCGGCGTGGTGGGCCTCGCCAAGAATCTGATCGAGTTCGATCCCAAGATCCTGCGCGCGGTGGAGCGCCGCCTTGGCAGCACGGTGCTGGTGCAGAACCTTCCTGTGGCCGTCGGTCTTCAGCGAGAGGGCATCCGCAACCGCTACGTGTCGCTCGATGGAGAACTGGTCGATCCCTCCGGCGTGCTGACGGGCGGTTCCCACAAGTCGCTGGGCCTGCTGACGCGGACGCGCGAAATCCGCCAGCTCCGCGACGAGGCGACGCGCCTTGACGCGGACCGGAAGCGATTGCACGACGAGTTGGCGGCGGCCAACGATACGTTGTCCCAGGCCCACGCGCGCGCGGCCGAGCTTCAGTCCGATAGCCACGCGGAACAAATGGCCGAGGCCCGCAGCGAGAAGGATTTCCAGTCCGCCGAGGCGCGCAGCAAGGACCGGCGCAATACGCTGGCGAGCGGCGAGGCGCGCGAGGTGCAGCAGCGCCACGACCTGCGCCAGCACGAGGAGCGCGTGGGCCTGTGTGCCGAGGCGCTTTCGGTGCTGACCGCCGCCATCGGCGAGCGGGACGCGACGCTGCGCGAGATCGAGTCGTCGGGGACGGAGCGCTCTGGCGCGCTGGCGACGCTGGCGGAGGAAGTCTCCGGCGGGCGCGTGAAGGTCAGCACGCTGCGCGAGCGCACGATGCTCCTTGGCAGGAAGCTGACGGAGGTGCGCGTGGAGCACCAGTCCGCCGGTGGAGAGCAGGGGAGCCGCGAGCGCGAGGGCGCCCTTCTGGTGGAGCAGCGCGCCGTGGCGGAGCAGGAAATCGCCGAGGCGGAGTCGCTCCTGGGCGGGCTGGTGAAGCAGCGCGAGGCCGTGGAGGCCACGATCTCCACGCTGGCCCAGGACAACGAGGCGCGCTTGGCAGAGGCACGCGCCGGCGTTTCGGAAGTCCAGGGGCTCCAGCGCGACCGCAACATCCGCGAGAACGCACTCCGCGAGGTGGAGATGGAGGCGACGGACCTGCGCGCGCAGATCAAGGTGATCGAGGAAGAGGCCCAGAACGAATTCGGCATGACGCTTCCCGAACTGCGCGAGGACGTGGAACGCGAGATGGCGCCGGAGAACGACGCCATCGCTTCTCCCGATGGCAGCGAGGAGGAGCAGGAGGGCGGCGACGAGGACGACGCGGCGCAGCTTGCGGAGGATGACAAGATCGAGGATCCGGCACAGCTCCGCCCGCTGGTGGCGGAACTGCGCGAGCGCCTCTCCCGCATGGGCGCCGTGAACGAAACGGCCATCGAGGAGTTCAAGACGCAGAAGGAGCGGCTCGACTTCCTGACGGCCCAGCGCAACGACCTGATCCAGGCGAAAGACTCGCTGACGGAGACGATCCGCAGCCTGGACGAGACGACGGCCAAGCTGTTCTCCGATGCCTACGCGGCGATCCGCGTGAACTTTCAGGAGAACTTCCGCCGTCTGTTCAGCGGCGGGAAAGGCGACCTTGTGCTGATCGAGGAAGAAGGCCAGCCCGAGCCCGGCATCGACATCTTTGCACAGCCGCCGGGCAAGAACATCGGTGGCTCCATCGCGCTGATGTCCGGCGGAGAGAAGGCCATGACTGCGATCGCCCTGATGCTGGCGCTGTTCCAGTACAAGCCGTCGCCGATCTGCATCCTGGACGAGATCGACGCGCCGCTGGACGACGTGAACTGCATGAGGCTCTGCGAGGCGCTGAAGGAGTACGCGCGCACGACGCAGTTCCTCATCATCACCCACAACAAGATCACGATGTCGCTTGCCAACACAATCTATGGCGTTACGATGCAGGAGCCGGGAATCAGCAAGCTGGTCAGCGTGAAGTTCGACCAGATCGACGAGAGCGGAATTCTTGAGAAGACAGGCTAATCGCGGGCGGAACGAAACCGCGCCAGCTCCGACTCCAAAGTCGAAACGCGTTCCTCCAGGGAGCGCAACCGGCCCTCGATTCCCCGCGCCCTTGCCGCCTCCGGGCCGTGGTAGTGCAAGACCGCGGCCGCAAGCTCCTCGCGGTCGGCCCAGATAACGCCGCGCCGCCGCATCGCCGTGTCCAGCGCCGGCAGGAATCGCGACAAGTCGGTCGAGGGAAGCGGGAAAGTGGCCCCCGGCTCGTCGTCCGCCGCGAGGCCCAGTGCCACAACCAGCGCGGCGACCGACTGCTCTCCCCCACTGGTCCACGATGGGTCGGGGGCTTCCGCCAGCACGTCCCTCACGGAGGACTCCAGCAAGGCGGCGCCGATGCGCTCTGAAAGCAGGGGCTTGAAGAGGGGCTCGACGATCGCCGCCGGGGTGTCCTCATAGGGCATCGGCTCCGGCAATGGCGCGGGGGTATGCCCGCATCCCGCCAGCAGCAACGGAACAAGGCCCGCCGCTTCCCATTGCCACCGGCGCGCCACAGACATTGCATCGCGGCACTTCAAGTGCCGGTGGTACCACTTCATGATTCGCTCCGATCTCGGGCAACTCGTCGTTTCACACTGCCGGCAGGACCTGGCGCCATTCATCGGCGATGACCGGGTCGAGGACTGCGAGAATGATCTGCTGCGCCGGTGGACGGAGCGCCAGCGATATCATCACACGCTGGAGCACTTGTGCGACCTGCTCCGCCGCATCGACGCCGACTGGAAGGCGGGCTCCAACGACCGCGCGGTGCTGGTCGCCACGGCCCTTTTTCACGACTGCGTGTATCACCCCGGCGACCCGCTGAACGAGGAGCATTCCGCCGACGTCTTTCGCCGGTGGTGCGGGAAGAAGAACCATCCGCTCCAGCGCAACGTGGAGCGGATGATCGAGGCCAGCAACTATCGCGAGACGCCGACGGGACTCCTGGCGACGTTCCTGCGCTACGACGCGGCAATGCTCTACGAGGGGGACTACTCGGCGCTGTCGCGACTGGAGAAGAATATCTTCCGCGAGTTTCAGGCGGCGCCCTATCCCGAGTACCGCGCCCACCGGCTGCGCTTTCTGCGGGAGTGGCACGTCCGCTATCCCGAAATGCCCGCGCTCCCCAAGGCCATCGAGGTGGCCGAGGCGTTCCAGCCGTCCATCGTCGCCTATGCGGGATCGTTCAACCCGTTCCACCTTGGGCATCTGGACGTCATTCGCCGAGCCGAGGAAGCCTTCGACAAGGTGATCGTTGGCGTCGGCGTGAACCGGCGAAAGGCCGACCAGAACCTGGACTCCTATGAGAAGCTCAAGACAACGCTCCAGTTCCATCAGGTCGATTACTTCGAAGGACTGGTGACCCAGTTCCTCGAAAGCGCCCTCCCCGGCACCACGCCGCGGCGCCTGGTGCGCGGGTTGCGCGATGGCTATGACCTGGCCAAGGAGATCATCCAGTTCCGCTTCATCCACGATCTGGATCCCCAGGTGGAGGTGATGTTCTTCCCCTGCCGCCGCGAACTCGCCCACGTATCTTCCTCGGCGGTGCGGGAGCTTTCGCTGATCGATCCGAGGCAGGCGGCCAGCTATTGCCCGGATACGAAGCAGATTTATGGGTTGGTGGAGTAGGGGGTGAATCATGCCCGAGATCGTGCCATGCTCAAGGACGTCATCCACGTTGAACCACTCAGCGGCCACCGCCTGCGCCTCCGATTCGAGGATGGGGTCGAGGGGACCGTTGGCCTGGCCCAACGGCGCGGACATCGACCCCGATGTGCTCTGCGCTATCGCGACCGGCGCGGAACCCCCGTTCCTTGCCGCCGGGGGCGAGTAGCGCGGGATGGTCAAATTCGGCCAGTTGGGGGAATGGGGAATTGGGAATAGGGATTGGGGTGAAGACTTCGGCGGAAGGGGCGCGCTACTCTTGAACCCGCCCCATCGGTCCTATTGGTCCCCTTCGTACCATTTCCCCTATTCGTTTCATAATACTTGGTTTAAGTTACGGCTTGCGTGGCGGTGCGGTCGGCAATAGGTTCCGTGGGTCAGCCCGCGATGGGCAATTCGGGCCATTCCATCGGACCGCCGCCATGTCTCGCTCCGTTCATCAGGTCCTTGCCCGTCTCGAGCGTCTCGAGGTCCTGTACAAGATATCCAACATCATCAACACGACTCTGGAGCCGGGGGAAATCCTCCGCATGTTGCTTCAGGAAGTCGTCCGCATTACGGACGCCACCAGCGGGTCCATCGCGATGGTGGATGCGAAGAAGGGCGTCCTGAACATCGAGGCGGCGACGAACATCCCGCCACGCCTGTGGAAGCACTGCAAGCTGGAGCTGGGCGTGGGCGTGACGGGCTATTGCGCGTGGATGGGAAAACCCATCCGCGTGGACGACGTCAGCCGCGACGCGCGCTACGTCCGCCTCAAGGCCGACATCCGCAGCGAGATGGCCCTCCCGATGGTCCTCGAAGGAAAGGTCATCGGCGTCATCAACGTGGACTCCACGCGGACGGCGGCGTTCTCGGTCGAGGACGAGGAACTCTGCATGGCGGTGGCCAACCAGAGCGCCAAGGTGATCGAGACGGCGCGACTGCACGAGGCCGTGAAACGCCACGCGGAGGAGATGGAGGCGCTCTTCACGGTGGGGCGGACGCTGATCTCTCCGGGCCCCATCGAGCAGATCCTCACGCGCATCGTGGAGGAGGGCCTCGTGCTGCTGAATGGCAAGGTCTGCGTTCTGCTGGAGGCGGGAGAGAAGGGCGAGCTTCACACGCGCGCCATCGCCGGCGCCAGCGAGGCATGGCGCGACAAGCCACCCTCGACCGTCGCCCAGTCGCTCGTGGGGCAGGTCGTCCGCAAGGCCCAGCCGATCCGCATTCCCGACGTGCGCCGCAACGCGCGGTTCCGCCACGCGGAACTGGCGCGGGAGGAGGGGTTGGTGTCGCTCCTCGCGGTGCCGGTGGCCTATCAGGATACCGTGTATGCGGTGCTTGCAATATATACGCACGAGCCCCGGCGGTTTCGCGATCCGGAGGTGCGGATGCTGCAATTGCTCGCCAACCAGGGCGCCATCGCGATGGAGAACGCGCGGCGCACGGAGCGGCTGATCGCGCTGGAGGAATCCGTGCGCCAGTCGGAGCGCTTCTCGCTGCTGGGAACGCTCGCCGCCGAAATCGCCCACGAGATCCGAAACCCGATCACCATCATCAACCTGATGATGCACAGCATCGGCCAGAACGCCGACCACACGGACCAAACGCGCGAGGACCTGCGCATTGTAACGGAGAAGCTGGATCGCATCAACCACATCGTGGAGCAGACGCTGAACATCGCGCGCACCACGGAGTCGAATTTCGTGAAGGCGTCGATGAACAAGCTGGCGGAGGAGCTGCTCCTTTTCCTCAACCACAAGCTTAACAAGTCGCGCGTCAAGGTGGTCACGCAACTCGACCCGCGCATCCCCGAAGTGACAATGGACCCGGGACAGATCCAGCAGGTGTTGCTGAACCTGATGGTGAACGCGCAGGAGGCGATGAGCGAGAAGGGAGGAACGATGACCGTGAGGACGAAGCTCGGCAAGGACAGGTCCATTGGGCCATGCGTCCGGTGCAGCGTGGAGGACACCGGCGTTGGGATCCAGCCGGAGACGCAGGAGCGCCTCTTCGAGCCGTTCTATACCACGCGCGACGGCGGCACGGGGCTGGGCCTGTTCATCAGCAACAAGCTCGTCCGCCGCCACAACGGCCACATCCGGGTGGAGAGCACGCCGGGCGAGGGCAGTGTGGTGACGGTGATCCTGCCCATCGCACAGGGAGGCGACGCCTGATGGCCGCAACGCGCCAACGCATCCTGGTGGTGGACGACGAAAAGGACGTGATCACGGGCTTTCGCCGCGTCTTCGAGAAGGACGATCTGGACATCGACGCGGCCCACACCGGCGAGGAAGCCATCGCCCAGGTGAAGAACCGCCGCCCCGATTTGATCCTGATGGACCTGCGAATGCCGGGGCTGGACGGATTGCAGACGCTGAAGCGGCTGCGCGCGGTGGACACGCGGATCCTGATCATCCTGATGACGGCGTTCAGCACATCGGCCAACGTGATCGAGGCGATGAAGAACGGCGCCTACGACTATCTGGTGAAGCCGTTCAGCGTGGAGAAGCTGCGCGAGGTGGTCTTCGAGGCGCTGAAGGTGGCGCACGACATGCGCACGGTTGTGAACTATGAGCCGCGCCTTGCCGAGGAGGACTTCGGCGACCTGATCATCGGCAAATCGGAGGTGATGCAGAGCGTCTATAAAACAATCGGGCAGGTGGCGACGAGCAATGCGACGGTGCTGATCACGGGAGAGAGCGGCACGGGCAAGGAACTGGCCTCGCGCGCGATCTTCAGCCACAGCGAGCGCGCCAAGAAGCCCTTCATCGCGGTGAACTGCGCGGCGATTCCGGAGACGCTGCTGGAGAGCGAGCTCTTCGGCCATGAGCGCGGCGCCTTCACCAGCGCCACGGCGCGGCGAATCGGCAAGTTCGAGCTGGCCAACGAGGGGACGCTCTTCCTGGACGAAATCGGCGACATGTCGGTGGCGACGCAGACGAAGATACTCCGCGTGTTGCAGAGCGGCGAGTTCGAGCGCATCGGCGGCGCCGACACCGTCCGCGTGGATGTCCGCATCATCGCGGCGACGAATCGCGACCTGGAGCGGATGATGGAGCGCGGCGAGTTCCGGCCCGACCTGTTCTATCGCCTCAACGTCGTGCGCGTGGAGATGCCGTCCCTGAAGGAGCGGCACGCCGACATCCCGATGCTGGTGGAGTATTTCCTGCGCAAGCAGTTCAAGGACCGCCGCGACAAGCGCCTTCAGATCAGTGCCGCCGCGATGGACAAGATGATGGCTTATAGCTGGCCCGGCAACGTCCGCGAATTGGAGAACACGATTCGCAATGCCGTGCTGACGGCGAAGAGCGACACCATCCTCGCGTCGGATATACGCCTCAAGGAAGAGACGCCCGACGGCCGCCGCGCGAGCGGTGATTCCGCGCCGCCGATGGCCGACGCGGGCGCGGCGAAGTCCCTCTTTCAGGCCAAGGAATCCGTACGCCCCGCGGTGGAGGATTTCCGGTTCAAGGACATCGAGGATCTGGTGGACCCGATCTTTGACAAGCTGGTGGAGGCGCGCGGGCGCGGGCACAAGTTCTCCACCTTTGACGTGATGGAGCGCGCGCTTCTCATCCACGCGCTGAACCTGACCGGCGGAAATCAGCTCAAGGCCTCGAAGATCCTCGGGATCACGCGCTCCACGCTGAGGAAGCGGATCGCGCGCTATGGATTGCAGCTCGATACGCGCGTGCGCGGGGCGTGACAATGCGCGTCCGTGTGCTCTATTTCTCGACGTTGAAGGCAGCCACCGGCGGAGTCGGCGAAGAAGTGATCGATGCCGCCGAGGGGACGACGCTGGAGCTGCTGCTGGTCCGCCTGACGCAGCGCCACCCGATGCTCGCGGATTTTCGCGCATCGATGATGCTCACCCGCAACCGCGAGTGGTCCGAGGCCGGCGCCGTGCTGGAGGACGGCGACGAGATCGGGCTGATGCCGCCGGTGAGCGGGGGGTGAAAAGGTGGCGTGGGCGCCCCCCCGAGCCGTATATACATCGCAATACCGGGCGATCCATCTGCCTGCCGAAGGAGCCGCGCGGGCAAGATGCCCACGCTCCCCTTAATTGTCAGTGCCGCCGCCGCTTCTTTGGCCTGCCGGGATTCGCGGGCGGCGAGCCGCCCTGTGCGTCGGGCGGTGATCCGCCGGGGCTGCCGCCCTCGGCGCGCTGCTCGTTTCCTCCGCCCTCCTGGCCTTCCGGGCGCGGGCCGCCGCGATTGCGTCCGCGGTTGCGCTTGCGGCTGGGCCTCTTTGATCCCTCCTCGCCCTGGGGCGCGGCGGTCGCGTCTCCGGGCTCGGCGGAGGCGGCCTCCTGGGGGGCGCGTTGCTGGTGCTGTTGGGGGGGCCTCTGCTGGTGCTGGGGCCTGCCGCCACGCTTTTCCGGGCGGTTCTGCTGCTGGCCGCCGGCGGGGCGCTGCTGTCCGCCGCCCTGCGGGCGCTGGGGCTTGGGACGATTCTGGGGGGGTGCGGGCGCGGGCGCGGGGCGGGGTGCTTCCTCGGCGGGCGCTTCCGCATCGGCGGTCGCTACGCCAATGTCCTCGCCGCCTTCCTCCAGCTCCTCGCGGATCTGCTTGCCGAACTTGCGCATCTGATCGGGGATGCGGGCGACGCCTTCGCCGATTTCCTCGGCCTTGATGGTCTTGAGCGGGCCGGAGCCCTCGGTGATCAGATACGTCCCCGCGATCAGGTTACGGTCCACGATCACCACGTCCTTGTTGTCCCACTTCACGGTGGCGCCCTTGGGGAACGCGGCGCGTGAGAGCTTGCGGTACTGGTCCACCTCGTAGGAGAGGCAGCAAAGCAGGCGCCCGCACTGGCCCGCGAGCTTGGACGGCGGGAGAGTGATGTCCTGATCCTTGGCCATGCGGATCGAGATGGGGCGGAATTCCTTGAGCCAGGTGGAACAGCACGTCTGCAGGCCGCAGATGCCGAAGCCGTCGATGAAGCGCGCCTCGTCGCGGACGCCGATCTGCCACAGCTCGACGCGGATCTTAAGGATTAGGTTCAGCTCGCGCACCAGCGCCCGGAAGTCCACGCGGGAATCGCTGGTGAAGGTCAGCACCAGCTTTCCCTCCTTCGGCTCGATGCGGGCATAGGTGATCTTGATGTCCAGCCGGAGTTCCTTGGATTTCTCCTTGGCGAGGAGCAAGGCGCGGCGCTCCTCCGACTTGCGGGTCCACCACGCCTCGACCTCCGGCTCGCTGGCGCGGCGGATCACGCGGGAATAGGGTTCGCGGCGGAGCTCGAGCTGCTGGGAGGACTTGTACTCGAAGCCGGAAATGAAAGCGATGTCCTCGCCCCCGGCCCGCGGAACCACCACGAACTCCTGGGGCTTGAGGTCGGGGAGCCCAACCGGCTCGAAGAGCGTCGGCATGTCTTCCTGGCTGAATTTTGCGGCCACGAACTGCGCCATGCGGATTCCTGTCGAGTTGCGGGGTGGCCCGGGGCATAAGGGCTGCGGAGCGTTAGCGGAGCAGTCTGTGGCCCGGTGCCCCGGACGCTCAAGCGAAACCGTTCCCGGAGGCGCCGGATGAGGCTACATGGGCAGATCGTCTGGATCACCGGTTCCGCCCGCCGGGTGGGGCGCGCGATGGCGCTGGCCTGCGCGGCGGAGGGCGCCGCCATCGCCGTGCACTGCCGCGCCTCCCTATCCGAGGCCGAGGCCACCGCCCGCGAAATCCAGGACATGGGCTCCCGCGCGATCGTGGTTCAGGGGGATCATTCCATCGAGGCCGATGTGGCCCGCATGACGGCGGAGATCGAGGCCGGCCTTGGCGGCCTGACGGCGCTGGTGAACAATGCGGCGACCTTCCCCAAGCGCCGCTTCGAGGACATCACCCCCGCCGAATTCGACGCCGTGGTGGCCGCCAACCTGCGCGGGCCGTTCCTCTGCGCGCGGGCGTGCCTGCCGATGCTTCGGCAAGCCTCGCCGGGCCGCATCGTCAACATTACCGACTGGGCCGTGGAGCGCCCCTATCGCCACTATGCACACTACATGGCGGCCAAGGGCGGGCTCCACACGATGACCCGCGCCCTCGCCCGCGAACTGGCCCCCGGCATCCTCGTCAACGGCATCGCCCCGGGCCCCGTCCTGGAACCCGAGGACTTGGACCCCATCACCCGCGAGATCATCCTCAAGCGCACCCCCACCGGCCGCTGGGGCACGCCGGATTCCGTGGCGAAGGCACTGATCTTCCTCCTCGAATCGGTGGACGTCTGCGGCGAAATCGTCACGGTGGACGGCGGGCGATCGGTCGGGTGATCAGAACCGCATCTTCACGATCACGCCGTCGCCCACGTCGATGGTGACCATGCCGAACTGGATGTCGATCACGTGGAGGCCGCCGATCTTCTGGCCGGCGCGGATTTGCTTGTTGTTGAGCAGCGCCACGTAGCCGTTCCCCATCTCCACCACGCCGCCGACCTCCAGCCCGAGTTCCTCGGGCCGCACGATCTGGCCATCCTTGAAGATGCCCTTCAGGTCCCCCGCCAGATCGCGGTCGCGCGAGACAGGCGTGGGGGCGGTAGTCGCCACGGGCGCCGCCGTGGGCGAGGGCCACGGCGTCGGCGACGGCCACGGGGTGGGAGCCGGGAGCGCGGCGGCGACGGGTTCGGGATCGGGAGGTGGCGCAGCGGGCGTCGCCACAGCGACCGTGGCCACGGCTGGCGGTTCCACGGCGGGCGGACCAGGCTTCGAGAAAATCGTCCACGCGGCCACCGTTCCGCCCACCAACAGCAACGCCACAACCCCCAGCGCCCCCATCGCCACCCGCAACTGCCGCTTGTTCCGCTCCTGCTCCTCACGCAGCCGCTTCTCCAGCGCGCTCTGCTGCCCGAGGTTGTCGCCGCTGATGGAATCGAGCCCCCGGGCGGTGCGCTTGCGGCTGGCTTTCTCGAGGGCGTCGAGGATGGAGCTCATGGCACCTCCCCCGCCGCCAACAGCCGCAGCGCTGTCAGTGCGTCGATCTCGCCGGTGCCGGGGAGTTCGCGGAGCTTGCGGAATTGCTGGACGAGGGACTCGGTGAAGGGGTCGTAGAGGCCCGTTGGCTCCACCAGGTACAGGCCCGCGTTGCGAAGGCATTGCTGGAGCGCCAGGACGCGGGTGCCGCTGTCCAGCGGGCGGAGGCCGGTGATGCCGTCGGGGTCGAAGTAGGGCGCCATAATGGCGGTCAGGTGGTCTTCCAGGGTTTCGGCGGCGATGGTGACGCGACCCTTGCGGGGATCGTGGAGGACAACGGTATTCGCGTCGGTGGAGACCAGCACCGCCCAGGGGCCGAATTCGGTGGCGTTGTTGTCGACCTGCACCAGCACGGGGAGCGAGTCGGCTCCGAGGTTGGAGAGGGTGGCGGGAAAGCGCGCCTCGCGCAGGAACAGCGGCGCGCGGCCCTGGGTAAGCTGGAGGGCGGCGATCTGGTCGGTTGTCATGGCGCGAAGCTGGGCAAGCTCTCCGTCGCCGAGGCGTTCCCCGCGCTTGAGGGCGATCCAGGTGAGGACGCTGGCGGGATAGCCGACGGCGGGATCGGTGACGCGCATGACGCCGCTGGCGTCATAGGTCCAGGGAAGGTCGGGCTTGGGGGTGGGGGTCGGCGGAACGAGCATCTGGGCGAGGAGCGACGGGTTCTCCGGCGTGGCCGTTGGCGCCACGGCCGGCGACGCCTCCTCGACGACCTCGGGGCTGGGGGCGGGCGGGGCTTCCCGCGCGGGGATCGTCGGCGTCGGCTGGGCAAGGGTCGCGCTGGTCGCGGGATCGGGTGGACTCGGCGGCGGCGGGACGAAGGCGATCTCTGGCGGCAGGACTCCCTCGGCAACTGACGGGGAGGGCTCCGGCGTGGGGATCATCGTTGGCTCGGGAGGTGGCTGAGTGAAGGCGGGGGTGCGGCGCGGCGCGGCATCGGGGGGCGGGACAAGCGTTGGCGTGGGGTTGGGCCTGACCGCGGCCACCGTGGGCAATGGAGCCGGGGTCGCCACGGGCGTGGGCCTGGGCGCGACGATGGCGGGCGGATTCCCGCCGGGCCCCTGGTTCAGCGTGGAGATGGCATAGGCGATGGCCGCGAGCCCCAGCAGTAGCGACAGCCCAACCGGCCACAGGCCCGCGCCGCCCTTGCGGGGGGCGGGGGCGGCTTTCGCCTCGGCGGACTCATCGTCCTCGTCAGCATCGGCGGTGGCCGCGCGCGCGGGCTTGCCCGGCGCATCCTTGCGCTTGCCGCGGCGCTTGGGCATTCCGCCCAGTTCCTCGATGGCGCGGACGACGTTCTCCTCCGTCACCTCGCGCTCTTCCTTCACGTAGGTGACGAGCAGGGCGCGGTCGCTGACGACATTGATCCGGCGCGGGACGCCCCCGCTGTAGTCGAAAATCTTGCGGATGGCCTTCTTGGTGAACTTCACGGGCCGCTCGGGCTCGGCGACGGAGAGGCGATGGTCGATGTAGTCGGCCACCTCCTCGAAGTTCAGGGGCTCGATGTGATAGCGGACGGTGATGCGCTGGTTGAGCTGCTCGAGCTCGGGAAGGTCCAACATGTCGCCCAGTTCCGGCTGGCCGACGAGGGCGATCTGGATGAGCTTGCTGGTCTCGGTTTCAAGGTTGCTGAGGAGGCGGATTTGCTCCAGCGCCTCGGGGGTCAGCCGCTGGGCCTCGTCGATGACCAAAACCACGATGCGGTCGGCCTCGTACTCCTCCAGCAGGAAGTCGTTGAGCCAGCCAAGGAGCACCCGCTTGGACTCGGACTCGTGATTCACGCCGAGTTCGGCGTTGATGAGCTGGAGGATTTCGACGTCGTTCAGCTCGGGGTTGAAGACGAGGGCGAGGTGGAACTTTTCCTTGTCTAGCTGGCCGATCAGGGCGCGGCAGATCGTCGTCTTGCCGCAGCCGATGTTTCCCGTGAGGGCGATGAAGCCCTTGCGCTGCTCGATGCCATAGAGGAGCGAGGCGAGGGCCTCGCGGTGGCGCTTGGAAAGGAACAGGAAGCGCGAGTTCGGCGTGATGTTGAACGGTTCGTCCTGAAAGCCGAAGTATTCGAGGTACATCTCGCGGGCGCCGCTCCCAGCAGGTTGAGTAACTGGGAGCGTGGTCGTCGGGCCGCCGGTAGGTCAAACGATAACGGGGGCGCCTTCCGGGCGCGCGCGTGAAGCCAGGAACAAGCACGCTGAAGCGCGCTCGGAATCCTTAGTTGCCCGGGTCCCCCGGCTGAAGCCGGCGGCAAGGGGGTGCCCGCTGAGGCGGGCAGATGCTTGTCGGCTCGCATAGGGGAGCGTGGGCGTCCGCCCGGAGCGCGGATTGCAGGACGGCCATCAGATTGGGGGAATGTCACGCCCCACTCATAGCTTGCCGCGCCCGGTAAGCAGGGGGGAACCATGTACCTGTGCTTTACCTGGCGGGCGCGGTTTCCCAATTGACCGCGCGGGGGTGCGCAACCCTCTTGGTCGCTGGTTTCATCGCCCCGCGAGGACTGGGCCGCATCCCGAGATTGACAGGCCGTCTCCGCCCCCCCCTGCATTGATTCATCCCATCCCTAGAGACATCTGGATTCGCTCGACCAAGCTGGCCCTGCCGGTGGCTGGCGCCTATCTGGTTATTTTTGCGGGTTTGGCGGCGGAGTTCCTGATTGTGGGACGCGCGCTGGGCGGGGTGGGGCTGGCCGCGATCGGGCTCGCGGGCACTTTCACCCTGGTGCTGGTGCTGGCGTTCCATGCGCTGGAGATCGCCGTGCAGGCGATCGCGGCGCGCCGCTATGGCGAGGGAAACCGCGAGGCGGCGGGGGCGGCGCTGGACAATGGCCTTCTGGTTTCGATGGTTCTTGGCGTGCCGCTTTCGGTGGCGCTGTGGTACCTTGGGCCGTGGATCTTCCAGTCGGCGGACAGCGAGGCGGTGGCGAAGCTGGCGACGACCTACTTCCGCTGGCGGGTGCCGGGGATTCCGCTCCTGATCGGCAGCCTGGTGATCATCGGGTTCTTCAACGCGATTTCCCGGCCCATCGTGCCGGCCGCGCTGTATGGCGTGATCCTGTTGCTGAATGGGTTGCTGTGCTGGGGGCTGGTGGGCGGGCACCTAGGGCTTCCGGAGATGGGAATCGCGGGGGCGGGGTTGGCGCAGACGATCTCGCTGGTGTGCGGCGTCGGGCTCTTCTGCGTGGTGCTGGCGCTGCCGAGGGTTCGGCGCCGCTATGGCGTGTTCCGCATGAGGCGAAACTATGACCCAAAATTGATCGTGGCGATCCTGAAGCTCTCCGGTCCGGTTTTCGTGCAGCAGTTTCTGGGCAACGCGGGAATGTTCCTGTTTGTGCTGATCAATTCGCGGGTTCCGGACGGGGGCATTTCGCTTTCGGCGACGACGATCACGCGGCAGATCGGGTATCTGACCTATCTGCCAAGCCTTGGATTTGGAATCGCGGCGGCGACGCTGGTGGGCCAGTATCTGGGAGCGAAGGAGCCCCATCGCGCGGCGCAGAGCGGCTATGTGTGCTGGCTGATGGGCGCGATCATGATGGGCGTGACGGGGATCGCCTTCATCGTCTTTCGCGACCCCCTGGTGCAGTTGTTCATTAGCCATCCGCGCCTGATGAAGCCGGGCGCCGCGACCGGGGCCGACGATCTGGCGCGCGTCGCGGAGATGGCGGGAATGATCATGGTGCTGATCGGGACCTATCAGATTCTGGAGTCGGTGAACACCATCGTTGGCAAGGCGCTGCAGGGCGCGGGGGAAACTTACTTTGTGATGATGGTGAGCATTGGCAGCCAGTTTCTGGTATTCCTGCCGCTTGCCTGGTTTCTGGCCCTGCCCATGGAGTTGGGGGCGTGGGGATCGGCGCTGGCGTTTGCGCTGTCGCTGGCGTTCTCTGCCCTGTTGCTGGCCTTCCGGTTCCGGGCGCCGGGATGGCGCAAGGTCGAGGTTTAGATTCGCCTGTTGTGCCTGTTGCCGCCGCGTCGGTTCCTGTGGGCGTGAAGAAAATGGAAAGCGATTCGGGCGAAGTTTCTCCGCTGGCTGCCATGGTGGCCGGGGCGCGCGCCGTCGCGATGGCGCCGCTGTGGACCCGCGCGGCGGTTGGCGCGCTGTTCCTGCTGACGCTGGCGATGCTGCCGTATGGGCGAAGCGGGCCGGACGATGGCGGAAGCCTGCTGGCTCCGCTGACGGTGGACAGCGGCGCGCTGTTTCGCACGCGCAAGGGGGCGGATTTCTTCTCGGTCTATGACGCGGGGGCGCGCCTGTTGGCGGGGCGCGATCCCTATGGCGTGAATACGGACACGGGGAAAGAGGGCCTGCGCGCGCCGTATGTCGCGACGTTCCGGTATCTGCCGATTGCGGCGGCGCTGCTGGCGGCGCCTTTGAATATCCTGCCCCCGTGGCCCGCGTTTCACGCGTGGACGGCGCTTGGCGTGGCGATGGTGGTGGTGAATTTCCTGCTGTGTTGCGGAAGACGTCCGGATCGTGTCGCATTGATGGCGATGATCTGGTTCGCGTGGTTTCCCGCCATCGCGGAATTCCACATGGGGCAGTTCACGCTGGCGATGGCGACGCTGATGCTGTGGGGGGTGGACGCGCTGCGCAGTGGCCGCGCGTGGGGCGCGTGGGCGTGGGCGGGCGCGGTGGTGATCAAGGTTTATCCCATCGCCATGGCACCGTCGCTGTTCCTGTGGGGAAGGCGTGGCTCCGTGGCGGCAA
>JBBQYG010000055.1:0-22630 GCA_038208905.1 Candidatus Sumerlaeia bacterium | reverse complement strand
CGCTTGCCCACGTAGCACGTCAGTTCCGTGCCGGCGATCACGCGGACTCCGATGCGCGCGCCCTCGGCCTGGGCCTCGGCCACTCCCGCCACGGTATCGTGATCGGTCAGCGCGATCACGTGCAGCCCGCGCTCCCTGGCGCGGCGGACCACCACCGCAGGCGCGTCGGACCCATCGCTGGCGGTGGAGTGACAATGGAGGTCGGCGTAGTGGGGAGAGCGCATCCTAGGCCTTCTTTCCGGGAGTTGACCGCAGCCGCCGCACGGCGCCGCGTGCGCCGCCCGACGCGAAGAGGAACCCGGCGTCGAACTCGATCATGCGGCCATCCAGCAGCGTCAGGCGCAAGAGGCGCCGCGGAAATCCGGCCAGCGCGGCGACCTCGATTTCGCCCGGTGAAACCACCAGGGGCTTCCCGCCGCCGCGTTGCGTATAGACAAACTCCCCCGACTCCGCGAAACCCGCCTCGCCGGCGGAGCCCGCCCCGTGGCCCGCCACGCAACGCGTCGGGAACAGCCCCGCCACCGGGCGCAATTCCGCAGCGGCGGCTCCGGCGGAGGCGTGTCGGCTCATAATCCGCGCGCGCGGCGCCCACGTGGCCTTCTCCTCCTCGTCGGCGGGTTCGAGGGTCTTCGCATAGACATCGCCCGAGAGGAGCAGCTCGCGCGCGTCCTCCTCGCCCTCAGCGCGGAGGACGCCGCGCAGGACGCGGCCCGTGCCGTCGATGGCGGCGAAGCGGAATTTCATGGGCGGGGAATGGGGAACGGGGAATGGGGAATGGCAAGGTCGCGCGGGCGCCTTGCCGGCGCCCCGAACGGCTCCCGGCGCACTGTGTCTATACATAGAGGGCTGCGCCGCGATCGTCCCGGCAGGGACGATTCAATCGTAGCCCCGGACTTAAGTCCGGGGTCCCCGATCATCGAAAATCCGGACTCCGGGAGGGGTCCAACAGACGCGGGCCGGACGGGAGTGTGGGACCCCTGCCGGGGTCCGGTCAAAAAATGATCCGCGATCCCCGGACTAAAGTCCGGGGCTACGATTGTTGCGCCGCTCCCGCGGCGCGGTCTCGCGCTTGGGGAAGTCCCAAAGCAGTAGCGCGGGCGCCTCGTCCGAGCCCCGTCGCTTGCGGGATCGCCGGCGCGGGCGGAGACGCTCACGCTATCCTTACGAACACTTTCATTCCCCAAGGTGCAACTTCTCCTTCACTCGCTTCAGCCGTTCCTCGTCGAGCCCTTCGCGGCGAAGCGCCTCCATCATCTTGTCGGCGTTGGGGGCGATGGGGCAATAGCCGCATCCGGGGAGCATCGAGGGATTCGCCTGCCACAGGAGCGCGCGCGGATAGTCCCGGCACATGCCGGGGCGGGAGTCGTAGCTGTCGCAGCGGCGGGTCTCCGGATCCCAGTGGGTGCAGCGGAAAACGAACATGCGGTTGGCGACGTCGCGCTCGATCAGCTCGAAGCCGTTCACGCGACGGTGCCACGCAAGGAAAAGCCCGCGCGCCGTGGGCAGGAACCACGTCATCTTATCCACCTGAATGCCCGGCGCCTCGCAGCAGGCGGCGCACTTTCCGCATGTCCCGCCCAGGCGATAGGGCTTCACGCCGCGCAGCCGCATGATCGCCCGCGTTGTGCGCAGGTTCACCACAAACACGCCCAGCGCGACGGCCTTGAGCGCGCGGCGGATCGGGCCGTCCCTCACAGGACGAGCCTCCCCGTTTGCCGCAGCACCTCGAACAGGGAGATCGCCGTGGCCGTGGCGAGGTTCAGGCAGCGCGCCTTGGGCTCCGGCATCGGAATGCGCAGGATGCGCCCCGCGAATTCATCGCGCACCTCGTCGGGCACGCCGCTGGACTCGTTGCCGAAGAGCAGCGCGTCGTCGGGGAGGAACTTCGTGTCGAAGAGGCTTTGATCTCCGCTGCTGGAGAGAAGCCAGAACCGCCGCGGCCCCAGCGCGGCGCGGCATTCCGGCCAGCCGAGGTGATCGCGGAGGCGCAGCAGATCGAGGTAGTCCATGCCGGACCGCTTCAGCGTGCGGTCGCTCAGCTCGAAGGGCACGGGCCTGACGATATGAAGCGAGGCGCCGCCCACGGCACACACCCGCGCGACGGCGCCCACGTTCTGGGGAATGCGGGGACAATGGAGGACCACGGCGGGAAGGCCGGGAAAAAGGGGACCTTCGGTTTCCATGCCGAGGGGCTACTCTTCCTGGAGCGCGACGTTCCAGTAGGCGGCGTCAACGAAGCGCTGCCAGATGGGCCGCTCGGGCCCGCGCAGGGTGCAGCGCAGGGTGGAGAGCCAGTGGGGCCGCTTGGCCGGCATCATGAGCCTCATGCCCGCCTCGGGGAGCGACTTGCTCCCCTTGCGCGTGTTGCACGGCTGGCACGCGAGGACCACGTTCTCCCATGTGGAACGCCCCCCCTTGCTGCGGGGGACGATGTGGTCGATCGTCAGCTCTTCCTTGGCCGGCCTCACGCCGCAATACTGGCACGTGTAGTGGTCGCGCATATAGATGTTCCGCCGGTTGAACTTCACCGTGCGCGGGGGCATCCGGGAAAAACCTGTCAGCAGGATAACCTCCGGCACGAGCAGCCGGAACGAGGGAGTGTGGACGAAATCGTTGCCGTGGGCCTCGACCGCCTGGGAGACGGACCTCCACGAATCGAAGTCGTGGATCTGGTAGTCGTCGCCGACCACCCGGGCGTAGTCCTGGCACACGAGCGTGATCGCCCGCTTGACGCTGCACACATGGACAGCGAGCCAGTTTCGATTGAGGACCAGCACTCCCTGGGAAAGCATCGGGGTCACTCCCGAGCGGCTTTGTCGTCCCGCCCCGCCGGGGGCGAAACTCCTTTCCGTGGCTCCGGCCTTGGAATCCGGGAAAGTTGAAGGTGAAGTGTTGGCAGAGAGGGGTATGTGTCGAGCCAAAACTCGGCCGTGTCTGTGGAAAACCTGTGAAAATCACGGGAATGCCATGCAAGCGGAGTATTCTGCGGGGATGGCCCCTGCCCCCTCTCACGGTCCAATCCGAAACCAAGCCAATTTTTGTATGAACGAAGCGCGAGAAGTTGCTTTCGGAATGGGGATGGACATAGAGTGGGCAATGGCGTGGGGTTGATACTCAAGCCTGCGGCAACCAGAGGCAGACCCGACTGGTGTCGCGCAACCAACAGAATGAGGAGAACAGCATCATGAATAGGAAGCATTTCATCTCGGGGCTCGTCGCCCTTCCGCTCATTGCGGGCGGTTCCGCCTTTGCGGCAAACCCCGTCCTCGTCGATCCCGCCGGCGTGCCTAGCGCCAGCGTTTTCAACACCGTTCAGGGCGCCATCGACGCCTACTGCGTCGGCGGAGTTAACGCGGGCGAGACGCCCCCCCTCGTCATCAACATCAAGACCGGCGTCGGCAACTACACGGAGAAGATGACCTTGGCCGACAACCTGACCGCCGCCCCCGGCCGCGGCAACGTGGCTGGCGACATCGTCATCCAGTCCGACACGGCCGGCACCAAGGCGACGATCATGCTGCTGCTGGGTTGGTCGGGCGGTGGCGACGGCCTGCTGATCCGCCAGACGGGCGATATCGATGTGACTTTCCGCGACATCATCTTCGCGCCTGCGCCCCTTGCCACGACCGCGCTTCCCGACGCTGGGCTGAATGACGAACTGGTGCTCATCAACGAGGGTGGCGTCAACGCCATCGAGAACACCTACTCCTTCATTGACTGCATCTTCACCGATACAACAAACCCCACTTCCGTTGTACCTGGAGTCACTCCCGGCGCGCCGGCAATCACATCGCGCGCGCAGGCCTTCATCGACCCCGTTTCCACAATGGGCGGAGCTGGCCCCAACGACAACTTGCTCCAGGCGCCCCAGGTGGCGGGCGAGTCCTATAATCTGTACCTCAGCGGCTGCGTCTTCTACGCGAATCGCGGCGCCGCCGACAACGGCTTGATCAACGGGGCCAACGCCACGCCCGGATTCAAGACCATCAACCTCACCCTTGCTGGGGCCAACACCAACGTCTTCACCATCCACAACTGCGTGTTCTCCTATTCGCGCGACTTCGGCATCCACGTAACTGGCACCGCCTCCAAGGCGGGCACCATCAACATCACCGGTGATGACGTGACCGCTGGGCTGGACAACTGCACGGTGGTCTGGAAGACGTTCAACGTCTCCGGCTCATCGCTACTGCTGAACGCCACAGGCCTCGATGCCATTGGCATGACGTACAACGTGAACAATACGTTCATCCAGTCCTCCGCGGATTCGCCGATCACCCAGGTGGGACTCAACAAGGGCTCCGCCAACGGCGAGGGAACCCTTAACGCCAGCGACGTAATCATCAACACAACCGGCGTCGGAATCCAGATCACTCCCCGCAGCGGCCTCGACACCTTCGAGCGCGTGACCGTCCACCAGTTCGGCACCGGTGGCGCCTCACACGTCAGCATCCTTGGCACCCCAGTCGGAGACGTGCCCGTCGGGTCCGGCAACGCTGGCGGCGGCACGGCGGCGGTCTCCTTCGCCGAGATGATCTTCAGCGGACCGGGAACCGGCTTCTCCACGTCAGCAGCGCCAGCTGCCCCGGCCACGGCATACACAGGCCCTGCCAGTGTCAACAACTCGGCCTTCGTCGAGGCAGGGCCCGATGCCATCGCCTCGCGCGGCACGCTGACGCTTTCGCTCGGCTCCACCATCGTCACCGCCGATCCCGAGTACGTGGGCACGGACCCGCTCCTCGCCACGGCATTCGACGTGAACAACGCCGCCTACAATGCGGCGGGTGTCTCCGGTGCCCTTTCCGGCGGCGCCGACTACGTTGGCATCCCAGCCCCGCCGGTCCTCTCGGCGAGCGGCTGGTCACTCTACAACTAAACGGCAGCGCCCAGCGCGACGCAGAGCATTAGACGAAAACGCGGCCGGGGTTTCCGATGGGAGCCCCGGCCGTTTGCTTGAGCCCCGTCACAGCCGCTCCCCCGGCAGCTTGCTCGCCTGCTTCACCCATGTTGTGAACTGCTTCTCGTCGAAGTCGCCGTGTTCGTGGATTTGGAAGTAGCGCACTTCGGCGACCTTGGATTCCTCGGGGGGGACAGGTTTGAGTGAGGTGCCGCGGAAGAAGGTGACTTTGACGTATTTGGTGATGCAGTGGAAGGCGATGAACCAGCCGTCGCCTTCGTTTCCATAGAAGGGGGTGTTCCACTTCACGGCCTTGGCGACGCCGGGGATGGTGCGGTTGATGAGGTCGTCGAGGCGTCGTCCGACGGTGCCCTTCCAGCCGGGCATGGCGGCGATGTAGGCCTGCACGGGGGCGTCGCCGTCGCCCTTGGCGATCTGGGGGTTGCCGCCGGAGAGGAGCTTGGGCTCCTTCGCGGCGGGCTTGGGGGCGGGGGCCGTGTTCTGCGCGACGGCCTCGCGGATGAGCATCTCTCCGCGCCAATCGTCGAGCCCGCCGACGATGGCGTCGATCTGGGCGGAGGGGGATTCTGATTCCGGCACTTCGGCAGGGGTGGTGCTCGTGCTCTTCTTCGTGGGCATTTTAGGTGTCTCCGTGGCGGAGGCCGGAATATAATCCGGTGATCGATGGCTGCTGACAGAATACATCGCGATTGGTTCCGGGCAAGGGCGAAGTGATGCTATGCTTCCGGGGACGGCGCGGAGCATCATCGTGCCGCGATGAACTCTTGGATCGAGAGTCCGATGTCACGCGCAATACGACGCAGCAATATCGGGGAGACGTCCCGCCCCGCGTGAAACGGCACGGTGGTTCCCCGTCCGTCCACATGGCGGAATTGCTAGTGCGATCCGCGTTGGCGAACCTCCTCGAAACCGAGTCGTTCGAGGATTGCAACGACTTCTGCCGATTTGAGGACGGTTACAGTTCCCACCGTTAGGCGACCACGATGGACTGGGTGCCGACAAACTCGCTGTCGAGGATAGGCTCGCCGTCCTCAAGGAGCATAAGGATCGTTTCGCGCAGGTTTCCCGAGAGTTCTTCGATCGTGGCGCCTTGCGAGTGGGCCCCCGCCAATCCGGGCACGTAGCCGACGTACAATCCGGTGTCGGGACACTTCTCAATGATGGCGGTGAAATTGCGCATGCTGGAACTCCTTCAGTGAAGAGACTGCGCGGCGCCCGAATCGCAACGGCCACCACGGAAGATTTTCGCCAAGCTCGTCCGCGACGAATGATCTAATCCAAGGACCGCCTGAACGGTCCATCGGAATCGTTGTTCGTGCTTCTGATTCGATATCGTCCAAACGCCTTCCGCGTCGTGACCCACAGCTACTCAACCCGACGGAGCAGATCAAGGCACTGCCCCAGATACCCCGTCCCAAACAGGTTCAGGTGATTGAGCAAATGGTAGAGCGTATAGATTTCTATACGCGCGTCGCTGCCGTCGTCCAGTGGCCATTCGTCGGCGTAGCCCGCCTCGAAGTCCGGGGTGAAGCCGCCGAAGAGGCGGGTCATGGCGAGTTCGGCCTCGCGGTGGGCGTGGTAGGCGGCGGGGTCCACCAGGGCGGCGTGGCCGTCGGGGCCGGGGAGGTGGTTGCCGCTCCAGAGGTCGCCGTGGATGAGGGTGGGCGGGTCGGTGGGTTCGGGGATCAGGCCGGGGAGGCGGTCGAGGAGGCGGGCGCCGAGGGTCTGGAGTTCGCCGCCGTGGCCGTTGCGCGCGGCGAGGTCGAGCTGGTGGCGGAGGCGGTGCTCGCGGAAGAACTCCACCCAGCTTTGGGTGCGGGGGTTGGGCTGGGGCGTGGTGCCTAGAAAGTTGTCGTCCTGAAAGCCATAGGCGTCTCCGCGCCCGGCGCGATGGAGCCGGGCAAGGCGGCGGCCCAGCTGGCGTTCATAGTCGGGCGCGCGGGGGGCGGACTCGATCCAGGTGGTAAGGAGGTAGGGCGGGAAATCGTCGGAGCCGTCGCTGGCGGCGATGGGTTCGGGAACGGTGATGGCACCGGTGGCTTGCAGCGCGCGCAGGCCGACGGCCTCCTGGAGGAACATGCGCTCGGGCGCCTTGGCGTTGTGTTTCAGGAACCACGCCCCGGCGCTGGTCTCCACGCGGCTGGCGTGGTTGATGCACCCGCCGCCCACGGCATGGGCGGAGGTGATCGCGACGGCGCCGCCATTATAGATCGAGAGCACGCGGGCGATCTCGGTCTTCAGGGGCGGCGGCAGGGTGTTCACGGGCGATCCTTTCGGGGCGGCCCCGGGATTCGGCCCCCGACGGCGGAGGAGTGGCAAGAAGGGAATCCCTACAAACCTTTCCCGCGCGATCGGGGTTTAATGCCATCGGTGGGCAGGCAACTTGCGTCCACGACTCGTGGATTAAACTTCCGCACGCAGGGAATCGTAACCCATGATGCAGCGCCGCCTTTTCAGCCTGATTGGCTCCTTAATCCTTCTCGGTATTGGACTTTCCATCGGGATCACGATCCAGCAATTGTGGCGCGTGCCAGAGGCTCTGGCCGCCGCCGTGGCCACGCCGGCGTCCGCCGCCCTTGGCAAAAAGGCGGAATCGGCACCGCGAATTTCCGGTGCCGCCAAGGCGCCCACGCCCGTTACCCAGGTCGTCAACGCCGTCAGCCCCTCCGTGGTCACCGTGGGCGCCATCAAGCGCCGCGTGGTGGCCCAGCCGTGGATGCACGATTATTTCCTCCAGCCTTCCATCCGCTATCGGCAGTACAAGGAGCGCATCCCCTACATGGGGAGCGGTTTCCTGGTGGACGAGTCGGGGCACGTGGTGACGAACTTCCACGTGATCGAGGATTCCGAGGCGCTTTTCGTCACTTTCCCCGATGGACGAGAGTTCCCCGCCCGGCTGGTGGACGCCGACCGCTACATCGACGTGGCGTTGCTGGAGATTGATCCCAAGGGAGAGAAACTGCCGCCGCCGCTGGCGTTTGCCGAGTCGAGCGAACTCCAGATCGGCGAGGAGGTCGTGGCCTTTGGCAATCCCTTCGGCAATTTGATGGAGGACGCCCGCCCCACGATCACGGTGGGCTTTATCAGCGCCCTCAGCCGAACCTTCCGCCCCGATCAGCAGAATGCCCGCGTCTATCAGGACATGATCCAGACGGACGCAGCCATCAACCCGGGCAACAGCGGCGGGCCGCTGGTGGACATCAACGGAGACGTTGCGGGTGTGAACACATTCATCTTCTCGCCCTCGGGCGCCAGCGCCGGCATCGGCTTCGCGATCCCCGCCAACCGCGTCCGCGCGTTTGTGGAGGAGGTAAAGAAGTATGGCCGCATCCGCGACCTGCGCATGGACTTCGCCTTCCGCACCGTCCGCACGAACAACGGCACGGCGGTTCAGATCCTCGGCATGGAACCCGACGGCCCCGCGGAGAAGGCCG
The DNA here is from genome assembly GCA_038208905.1 of Candidatus Sumerlaeia bacterium. GTDB lineage: Bacteria > Sumerlaeota > Sumerlaeia > SLMS01 > SLMS01 > JBBQYG01. The sequence continues at coordinate 14,278 of JBBQYG010000055.1, read as the reverse complement.
GCATCACGCCGGGAGACATTCTGGTCAAGGTCGATGGGCGCAGCGTGGCCACCAGCGAGGACTTCCGCCTGCTCTTCGCCAGCAAGCAAGTCGGCGACCGCGTCCTGATGGATGTGGTTTCGGAGAAGAACGAGAAGCCCCGCCAGATTAGCTACGAGGTGCTGGAGGCGGCGAAGTAGCGCGTCGCGCGGGGGGAAAGCACGCTGAAGCGCGCTCGGAATCGGCGGAGTCGGACACCCTCGGCTGAAGCCGAGGGCAAATAGGTGCCCGCTGAAGCGGGCAATGGCTGACGGTGATTGAGCACAACGGCTAGCAGGAGGATGAGCAATGGCTGACGGTGGTCGAGCAACGGCCGGCAGGCGGATGAGCAATGGCTGACGGTGGTTGAGCAACGGCTGGCAGGCTGATGAGCAATGGATGACGGTGGTCGAGCAGTTGCTGGTCCGTCGATGAGCAACGGCTGGTGGCGGATGAGCAACGGCTGGCAGGCGGATGAGCAATGGATGGTAGGTAGAGACCTTCGATGGCTATCCGGCCGAGGCAGGGAGCGGACGCCTACGGAGATTCCAGTAGGGTGGGGCAGGATGCTCATGCTGCCGTGGAGTGGGTACGCCATTCCCAATTCCCCGTTCCCGATTCCCCCTTATCCCCCCTGCCACGACTCCATGGGGGCGAGGTCGAGGCTCGGGGTGGCGGCGAGGCGGGGGCCGCTGAGGGCGCCTGATTGCAGGAGGGGCCACGCGGCTCCGGCGATCATGGCGGCGTTGTCGGTGCAGAATTCGGGGTGGGGGAGCGCGATCTGGATACGCGGGAGCCGCTCGGCCAGGGCGGCGCGAAGGCCCCGGTTGCAGGCCACGCCGCCCACCACGGCAAGCCGCCGCAGCCGATGGTCGCGGAGCGCCTTCCTGGCTCGTTCCACGAGCACGTCGATGGCGGCGGCCTGAAAGCTGGCGCAGAGGTCGGCGATCATCGCCGTGTTTCCCTTCACCGCGTCGGCGCCGCCCTGGCGTTCGACCTCACGGGCAAAGGCCGTCTTGAGTCCCGAGAATGAGAAGTCATAGCCAGGGCGATGGATCATGGGGCGCGGCAGGTCAAACGCCGCGGGATTGCCCAAGGCCGCCTCGCGATCAACGATGGGGCCGCCGGGATAACCCAGGCCGATCAGCTTGGCGATCTTGTCGTATGCTTCGCCGACCGCGTCATCCAGCGTCTCGCCCAGCACGCGCAATTGATTCGTCGCCTCCGCGATGACGATGCTGGAGTGCCCGCCGCTGATGGCGAGGCCGATGTAGGGCTCGAAATCGGCGTGCTGCGTGACGTCGGTTCCCCATGCGTCGCGCTCGCGCCCGATGAAGGGCGAGTACAGGTGGCCGGCCACGTGCTGCACGGCGACCAGCGGCAGGCCCCTCGTTGCTGCGAGCCCCTTGGCAAACTCAACCCCGACGAGCAGGCAACCGATCAGCCCGGGCCCTCGGGTCGCGGCGATGGCGCCGATGTCGTCCATGGAGACGCGCGCGTCGGCCAGTGCCTGCTCCACGATGGGGATGATCGCCTCCAGATGGGCGCGGCTGGCGATCTCCGGCACCACGCCGCCGTGGAGTTGGTGCAGCGGCGTCTGTGACGCGATCGCGTTGGAGAGCACGCGGCGCCCGTCCTCCACCACGGCGGCGGCGGTCTCGTCGCAGGAGGATTCGATGCCGAGAACGAGCATTAGCCGGGGTTCAGCTCAAGGTAGCGGGCGATGTTGGCGCGCGCTTCATGGAGGTCTGCGCGAGCGCCTACGTAGTCGCCGCTCTCCAGCGCGCCCGTCGCCTGCTGCAAGTGATAGATCGCCGTCTTCACGTACTCGCGCTGCTCGGTGATGCCGCCCATGATCACCACGCGGGGCACGCTGCCCGGGCGGGGCGCCGTGTTGGCATAGTCGATCTCGATGCGGCTGATGGTGGTGCGCTTCCACAGGTGGAGCACGTGGCGGCGCGGAAGCGAATGCTGGAGCATAAACGGCTCGCCGGAGGATGGGAAGCGCTGCCGCTCGTTGTCCTTCTCGTCGATCACTCGGACAAGGTGAACGGAGACATCGCCGCCCTGGCTCTCAAGGCTGATGGCGCTGATGGACTTCACCGGCGGGTCGAATTCATACAGGTCACGGTCGGGCTTGCCGTCGTCGTCCTGCACTTTGCCATCGGCCAGAAGGACCCACTGGTAGTCGGAAAGCGTGGAGTGCAGGTCGTCGCGAAAGATCAGATAGTTGGTCGCACTGCGCACCATGCGCGTGATGTCCCGCGGCGCCACCGTTGGCGCGGCGGTTCTGTCTCCGGTGGGCGCGATGAAGTTGCGTGACCGGTCGATCAGGGAGAGGCACTCGCTCAGGCTCAGCGGAGGGCGAAAAACCGGCGACGGCGCGACCGTTGGCGCGGCCCCGGGGGTCGGCGTGGGCGACTGTGCCCCGATCACATGGATCGCCCCCCCCGCCATCGCGGCGAGCAGGACGGCTATTCCGGCGGTCCTCATTTTGTGGGGCATCGACAAAAAAACACCTATTCTGAAACCCCGACAGCGGGGATTTTCGCCCCTGTCTGATTACAAGTATGGGACACACTTGCCACGGTTACGAGAGTTTTTCTTCCTATCGGGCCCCCCGGGAACGCCAAACTCCCGTTTGGCGGCGGAGCGAAGGGCCGCGGTGACTCCACCGAAGCGTGTCGTAGAGGAGCCGATCGGGAGATCGGCGTTCCCATGTCCCGCTTGCTCGGCGGATGGCGGCTATGGGTCACTCGCGGCAAGCCGACCAACAATCGCCGGGAGAAATGCCGCCGTGCAGACACTTTTTTTCCGCGCCCTGTGGGGCATGACCGAGGGAAGGAACCTTGAGGAGAAGTGCGCCATCGCGCGGGAGGCTGGCTACGATGGGATCGAGGCGGCGGTTGATTCCTTCGATCCGGTGGAACTGCGCGAGACAACGTCGCGCCACGGGCTGCGGCTGATTGCCCAAGTGTTTCCGCTGACCCCGTCGGAGCTACGCTCGGCGCTGGCCAAGGCGCGCGAGGCGGGCGCCATGAAGGCCGTGTCGCACTCGGGCCGGGACCGCTGGCCGCTGGCGGAGGGCATCGCCTTCCTCCGCGAGGCCCTCGCCATCGAGCGCGAATTCGGCATTCCCGTCGGGCACGAGACTCATCGCTATCGCCTGTTCTATGCGCCGTGGGCCACGGCGGAGCTACTGCGCGCGGTGCCGGAGCTGCGCGTGACGCTGGATCTGAGCCACTGGTGCGTGGTGTGCGAGTCGCTGCTGGACGACATGGAGGACTTCACCAGCCTCGCCATCGAGCGCGCCGTCCACGTCCACGCCCGCGTCGGCCACGAGGAGGGGCCCCAGGTTTCGGACCCGTCGGCGCCGGAGTATCGCCGCCACCTTGAGCGCCACGCCCAGTGGTGGAACGCTGTCCGCGCGCGCCATCTGGCCGAGGGCGCCGCGATGATGACCGTCACACCAGAATTCGGCCCGCCGGGCTACATGCAGACGATCCCCCACACCGGCCAGCCCGTGGCCGATAACTGGACGGTGAACCTGTGGATGCGGGATTGGCTGAAGGGGCGCTGGGGCTGCTGACTGCCGTAGCCTCGGGCAAAGGAGGGGCGCATGCCCGACCAGCCTTCGGCTATCAGCAGTGCCTACGGGTGCGGCTGCACGGGCTAGACGCACCGTGCTGACGCTACTCTGCCTTGCGGAAGAGCAGCGCGGCGTTATGCCCGCCAAAGCCGGCGTTGTTCTTGAGGACGTGGACAACTTCCTTCTGGCGCGGGCCGTGGGTCACGTAGTCCAGATCGCAGTCGTCGTCGGGACCAGTGTGGTTTGCGGTGGCGGGGATGCGGCCCTCCACGATGGACATGATGGCGGCGACGGACTCGATGCCGCCGGCGGCGCCCAGCAGATGGCCGGTGTTCCCCTTGTTGGAGACCACGGCCAGCTTGCGGGCGTGCTCGCCAAAAAGCGCCTTCACGCCCAGCGACTCCATCTTGTCGTTCAGCGGGGTGCTGGTGCCGTGGGCGTTGATGTAGTCGATATCGTTGGGGCCAACGCCGGCGTCCTTCATGGCCATGCGCATGGCGCGCTGAAGGCCCTCGTGATCCTGCGCGACGCCGGTGATGTGATAGGCGTCGCACGTCAGGCCATATCCGACGATCTCCGCCAGGATTTTCGCGCCGCGGGCCTTGGCAAAGTCGTACTGCTCAAGCACCATGATGCCGGCGCCCTCGCCCATCACGAAGCCATCGCGGTCGTGGCTGAAGGGGCGGCTGGCGGTGGCCGGCGAATCGTTGCGGCTGCTGAGGGCCGTCATGTTCTGGAAGCCGGCGATGCCCAGCGGCGTGATGCCCGCCTCGGCCCCGCCGGCGAGCATGGCGATGGCCTGGCCGCGCTGGATCACCTTGAAGGCGTCGCCGATCGAGTGGGTGGCCGACGCGCACGCGGTAACGACGCACGTGCTGGGCCCCTTGAGCCCGTGGATGATCGAGACCTGACCCGTGGCCATGTTGCAGATCATGCGCGGAACCAGGGTCGCCGCCACGCGGTCGGCCCCTTTCTCCACCATGACGCGCATGTTATCCTCGAGGGATTCGATGCCGCCGATGCCCGAGCCGATCATCGCGCCAAACTCCTCCGCGCCAACGTCGGCCACGGCGATGCCCGACTGCGCCATGGCCTCGCGCGCAGCGATCAGCGCGAACTGCACATAGCGCTCGTAGCGGCGGCTTTCCTTGCGGTCGAAGTAGTTCCCGGGATCGTAGTCCTTCACCTCGCAGGCCAGCTTGATCTTATGGCCCGACGTATCCCAGCGCCGGATCAAGTCGCCGCCGGTCTTGCCCGTCAGCAGGCCGTCCCAGAACGCGGGAACGCTGTGCCCGATGGGTGTGATGGCGCCAAGGCCGGTAACGACGACGCGATGAGATGACATGTGATCCTGTGTTCGGGGGGGAGGGGGTTCCCACCGATCCGCGCGGTGGGCGGCGGAGGGGGAAGGGCGGCCCCGCGCGGCGGCCCCGGGTGTGTCGGGGGCGCGCGGGGCCGCGAAAGGGCGTTACTCGGCGCCCTTCTCCGTGATGTACTTCACCGCGTCGCCCACGGTGCGGATCTTCTCCGTGTCCTCGTCGGGGATCTCGATGCCGAACTTCTCCTCGAACGCCATGACGAGCTCCACGATATCGAGGGAATCGGCCCCCAGATCGTCGAAGAAGGAAGCCTCCTTGGTGACCTCGTCCTCGTTAACCCCAAGCTGGGTAACGATGCATTCCTTGACCTTTTCTTCGACACTGGCCATTTTGATCGGAGCCTCCTGGGCGGGCTTAATTCGGGCTGGTTTGGATACAACCCCCGGAAAAACCGGGGCCATGGCGGGCCGACCAATTCCGTGCCCGCGCAAGAGGGGTTGGATAGTGGTCCCCCTTGGTTAGCGGCAAGGGAAAAACGGGGGCCATGGCCGGGGCGCTCCACCGGCGGGGCCGATCCGCCCCAGAATGATGCACCCGCGCGGGTTGCAAGTTGAGCCGCATCCCGAATATTTCGATGCATCGTGAATATCCCGGGGAGGGGCCCCTGAGGCGGGCCGACGGCGCATCGCTTCGGGATACGGGGTTGCCGCCTGTGGCGTTTGCCCCTGATTGCCCGACACCCGCGACTCCGCGAGGTGGGAGCCCGCGTGGTTCCTTCGCCCGGGCGATGTTTTGTTCCCACTTTTCCCCCTCTTCAATCTTGACAGTGTTCGCCCCCCAATGATCGGTCTGGAGGCCATCGTCATCGTAGTCGGCAACGGCGCGCCCCACCGGGCAACCGCCCCCGAGACCCGCCGACCAGGAGCCTCAGTCACATGGATATGTTTCAGATCGAAGGGACCCGTCCCCTGAAGGGAACGGTCCGTATCAGCGGCTCCAAGAACGCCTGCCTTCCGCTGGTCATGGCGGCGCTCCTCAGCGAGGAGACCACCTATCTGGAGAATGTGCCCCGCCTGCGCGACATCCAGGAGATGATCAAGCTGATCGAGCACCTGGGGGCGAAGGTCGAATTTTCCGAGGGGGTCATGAAGATCGACCCTTCCGGTCTCTCGGTGGATAACGTTCCCTACCGCATCATGAGCCGCATGAGGGCGTCGTTCTACGCCATCGGGCCGATGATCTCGCGCCTGGGGCGGGCCAAGGTCTCGCTCCCCGGCGGCTGCAACATCGGCGACCGCCCGGTGGACATCCACCTGCGCGGGTTCAAGGCGCTGGGCGTGCAGCTCGGCAAGAGCGCCGGATACATCCACGCCCGCCACAACGGCCTGACGGGGGCGCGGTTCTCCCTGATGGGGCCGATGGGCACCAGCGTCGGGGCCACCTGCAACGTGATGATGGTGGCCGTCCGCGCGATGGGAACCACCGTGATCGACGACGCGGCGCGCGAGCCCGAGGTCATCGAGCTGGCGAATTTCCTGAACGCCATGGGCGCCCGCGTGGAGGGCCAAGGAACCAACACGATCCGCATCGAGGGCGTTGCCCGGCTCCACGGCGTCACCTGGTCCGTCCAGGCCGACCGCATCGAGGCGGCCACCTATGCCATCGCGAGCCTGATCACCCACGGCGACGTGACGCTTGAGAACGCCCCCACCAAGGAGGCGATGGAAAGCACCCTGCAGGCGCTGGAAACATGGGGCGCCAAGCTGGACTGGTCCGACGCCACCACGCTGCGCGTGCGCCGCGACCGCATCAAGAAGCGCCCGCTGCAAATTACCACGGAGCCCTATCCCGGCCTGCCGACGGATATCCAAGCCCCGCTGACGGCGTTGCTGGCGATCACGCCCGGCACATCGGTTGTGCGCGAGACGATCTATCCCGAGCGCTTCATGCACGCGGCGGAGCTGAACCGCCTGGGCGCGAAGATCAAGGCGCCGGAGAAGGGCCGTATCGAGATCATGGGCGTTCCCGCGCTGGAGGGCGCCGCCGTGATGGCGAGCGACCTTCGCGCCGGCGCCGCCCTGATCCTTGCCGCCCTCGCCGCCCACGGCACCAGCCAGGTCCGCCGCATCTATCACGTGGAACGTGGCTACGAGGACATCGAGAAAAAACTCCGCGGCCTCGGCGCCTGCATCCAGCGCCTGCCCGAATCGGAAGACGATCCGGGCCTCTCGGCCCAGGTCTTCGAGGGCGAAGTCTCCGAGATGTCCAACGAGGCCATCCCGACGCTGGACATCAAGAATCTGGCGGAGGGCGCGGGCTGAGGCGAATCGCGGATTCGAGTGGCTGTTGCACGCGATGGAGTTGATGGACCTTGTTGACCCTGTGGACACGATGGATGTCCATTTTGTCCATATCGTCCATCGGGCTTATCCTGCATCGCGGGATGCTACTTGATCGTGAACGAGCTGTTCGTGTTCCCCTCGGCATCCGTCACCAGAATGTAGTTCTCCGCGTCCACGACCCAATTGCCGTCGATCACGTATTTGTACTGGTGAGTGCCCTTGGGCATGTTGTCATAGCGGACGCCCCACATGCCAGGTTCGTTGGGCTTACGGTACATCGTGAATTCCTCCCAGTTCTTGAACGACCCGGCCACCTTGATCTCCTTGGCCGTGGCATCGTAGAGGAAGAAGTACACCGAGTTGCCCATGATCACCGGAGACGTGACCGGGTTACCCACCAGCATCACGGAATTTGTGCCGCCGTAGGGGTTGGTCTTCTTGAGGGGGTTGCGCGGATCGGGAAGATACGTTGCGCCATCCACCAGAAACAGGTATTCGTAAACGCCGGGCGGCAGGTGGGCCGTCATTGTCCAGTCGTTCCCCTGGCCGCGGACGAGTGGATTCGCATCCGTCCTCCAGTCATTGAAATCGCCGACCACGTTGACGCGGCCGATGCGCGTCCCCGTGTAGGAAAAAGAAATGGGCTGGGTCTTTGGTCCCGGCTTGCCGATGTCGATGGCGGCGTTGCGGAAGGCTGCCACCCTCCCCCCCGATGCTCCCGCGTGCATCGCCGTATAGGCGTGCGTGATGCGGTCGAGGTAGATCGCGAAGTCCTCTGGAGACTTGAAGCCCGCGGCGCGGTCGAGTTCCCGGCCGTACTCGTCCAGGAAGATCACCGTGGGCACGCGCACCAGGTTGAACTTCTTGCCCAGATCGCCGTACATGCGCTGGTCAAGCGCCACGCACACGAAGTTGGCGAGGCGGGCCTTTACCTCGGGATTCTCCAGCGTCTCCACGCGAAGCTGGTTGGAGGGGCGCGTCTGGTGGGTGTAGAAGAAGAGGACCACGGGTTTCTTGTCGGCCTGCCACGCGGCTTGGGCCTGGGCCGGCGACTCGATCCACTGGATCGTTTGAGCCGCGGCGCCCCCGGACCACGCCATCGCCGCCACAACCGCCGCCATCAACCACCAACGCGCTCTTGCCATCGCGAGTCACCCCCGGTGATGCCTTTTTTCGTTCGGGCATTCTTCAAGGTGGCACAGGAGTTGGACCGGTTCAACAGGTAGTTGCGTCGCGTGGCGCCGCCATCCCGCCAAGGCACTTCCGCGCTACTGGTTTTGCAGTTTCTTCGCCGTCTCGCGCGCCAGGCGGGCCTCGCCTCGGATGCGCTCGCGGAAGTCCTCGTCAGTCAACGTGTGGAGGAACGCCACGATGGCGGCGCGGTCCTCCTCGGGGAGCCCCATGTCGCCGCCGTGCTTCATCAGGTTGGGGTCCAGCGTCTCCGATTCCTTCACGCCGTGGTTGTAGTGATCGACCACGTCCCTTAGCCGGGCCAGGCGCCCATCGTGCATATACGGCGCGGTCATGGCGACATTGCGGAGCGTGGGCACCTTGAACTGACCCATCTCGTGGGCGGCGCCGGTGGCTTCGTGGCGGCCCCGGTCCACTGTGAACTCCGCGTCGAGCCCGTTGTTGGCAAAGCGCTCGTTGGTGAACAGCGCGTTGCCGTGGCAGTGAAAGCAGTCGCCCCCGCGAAGGCCGCGCGCGGGGTCGAACTCCGTCATGAAGAGCTGGAATCCCTTTGCCTCCTCCGGCGTCAGCTTCGCCTCGCCGCGCTGGGCCTTGTCGAACTTCGAGTCCTGGGAAATGTGGACGAGCAGGTATTGCTCCAGCGCCAGCGCCAGGGTGTCGGTCGTGATTCCCGCGTCGCCGAATGCCGCGCGGAATCCCGCTGTATAGACATCGCTGGCCTGCAACTCCTCCAGCACGTTGCCGATTGTCTCGCCCATCTCGCCGGGGTCGATGACCGGGTGGAGCACCTGCTCGCGGAGCGTCGTCACGCGCCCGTCCCAGAAGAAATTCTTCCTCCATGCGAGGTTGAAGAGCGGCATCGAGTTGCGCCGCAGCTCCTTCCCCTTCAGCCCCTCGGTCACGGGCAGTGGCTCCGCGAATGCGAAGAACGGATCGTGGCACTTGGCGCAGGAGATCGTGTTGTCGATGGAGAGCTTGCGCTCGAAGAAGATCATCCGCCCGAGCGCGACACCCTCTTCTGTCAGGGGATTGTCGGCGGGAAAACTGGGGCGCGGCATCGACGTGCGGATGGAGAAGCGATACGGCGTTGTCCCCGTGGCGCCCCCGCCGGGAAGGGCAGCCAGCACCACCGCGAATGGCATCAGCAGCGCAAGGAGGAAGGCGATTCTACTGCGCATTGGCGACAACCGAGAAGCACCCCGCCAGATTGTCGGCCAGCCGCCGCGCCAGCGGATCGCCCTCGCGCGAGTGCGTGAATCCGCCGTCCTCCAGCGGATCGATCGCCGCCGCGCCGGACCAAATGCGATCAAGGTCGAATGCGATGGCGAGCGGCTGATCGGCCAGCGGCGGGGGAATCTCCATCGACACCTCGCGCAGCAGATCGCCTCCGCCCACGTGATACAGAAACGGGGCGCGCGGGGTGGCCGCGTCGCGGATGGTCCCCTCGATGGCGATGAAGACGTAGCCCTGGCGCCAGTCCCAGTGGAGGTTGCTGGAGAGCGGATGGAGCGGGTGATCCGGCGGCCACTGGGCCGTATCGCCGTGGTTGGGCCCGGGCTGCACGCCGATGTCAAAGGCGATGCGCCGCCACGGGCGCGGAGGAAGGCCGGCGGTCGGCAGCGTCACGCGATCCTCCGCGGGATTCAGCAGCGCCACCGTTTCCGTCGCGCGATGCCACGCGCCGTCGGCGGCCTCCACGCGCAGGCCGCTGACGAGGTACTCCAGCCGCGTCACCGCGATCGTCTTCCCCTCGCGAACAACCGGCGAATGCAGCGCGAGCGGCGCGCCGGCGAAGCGGTGCTTCACGGGGATTCCCGCCACCGACCCCGCCGCGCCGGAACAAACCGGCGCGAGCAGGGCGAAGGCGCAGAAAGCGATGCGGGAACCAGCGTTTACCACTAACGATCCGTCCAGGTGTTGACCGACGCGACTCCGGTGTTCTCGAAGAGCAGCGTCACGGACTCCGAGATGGTGGGCGCGTTGCCGCCGGTCTTGTCGCCATTGTACTCGCTGGCGAGGGCGAATGGATAGACGGGGTTGCCGCCCGAGTCAACGGTGGTGAAGTAGGCATAGGTTCCCGCGGGGTACTCCGGCGTGTGGCAGAAGCGGCCGTTGTACTTGTCCAGGTCGAAGTCCGTCCCCTGCGTGAAACCCAGATCGCCGAGGTAGTCGTGGTCCTCCGCATACCAGCCGATTGGCCGCCCCACCGTGACGTTGGGGCCATACTGCGCGGCGCCGAGCGTTGTGGTAACCCCATGCAGCGCGGCGGCCCACACGCCGAGCGAGTGGCGCCCCGCCGATGTCAGGTTCGTCGTGCCGAGGGTGCCGTTGCGGAGCGTATATCCAGACCGCATCCGCGCGATGGCGCTCGACGAGTTCAGCGCCGACGAGTAGCCATAGGGGCCGTACACCGGATAACCATCGAAGGCCCATCCGAGGATCGGCGAGTGCGTGAAGCCGGAGGAGGCCTCCGTGTAGGTGTCGGACCCGGAGTTGTAGGTCAGGTTGTCGCCAAGCTGTGCGCGGAGGCCCTTGGGATTCGCGTGATAGTGATACTGCCCGCTGGTGGGCTGATGGGCATAGGCGGGATCGAAGGTCGCGACCTCCGCCGCGATGGCGGAGCGGTTCCAGATGCCGTCCCCGCCGGCGCCCGGCTTGTCGCTGGCGCCGCTGGTGTCATAGGAGAACGCATCGAGCCCGCTGTAGAATCCCACGCCGTTGACCCAGATGCCGATGTTGCCGAGCCCTATGGGGTCCTTGGTGCCGGGGACGACGGGAGTGCGCGGGATGCGGAGTTGATAGGTTTGCGCGCTGGGCCAGTTGCCGAAGATATTACCCGGGCTGATGTACCACGGGCCCATCGAGTGACTGGCAAGACCCGTCGCGTTGATATACACCGATGTCGCCGAATAGCGGATCATCTGGATGTCGGAGTAGGCCGGCGTGGCCTGTCCCCCGCCCATGTTGGGCAACCCCGAGCCGGGCCACGTCGTCACTGGCGACCCGCCCACGAACTCGATGACCTCCGCCCGCTGTGCGGAGTTCGCCGTCTCCCACGAATCCAGCCGGGGATCCTGGGCCAGTGCGACTCCGACGCTCAGCCCCACAACGATTCCTGCCACCGTCCTCTTCGCGATCGTCATAGACTCTCTCCGTGTACCCGATGGAGCCCGATGTTCCGCACTTCGCACCTTTTGGAACGCCAAAACCGGGTTTTTCCTCTGGAATCCGGTTTTGTGGGCTGTTACGGGGCCAAGGGAGCGAGGGGTGTTCCACCTGCCGCTACGCCCGCCGCGCCTGCAACTCCTCCGCCGCGGCGCGCAGCGCCCCTGCCTCTGCGCGGAGTTCCCGCAGCGCCCCAAGCGCCGCCGCCGAGAACGCCGCGCCCGGTGCGCCGCCTCGCGGCGTTGCCTCCGCCGCGGGGCCCTCGTGTCGCTCGTCCAGATCGCCGAGTCCCGTGTCGCGGAGGGCCTTGAGCCGCTCGCGCATCAGGTCGCGGATTTCCGGGGCGTTGTTCACGCCGCGAAAGAACCCCGTGTGCATGTTCAAGGCGAGGGCGCTCTTCTGGTTGGGGTCTGCCCCGCCGCCACCGCCGCCCGCCGTCTCGACCTTCAAGTCGGCGATGCCCAGCAGCCGCTGCACCGGCCCCTGGGAGATCGAAACGTTCTGTATATTCGCGAAGGTCATCGTCATTTCCCGGACGGACCAGATCCCCTCGCGGATGCGCAGGCTGCGGTCGGTGATCTTGTACCAGCGCATCTCGAAATCCAGACGCAGCAGCATGAACGAAACCGCCGTCTGAGCGAGGACGAATACGAAGCCGCCGAGTTCGATCGCCACAAGGAGGGCCTTCAGCCCGCCGTGATCCACGCTGCGAATTACAAGGAAGTGAAAGAGGACCAGGCCGATGATCGAGCCAATGATGGCAATCGCCTGGCCAATGCCCCACATGATCAGATTGTACTTGAAGAAGTTGGGCGCCGCGCGGAATACGCGCAGGCTCCCGTGCTCGCCCAGGGGATTGTCGGGCTCCGGAGGAACGCGAAGCACCCTGATGATCAGCGCGCGCAGTGGATTACTCATGGCGCCCCTCCGCCGCGAGGCGCTCCATCGCCTCGCGCGTCCCGCGCAACTCTCCGCGGATCTCCTCCAGCAAGGCCACCAGCTCGCCCTCTCCTGCGACCGGCGCCGCGGCGGTCGGCTGATCCGCCCGCGCCGCCGTGGCGGAATCCCTGAATCCGCGCATCCGTGTATAAAGATAGTCGCGGACTTCCTCGAACTCCAGCACGCCCTCGATGGTCATCTCCGCCGCCGCGCTGCCGGAGGCCGTCTGGATGTGAACCTCCGCCAGCCCCAGCCACCGCTGCACCGGCCCCGACGTCAGGTGGATGTCCTGAATCCGCGCATACGCCAGATTCACCTCCCGCCGAAACAGGATCCCCCAACTCATCCCGATCCCCTCCTCGTCGAACCGGTACCTCAGTGTGTGATACCGGAAATAGAGCAGCGGCAGCGACACCACAATGAACGGCCCCGACATGATGGAGCGCAGTATATACAGCTTCATCAGCTTGGGGTGGGGGCGCTCGATGGCGAAGATTCTGGTTTTATCGATCATGGTGGCTTCCTGAATGATATGCCAACTACACATAGAGACGGACTATTATTCCTGGGGCAACGGGCCAAAGGTCCGCAACCGTACATTTGGCGCGAACCGGATGGTGTTTGGGAAATAGCGGCGAGTGGTCGTGAACTGGATGGGTACTGGGATTCGGGCCCGACGCCTGCCCGGGATGTTCCTGTCTATACGCCGCCACCAAGAACGAACCTTGCGCGCACGCGGGCCCGGCGCAACCTGCCGGGGCTTAATTCGATTCGGTGGCTCATGGTTCCACGCCGCTCGCTTGCGCCCTCCTGCTACTGCGACACTTCCACCCCTGCGTCCACGAAGGCGCGCCAGCCGCCGGCGACGCTGAACACCTTCTTGTAGCCCATGCGGGCGAGGGCCTCGCCGGCGAGGGCGGAGCGGAAGCCGCCGCCGCAGTAGAGGAAGAGTTCTTCCTCGGGGTCGGGGTGGAGCAGCTCGATGTCGCGCTCGATCACGCCCTTGCCGATGTGCTCGGCGCCGGTGACGTGGCCCTTGGCGTATTCGGATTCCTCGCGGACGTCGATCAGGGCGGCGTTGGGGTTGCTGGTGAGGGCCTTCATGGTCTGGGCCACGGTGACCTCCGTGACGCTCTTCATGGCGTCCTCGACGATCTTGAGAAAGGCGGGCGAATGCTGCTTCATGGGGTTGCTGCCTCCGATGGGGTCGGTTCCGCGGGGAGGCCATAGAGGCCATGCCGGCGAATGTACTCGCGAACTGGTTTGCAAAGCATCATGTGGCAATCGCCGCCGGAACGCAACGCTTCTCTGGCGGCGGTGCTGCTGATATTGGGTAGGAAGAAGGGGCGGTCGCCGACGCGCTCGCCGGTGCGGCCGCGGGGAATCTCCAGGGGTGGGGCCAGTTCCTTGACGCGGGGGCCCTCTCGCCAGGTGGCGACTTCCGCGGCCACATCGCTCCCCACGATCAGGCGGAACCGGGCGGCGGGGTGCTCGGCGATGAGCGCCGCCAGCGTGTCGATCATATAGCTGAACCCCGGGCGGAGACCCTCCGCGTCCGACACAAACACGCGGTCGCCCAGGCCGGCCACCGCCAGGCGGCACATCGCAAGGCAGTGTTCATAGGGGGCGTGGCGCGCCTTGTGAAAGGCGTGGCGCGCCGCGGGGACCATCGCCACGCGGTCCACGGCGCCGGACTCCAGCGCCCACACGATGCA
>JBBQYG010000054.1:0-22977 GCA_038208905.1 Candidatus Sumerlaeia bacterium | reverse complement strand
CGCGGTGAAGCGACGGAGCTGGTTGGAAAGGCTGGCCGCAGTAGGCGCGCGGTGAGCAATGCCGTACAGCGAACCGCCTTGGTATGTACCGTCGAAGGTAAGACCAAGGACGAAGTTCGGTGCAAGCGCACCACCGGTCGATCCATTGCCGGCGGCAACGCTCGAACGCATCCATGCGTCAACCGCATACAGGCGACCCTGTGTGAAGTTGAAGCCGGTGTCGACCGTGTCGGGGCTACCCACGTTGTTGGCGGCGAAGCCGACGACGGTGGACTCCCATAGCTTGTTGACTCCGGTGTTGGTATCGGCAGGAAGCGCAAGGGCGACATTGCTACCCGCTGCTTCGCGGGTCCACGTCTCGTTGTACGCGTTGTTCAGACCGAAGTTGTTGGGGGCGTTCGTCGTGAAGAAGATGCCCACACCCGGGGTCGTGCCACCAACGGTGCCCCATGCCTCAAGCGGTGCGCCGGGATTGGCGCCCGTCTCAGCGGGGTCGATGGCGGAAAGCACGCCACCGATGTTGCGGATGACCGTGCCCGTGCCGAGCGAAGCACGGTTCGGGGCGACAGTCACTTCATAGCCAGTGACCGTGATCTCGTCACCGGCCGTGGAGGAGAGGTCGATGAACTGGGCCTGAAGCGCGACGGTGGCGGTTCCCTCGGACTCGAGGTAAACGTCAACGTCCTGCACGGTGGTGCTGATCTGGGGCGAAACGCGCGAGATGCCGTTGGGGGCCTGAGCACGCGTGTCGAGGTACTGGGCTCCACCAACGGCGGAGTCGTTGGCCAGACCAACTTGGAAGCCAATCACAGCCGACTTCGTGGTCGTGTTGGAGGAGAGGACGTTGTAGCGAACGCGGTAGATCTTACCCGCCTCGACTGCAAGGCCGACGCCAGGGGTCTGCGGAAGCGCGAAGCCCGAGAAGCCGACTTGGGCGTTCGTGCTGGCAACACCAAGCGGACCCGTCGCCGTTCCGACAGGGGTCAGGATGACGTTACTCACTCCGGGAGTGAGCGTGAAGCCGCTCAGGTTCGGGCTTGGGGCCGGAGGAGCGGGGACCGCCGTGTTGTTGGACGTGCCGTTGGGGATGAACAGGATCCTATTGTCGGATCCAGCGACAACCCAGCCGCCAAAGTCGCTCGTGAAGCCGGGAACCGGAACGAACGGATCGGTGATGGTCGGATCCGTGGTGCGGTCGCCGTTGCCGTCGGTGCTCATCGTTGTCACGACCTTGAAGGACTTGACCACGGTGCCGTTGAGGGCGTTGGAGCCGGCGGCGTCGATGTAGAGGCTGACGTAGCGCTCTTGGAAGAGCGAGACCACGATGTTCTCACCCGTCTCTGCGCCGACGCCCGTGAAGGGGCCAATGGCAGCGGTGCCGGCGGCATTCGGGAAGCCAGTGGTCGGGGAGAAGTCGATGTTGCGGAAGTCAAGGACTCCCGCGGTTCCGGCGTTGGCGCCCGAGAAGGCGGCATCGCCCGTACCAGCAATGGGGAGGGAGCCAACAGACGTGACGCCGCCGATGGAGAGCGTGCCGTCAGAGGCAGGCTCGATCGGGCCGGAGTCAGTCTTGCTCTCGGTGAAGACGAACTTGACATCAGAAAGCGTGGTCGCGACACCGAAGTTTGCCGGAGGGATAAAATCACCCAGATCAGCTGCGGCATTAAAACGGTAAGCATGCTCCGTGGACAACGGTGCGGGACCACCACTCAGGGTGTCAAAGTCCGAATCCCCCGTCAACACGTCCGAGACGCGATCGGTGATGGTCACCGTCGGAAACAGGGTGGTGTTGAAGGAGGGCGCAAAAGCAAAGGCGCTGCCGCTGAGCAGGGAGGCGGAAGCGAGGAAACCAGCTACGGTGGAGAACCGTGTATTCACTTGGCTGATTCCTTTCCTTTTTGGAGAGGGCACTACATAACCCCGCGAGTCTTCTCTAGTTCGGGGGGCGGACGAAAAATCGCATCAATTCACGGGGGCAATCTCCTTGAGGCTCGTGTGGGTCACGTTGCCTGCCCGGTGCAGGCGGTGTGGGTGGGCTGGGCGCGCATGATTGGGGTCAGTGCCGCCATTCCACCAGACTACGGGTAAAGATTGGGTCAACTCGGCCAACGTGTCAACCGTGTTTTTCCGAATCCCGAACCGCGACTTCGCCGGGTCAGGGCTGCGCGACGGCCTTGGCGCGCAGGGTCGCCTGCCACGCCTCGCTGGGGGCGTCGGGCTTGCCGGAGAGGCGAAGGTACGTCTCCAGGGCCGCAAGCACTTCCGCGGGCGGGGCGCCGGTGTCCTCCTTGGCCAAGGCAAGATTCAGCCAGGCGGAGGCGAACTCGGGGTCGGCCTGCACCACCTCGTTCAGCAGGCCCAAGGCAATGTCGGGGTTGCCGGACCGGAGTTGGAGAACGCCGAGGTTATTCTTTGCCCGGATGTGACCGGGCTGAAGCTCCAGAGTCTTGCCGAAGGCGTCGCGGGCTTGGGCGGACTCTTCTTGCTGGACGTAGAAGTTGCCCGCCGCAAACCAGACGGCGGCATCGTTGGGGGCCATTGCCAGCGCCTTGAGCAACTCTTCCTCGGCGCGGCGGGTGCGGCCCGAGCGCGCCAGCGACTCCGCCAGGCGGACGCGAGAGGCCGCGTCGGCGCCGTTTTCGGCGGTAATGATGCGGGACCACCGCCGCGCGGCGTCGTCGTGGCGTCCAAGGCGCTCGGCCTCGCCGGCGGCGGTGCGCTCGCTTTCCAAGACGAAGGGGGTCTGTGCATCGAGTTCCGGGAAGACCACGCGCCTTAGCTCAGCGCGATCAATTTTGGAGATATCGACCTCTTTACCCTGGGCGGCGCCCGGGCCGGCGAGACCACGGAAGGCCTGGCCGATTCCCGAAAGCGGCCCTGTGCCGGGGCTTGGGGCCACGATGGGCTCCGAGGAGGCGCCGCTGGCGGGCGGAGCCGTCAGGGCAGGAACGCTGGTCACCGGGGGCGTCGGCGTTTCTGTCGGCGCGGGTGCCGGAGAGGTTGGGGCCGGGGTGGACGGCTCTTCGACTTCGACTGCGGGGGTGGCTGCGTCGGCCACCACGGCGGGGGGGCGCGCGAGTGGCTCCGCGAGGGCAACGACTTCGTTGCCGGGGAGCGGCGCCGCCGCCGCGGGCGGCTCGCCGATCTGCGAGCGAACAAGGTCCAGCTCCGCGCGCGCCAGCGTGAAGTCCGGCGCCAATGCGAGAGCCTTCTCGTAATAGACTGCGGCCTGCTCGGGGTTGGAGAGGCGGTACTGGGTGTTGCCGATTTCGTAATAGATCACTGGGCGTTCGGAGAGCTCCGCGGCCCGAAGAAAGGTGTCGCGGGCCAGCACGATATCGCCCTGGGCCTTGAGCTTGCGGCCTTGCTCCAGCAGGTCGAAGGCCTCCCGCCGGTCGCGCTGGAGGCCGGACTCGGAATCATGAAGGCACCCCGTGGCCGCAAGGGCGACGGGGAGCAGAGCGGCGAGCAACGGGAGACGGCGGACAGGGAGGCGCACGCTTAGTAGTCCTGCTTGGAGATAAGTTTTCCTTCGGAGAAGGTCATGATGGCCCCGCGGGTGTCGATCAAAAAGCCCTGATAATCCCAGATGTCGCGCTGGACGCCGCCGGCCTCGTAGGCCTGGCGCCAGGAGCGGCGGGGATATCCGTAGCGGATCAGCGTCTTGTCCATGTCGGTCAGGAGGCCCTCGAAGACAAGCTCCCGCTGGACGAACTGGCCGATCACTTCGCGGTCCCACCATGCCCACTCGTCCACGGTTTCACCCGTGGTGGCCTTGAAACTGCGGCGGACATAGTCGGGCTGGCCCTGACGCTCGAGGATGTCCTTCTGGGACTCGGAGAGACGGCGGCGAAGGGGCTCGGTGACAGGGGAGAATGCCTCGTGCTTCCAAGTGCGGATGAAATCGCGGTTGTTGTAGATGCCATAGCGCTTGAACGGCTGGATTTCCAGCGGCTCGCCGATGTCATAGCGCGGCTTGCGGTTCTGGTTCCCGCACCCGAGTGCGAGGGGCATGAGGACGGCGAACAGGATAACGATGAACTTCGTCAACGGACTCCTCCATGCTGTCGACGGCAGGCGCCGGACATTGGGTTGCGAGGGTGGGGTCGGGCCGCGAGAGCGTCAAGACGGAAGGGCGCGCTCCCCCCGGTTCTCCCCGGGGCATAGGGACGCAAGGGCCGCGCCGAAGGTTAGGCTCTGCCGGAGAATTGCGTTCGGCTTCCCGCTGGCGGGGAACACCGTCCCGGGGCGTCGAGATTCCTCAATGATGAGCCACATGGACTCGGCACATGCTAAGGGGAGCGCTGGCCCAGCACTGTTCTCAGGGTCTCGGCCAGTTCCGCCGGCCGAAAGGGCTTCTGGATGAACGCGGCCAAGCCCTTGCCTACAAAGTGGCTGGTGGCGTCCTGCTCCGTGAAGCCGCTCATCAGGACCACGGGGACGTCCCTGTTGATCAGGCGCATCTGGCGGAAGGCCTCATCGCCGGTCAAGTGGGGCATGTTCATGTCGAGGAGGACAGCGCCAATCTCGGGGTGCCGCTGGCGAAAGAGTTCCACCCCCTGGGCGCCGTCGCGGGCCACCACCACCTGAAAGCCGAGACGCGCCAGGATCCGCGAGGCCACGATCACCACCGTCTCGTCGTCGTCCACCAGCAGGATCGTCCCCTGGGGCTTCCATGCGTCGGGGGACTCCACGGCCCCCGGGGGTGTATATTCGGGCGCCTCCACGCAGGGAAATCCGAAGCGGAACGTGGTCCCCTTTCCCGGCTCGGAGGAAACCTTGATGAAGCCCTTGTGCCCGCGGATGATCCCCAGCGCCGCGGCCAGGCCCAGGCCGTGGCCCGCCTGCTTGGTGGTGAAGAAGGGGTCGAAGATACGCGCGCAGATGTGTGGCGGCATCCCGACCCCGTTATCCGAAACCTCCACGAAGGTATAGCGCCCCGGCCTCAGGTTGTCGTCGAGCCAGGTCTCCGCCAGGTACTCCCGCGTGGCGTCCATCGCCCCCGTGCGTATCGCGATCACGCCGTCGGTCGGCTTCACGGCGTCGGCGGCGTTGATGATCAGGTTCATCACGATCTGGCGAAGCTGGGTCTGGTCGGCCTCCACGTTGGGGGTGTCCTCCGGGCAGTCCAGCCGCAGGTGGGCCCGCCGGTTCACGATGGTTTCCATGATGTGGGACATTTCCCGGACGAGGCGCGAGACGTTGATGGGAACGACGACGAAGCGCCCCTTGCCCGAATAGGCGAGCATCTGGCGGGTGAGTTCGGCGGCGCGCTGGGCGGTTTTCTCGATCAGCTCCAGCGACTCGCGCGCGGGCGAGTCCCGGGGAAGGTCGTGCAGCGCCAGGCCGGCGGAACCAAGGATTCCCATCAGCAGGTTGTTGAAGTCGTGGGCGATGCCGCCGGCCAGGACGCTCAGGCTTTCCAGCTTGGCCAGGTGCTGCATGTGGGCGTCGAGCTTCTGGCGCTCCGCCGCGGCACGGCGCTGCTCGCCGATGTCCACGAAGGTGAGAACCACACGGACAAGGGCGCCCTCGCGGTCTTGCTCCGCATAGCCCGAGAGCATGATCCACCCGCCGGCCTTCTCCTCTCCGCGGCGGCGGATCGAGTACACGGCGTTCTGGATCTGCGTTCCTCCGATTACGCGGGTGGAGGGGAATTGCTCGCGGGGGATCGGCTCGTGATTCTCGGCATGGAAAACTCCCTCCATCGCGTCGCCCGCCAGAAGGCGCTCCTCGCTGATGCCAAGCAGTTCCTCCGCCTTGGGATTGCAGTAAACCGGGCGGTCGTCGGCCCCATGGACAAGGACGGCGGCGTTGAGGTTTTCCAGGAGGAGGCGATAGTGGCGTTCGGAGCGGCGCAACCCTGCCTCGGCGCGCTTGTTCTCGGTGATGTCCAGATGGGTGCCGATCATGCGCGTGGGCTTGCCGCTGGCATCGCGCTCCACCACGCGCCCGCGGGCCTCGGACCACTTCCAGCCTCCATCGGCCGCGCGCAGTCGAAGCTGACAGCTCAGTTCCGCGTTCTCGGCGCTAATACACTCCAAGAGCGCGTGATTCACCGCCGGATCATCCTCCGGGTGGGTAAGCGCTCGCCATTCCTCCTCCGAGGCGTTGGAGAACGTCCCCGGCGCGTAGCCAAGCATGCGTTCAAGCCGCGAGTCCCGGGTGACTTTGTTGGTCATCAGGTCCCAGTCCCAAAGGCTAAGGCTGGCGCCGTCGAGCGCCAGCTCCAGCCGCTGGTTGGTTTCCGCCAGTTCGCTGGTCCGGGCGCGCACCACCTTGTCGAGCTGCCGGTTCCAAACCAGCACCGCCAGCAGCGCCACCAGCGCCACGGCGGAAAACACGGCCAGCCGCGTTGCGTTCTCCAGCAGAAGCGACGGTGCCGGGGCGATCGGGCGCCCAAGCCACGTCCGCTCGATGCGGTCGATCACGCCCTGCTGCCGCGCGATGTGGATTCCCTTGTTCAGGATCCCCGCCAGCACGGCGTCGCCGTTGGCCACCGCCATGCAATTGCGTCCAACGAAAAGGGGGGTGCCGACGATCTTGAGCCGCGCCTCCAGCCCCTGCGAATACAGGTGGAACAGGACGATTTGCTCGTCGCCCACCACCGCGTCGGCGCGCCCATCGACGACGGCGTCCGTGGCCTCGGCAAAGCTGGCCACGCTGACGACCTCCACATCGATGCCCCTGGATTCCAGGAACTCCGCCGCATAGTCGCCCCGCTGCATGGCGACCCGACGCCCGCGCAGGTCGTCGAGACCGTGAATGTCCGGGCGCTCCGCGCGGACAAAGATGGAGGCGGGTACCTCGAAGATCATGTCGGTGAAGTCGAACTTCCCGTCGCGCCGCTGGCTGTGGAACAGGCTCGTCAGAACATCGGCCTTTCCCGCCAGCACCGCGTCCTGCGCCTCCTGAAGCGGCATGTCCACGAAGTTTGCCCGGAAGCCAAGCTCCGCGGACATCCAGTGGACCAAGTCCAGGCACATCCCCTTCCGCTCGCCCGCGCGGTCCACGAACTCGAAGGGGGCATAGCTGGTCTGGCTGACAAAGGTGATCGTCTCGACGGATTTGAGGTAGGCGATCTCGTCGGCGGTCAGCGCGGTGGAGGCATGAAGGCCCCCTGCAACCATGAGCAGTGTGGCTAGTAGGAAGGAGAATATGCGGCGCGTCGGGTGGTGGGGCATCATGGATTGGTTTGCTCGTCGCGCTCACAACGGGTTGGCCGATTGACGGGACGATGCGACCATTGCGATGTCGAGTCGAGCGGATTCGCTAGCCACGTCATCTGCATCCAAGGCGGACGAGCGGTTTCGCGAGACATTTGGAGGCCTCGCCCTCTGTCTCAGGCAACCAGACGCCCCCGCTTCCCTGCCAGGCTTATTGTCGCCTCGGTTCCAGAGCTTTGTTCCATGCGGATTCCGCTTACGGCAACTGGCGATTCCCGGAACCATTAAGTTCTTTCGGCGTACAATTCCCTGGGCATCCTACGAATTCTGATTCCAATCAGGATGAGAGCCAGCAGTGCGCCCACCGAGAGCAGCCTCGCCCAGTGGCGCGTGGGCGTCGCCTCCAGCGTGAACGCGACGACGCTCCTCCCGGGCGGGATTCCAGTCAGTTCGATGAATCCTGTGCCATTTTCGGGTCCAATCACCAGTTCCGGCGAATCGCCCTCCAATAGGCGTGCCGTCCAGCCGGGGAAGTAGTTCCGAGCGAGCACGACGCGGCTGGTTTCGGGGCCGCGATGCTCCATCGCGATCATGGCGCTGGAGCCATCGACCGCCGCGTCGAGAATTGTCAGCCCCTCGCCCGGCATCACCGAGTCTGGTGGCGCACCGCGATCGGCCGTATCGGGGCGCCAGGCGGGGCCGAACTCGTCCATGATCGCCGTCCGCAGGTGGTCGTACCGCGGATCGACGGAAACGATCTCCCGGGGGGCGGGAAGGAGCGACAGGGGATGCCGATAGACCACCGCGCTCGCCAGCGCGGTCGTGCCGATCAGCACAAGCCCCGTGATCCGCGCTGCTCTTCCGGGGACGCATAGAAACGCGGGCGCGGCAAGCGCAACGCCGAGCGTCCCGAGCGCGAGGAACCTCCACGGAAACTGCCCCGTGGATAGGAGCGCGAAATGGTCCCACAGGAATTCGCTGCTCCAGTGCGTCAGGAAGATCGCCGCGGCAATCGCCGCGAGCAGCGCGCCACAGGCCGAGCGGACCTTTCGGTCGCCCACAACCAGGGCGCACGCTGCCGATGCAAGGCCCACGACGCCGGCGAATCCAAGATGCAGCGTCAGCGTGTCGCGAGGGCCGGGGAAGCTGCCGCCACTGCCCCAGTAGCCCACGATCAGGTAATTCCACAGGTGCAGGAAGTGCCGCGAGTGGTGGTACTCGCCGATGCGCATTCCCTCGTCGCGGACGAAGCCGCGCTCCAGAAACGCGGGCGCCCACCAGAACGCCGACAGCGCGAGCGCGTAGGCGAGAGCCCCCGCGTGCAGGAGCAGGCGACGCGCCGCGAATGGCGCGCATCCGCCGCCCCACCGCAGCGCCGCCGCGAACAAGGGCATCGCGAACGCCAGCCCCAGCGCCATCAGCCCGAGGTAGTTGTGGGAGAGCACGGCGAGCGCGAGGAAGAAGGCGGAGAGCACTGCCTCCGCGCCATCGCGCCGCGTCAACGGCCCGGTCCTCGCCAGCAGGCCCAGCCCCGCCCAGAAGACCCACGGCAGCATCTGCATCGCGGCGAACTCGGGCCCCGTTCCGCGTATATACACGCCGACCAGCGGATACGGCGAGGCGAGCCACGCGGCGGCGGCGATACCCCCGGCCAGGGGGAGGGAGCTTTCCCCGCGCGCCATCCCCCAGAACCTCGCGCCCGCCGCCCACATGCCCGTCACCCCCACCGCCAGCCACAGCGCCGTCGCCAGGCGGATCGCCAGCGACACCTTGCCGGTCAGCGCCAGCAGGCCTCCCGCCACCCACGAGAACATCGGCGCGTAGTACCACAGGAACGGATAGCCATAGCCGTAGTCCGCCGATGGAAACCACCGGGCGTCGGCGATTCCCGCGCGCCAGGCCTCCACGGTCATCTGGGCCCGGCTGGCATCGAACCAGTTGGAGTGCGTCGCCCACCGTTGCTCGCCCAGCCCCACCAGCGGCCAAATCCAAACCACCGCCATCAGGACGACAACGGCCAGCGAGGCCAGAGTGCTTGGGCGTGGCTTGTGCATGGGCCCCAACCATCGCCCCCCCGCCCCCCACGCCGTCAATTCCTCCCCCCCGTCGTTCCCGCCTTTCCCGCCATTCCCGCCTTTCCCCGCCGTTCTCCGCCTTGACCCCCGGAGCGTGGGCGGAAACAACTGCGGCCTGTAACGCGCCCGGCGCGTCCTAAGTCCCCCCATCCAGCGAACTCCGCAGGAAAGCCAGAGCCCCCCTATGTCGATCCTCGTCAATGAGAACACCCGCCTCCTCATCCAGGGAATCACCGGACGCGAGGGCCAGTATCACGGTGGCCAGATGAAGTCCTATGGCACCAAGGTGGTCGCCGGTGTAACTCCGGGAAAGGGCGGCCAGACCACTCTGGACGACGTGCCCGTCTTCGACACCGTCCGCGAGGCCGTCGCCGCGACCCAGTGTAACACCACGATCATTTATGTTCCCGCCGGGTTCTCCGCCGACGCCGCCCTGGAGGCGATGGAGGCCGGTATCAAGGTGGTGCTGATCATCACCGAGGGCATCCCCACCCTCGACATGATGACCGTCTATCACGAGGCCAAGCGCATGGGTGTCCACGTCGTGGGGCCCAACTGCCCCGGCGTCATCACCCCCGGCAAGGCCAAGTGCGGCATCATGCCCGGCCATATCCACAAGGCCGGCCGCGTGGGCGTCATCAGCCGCAGCGGGACGCTCACCTATGCAGTCGTGTGGGAGCTGACCCGCGCCGGCATTGGCCAGAGCACCTGCATCGGCATCGGCGGCGACCCCATCGTTGGGACGTCGCATCGCGACGCCCTTGAACTCTTCAACAACGATCCAGAAACCGACGCCGTGATCATGATCGGCGAAATCGGCGGCAACATGGAGGAGCTGGCGGCGGCATGGGCGAAGCAGCACATGACCAAGCCCGTGGTCGGCTTCATCGCCGGCCTGACCGCCCCCCCCGGCAAGCGCATGGGCCACGCGGGCGCCATCATCAGCGGCGGCGCCGGCACCGCCCAGGAGAAGATCCGCATCCTTGGCGAATGCGGCATCGAATGCGCCGAGCGCCCCGATCAGCTTCCCGCCATGGTCAAGAAGGCGCTGGGACTCTGACCCACTCCGAAGTTGCCTGGGGTGTTTCGCAGAGTTTTGCAGCCAGCGCCACCCGATGGACATGATTGACAGGATGGACACGATGGACGTCCATCAAGCCCATATTGTGCGTCTCGTCCATCGGGTCGGCCCCCTGC
Source organism: Candidatus Sumerlaeia bacterium (assembly GCA_038208905.1). GTDB lineage: Bacteria > Sumerlaeota > Sumerlaeia > SLMS01 > SLMS01 > JBBQYG01. The sequence goes on along the minus strand of JBBQYG010000054.1, from coordinate 12,539 downwards.
TGGACCGGCGCGGCGAGGCACCATGTTTCATCGTTGCGGTTGGGATTGCGCTTCCCCGCAGAATGAGGATTCTCCCCCTTGGAAATCAGAGTCTGCCCCAAGGAGACCCCACCTGCGATGCCCCACACCGCGCGTTGGATGACGATACTGACCCTATTGGCGGGCGCGGGCCCCGCCCACGCCGAATTTTTCTATCAATTTGGCCACACGGGGGAAATCCTGCCCGAGTCGGAACTCCCCAAGCCCACCCCGGAACAGGTCGCCGCCGCCCCCAAGTTCAACCCCCGGGGCGCCACGGGCATCGACTTCACCATCACCTATCTGGACTCCGGCACGGGCATCGGCTTTGACGACGCCGCCCTGGGCGCCAGCCGCAAGGCCGTCTTCGAGGCCGTCCTCAACTACGTGGACGGCGTGCTGCGCTATCCCGGCGGGGACCTCGCCATCCGCGTGAACGCGTCGGAGACCGACGGCAGCGGCTCCCTCGCCCGCGGCGGCACCTCCTTCCAGTCCGGCGCCAACGGCTTCCTCCCGGGCACCTCGTTCCTGCGCCTGGACACCGGGAACGACGTCAACGGCGCCAACCCGGAGATCAGCATCACCGTGGATTTCGGCTACAACTGGAACAACACCCTCGGCCCGCCCGCCATCGGCCAGTTCGATTTGTTCAGCGTCCTCCTCCACGAATTCACCCACGGCCTGGGCGTCACCTCCTTCGCCTCCAGCAGCACGGGAGTCAGCGTCTTTGCCCCCACTCTCGCCTACTCCCGGTGGGACGCTCAACTGTTCCTGAACGTCCCCGACGCCAAGGTCTGGAACCAGGGCACCTTCGTCTTCCAGGCCAGCACGCTCGTCGGCGGACTCAACGCCGTCAGCTTCCGCGGCACCAACGCCACCCGCATCTTCCCCGGCGAAGGCTCCCCGCCCGTCCACACGCCCGACTCCTTCGCCGGCGGCTCCAGCATTGCCCACTGGCAGCAGAACAGCCCGATCCCCTCCGGCACCGTCATGCGCCCCTTCTCGATCGCCGGGTTTACCACGCGATCGTATCAGCCCTTCGAGGTGGGGGCGCTGGTGGACCTGGGATACCGGGTGAGGAGCGAGGAGTGGGTGTTGTTTTGAGGGGGGCGACGGGGCGGCCCCCTACCTGCCTATACCGGTTGAGACACTCGGCCTGGAAGTTTACTGACCAAGGCGGAGAAACGGCACGATGACCGACATGGACGAGAAGAACGGCAGGAAACCGGGGAAGGACGCGTCCGGCGAGGTGGCCCCTCGGTCCTTGGTGGATCCGAGTGCGGCCTGTCTTCGTGGCCGTTGTGCCGTTCCGCTATGTGCTCTCCCTATTCCCGCTCGGCGATAAGGATCGCCCACAGAGCCGTGTTGATGTAGTAGTTCGATCGTCCGCGCTTCTCTTTGGCGAGGACGCCGCTCGCCGTCAGCTCTTCGAGGTACTTGGTCGCGGTCGGCCTTGAGACCTTCAGCTCGTCTTGCATGAATTCGATCTTCGTGTAGGGGTGCTGAAAGATGCTGTTCAGCAGGTCTTGGCTATAGAACTTGTGGTGGTGGCGGATGTGCTCCTTGCGGGACTGCATCGCCTCACTGATGGCGGTGATCGTCTTGACTGCGCCGATGGCCGTTTTCTCGACGCAGTCGAGCACGTAGATAATCCACTCTTCCCAATTGCCGGAGGCGCGCGAGTCGCGGAGGAGGCGGTAGTAGTCGGCTTTCGTGCGCAGGATCTGGCGGCTCATAGAGAGGATCGGCAGGTCGAGGAGGCCCTCCTTGACCAGATAGAGCACGTTGACGATCCGGCCCGTGCGGCCGTTGCCGTCGTAGAAGGGGTGGATGCTCTCAAACTGGTGGTGGATCACCGCCATCTTGATCAGCGGGTCCACGGGGAGATAGGCGGGATCGTTGATGCACCGCTCGACATCGGTCATCAGCGCGACGATCTCCGCGGGGTCCTGGGGGGGGCGTATAGACAACGGCGCCCGCCGCGTCCTTCAGCACTGTGCCGGGGAGCTTGCGGAGCCCGGCGCCGTTTCCTTTCAGCACCGACTGAATTTCCAGAATGTGGTTCGCGGTCAGCAGTCCGGTGGACCGGACGCTGTCGTAGCCGACGCGCATTGCGGTGGCGTACCGCTGAACTTCCTTGGCGGCGGGGGTGGAAGCCACCTCCAGAAAAAGGTCCCCGCGATAGATTTCGTCTTGGGTCGCGACGATATTCTCAATCTCCGAGCTGTCCTTTGCCTCCTGCATGGCGAGCGTATTGATCAGGATTCCAGGCTTGGGGATCGTTCCTCCCATGCCCTTGAGTTCGGCGAGGCGCCTGCTGACCCCCGCGAGTCGCTTCAGCACCGCAACCGTCTCGATCTTGCCGAGGGGGAAACCTTCGCTGATCCTTGGAATCATCGTGCGTCCCCGGTTTTCGCCGAAATCACATGGAAAGAGAACCGCTTCATCTTTACATGCCCCACGGTACATGCAAAGAAAGCGCCTTTTTATTTGCACGTAAACCCGAATTTATATGGAAAAAGCCGTTTCCTTCACATGTCTTCCGGCACATGAGTAGGAAATGGTCATTTCACGGCCACGTTGTTTGACGGGCGCGGCGGCTTTACCCCGAAAACGCCTTCGAATCCTCCACGAACGCCGTCATGCCGGCGTCGCTGAGGGGGTGGTCGGCGACTTGCATGAGGAGGTCGCCGGGGACGGTGAGGATGTCGGCGCCGGCGAGGAGGATTTCGGAGATTTGGGCGAAGTTGCGGAAGCTGGCGGCGAGGACCTCGGTCTTGATGTCGTAGTTGGAGAAGACCTGGACGATCTCGCGGATCAGGCGCGTGCCGATGTCCTTACGCTTGCCGCCGCTGGCGACGTATTCGGTGTTGGCCACCTTCTGGTCGCCCTTGGCGTTCTTGTGGTCGTCGATCAGGTAGAGGGAGTTGCCGGGGGCGCGCTCGGGGGTGTCGTTCTTGTAGGCATAGTCGGCCAGGCGCCCGAGGAACGGCGACACATAGGTGGCTCCGGCCTGGGCGGCCCAGTAGGCCTGGGTGGAGTTGAAGATCAGGGTGGCGTTGGTCTTGATGTCGCGCTCCCACAGGGCGTGGAGCACCTTGAGTCCCGTGTGGGGATCGAGGGACTTGTCCACGGCTGTATATCCGCCGGTGGGGACCTTGATGACGGAGTTGGCACCGAGCTTTCGCAGCTCGTCGGCCTGCTTCACCATCTTGTCGAAGGTGAGTTCCGTGAGTTCCAGTGACACGGGATAGGGATTCATCAGGGCGCAGATTTCCTTCATCATCTTCTTGGCCTCGGCCCAGTTCTTGGCGCCGGCGCGCTTCATCAGCGTGGGGTTGGTGGTCACGCCGTTGATGATTCCGGCCTCGAAGAGGGCCTTGATGTTCTGGAAGTCCGCGGTGTCGGCAAAGATGCGGGGGGCGCGGGGCGCGGGGTGGGCGAGCTTCTTGCCCTTGGCGGTGGGGTTGACTTCCTCCATCTCCCGGCGGCGTAGGATCAGGGCGGCGGTATAGTTGTCGGCGACGAACATGGTGGGGCGGCTCCGTATTGGGTCGGTTTGTGTTGGCGGGAAAAGGGGGACACTGGCGGGGCCGGGGGAGCAACGGGAGAGTCATTCTGGGAACGCCGATCTCCCGATCGGCTAGCGGGGGACGCGGCGCGGGGTAACCATCGGGGCGGCGGGCGACGGCGCCATTCGGGAGAATGGCGTTCCCATGAAAAAACCCCCGCCGGTGAGTTGGCGGGGGGTCGCGTTTCTGGCGGAGGCGTTACTTGACGTCTTCGGCCTTGGCCTTCAGGGATTCGTCGAGGCCTTCGATGGCGGGAAGGGTCTTGAGATCGAACTTCGAGCGGCCGGCAAGCTCGCGGACGACGGCGAGCAACTCGAGGGTGTTCCTCTCCGCGGGGGTGAGTTCCGCGCCGGGGACGATGATGCGGCCCAGAGTGGCGTCGATTTCATCGAGGGCGTTGCCATAGCTGTCGAGGTTCCTGGTAATCTCCTCGTCAGTCACGGCTTCCTTGATGCGGGCGTACATCTGGGTCTCGAATTCCTCGCGGCCTTCGCTGGTCTGGAGGAGTTTGGCCATCTCGCGGACCTGTTCGGCGTGGGTCTCGAGGATATTGTCGAACTCGGCGTAGATGCGCTCGATCAGCTTGGCGACCTGGGCGGAGCTCTGGGTCTTGATTTCCTTTTCCAGCGCCTTGCGGCCGGCGGGAATCTGGTTGTTGATCAGCTCGTCGACAAGGTTGTCAACAAGCAGCGGGGCGTTCTCGCGGGCAGCCTTTTCGAGGTCGGGCCGCAGTTCCTTGACGCGGGTGACGATCTGCTGGGAGGCCATCTGGGCGGCTTCCTTGGGCTTGAGCGCCTCCTTCACCATGCCGGACATCCAGGTGAAGTAGCCGATCATGACGGCGACGAGAACCGCGCCAATAATCACGGAGACCGTCTGCGCGGACTTGGCGCGGGCGATCTGGGCCTCGAGCCTCTTTTCCAAGTCGCCGATCTGGCGAAGAACGCTATCTTTGTCGGACATTTTGGTGGTCTCCTCAGTCTGTCTTGGTCGGGGTCTCGGCAAGGCGACCAAGGACCTGCTTGGTCTCCGGCGAGAACGAGTGCTGAAGCATCGCAAGGGCGTACTCGGAAAGGGCGCGCTGCAACTCCATCGCCAATTCCTCGTCGTCCATCTTCTTGACGCTGTCGGGAACGGGAATCTCCAGCAGCTTGAGCTCGATCTGGTTGAGCGTCGTGATGTGGCGCTCGAAGGTCTCTTCAACCACGCGCTTGACGGCGTTCTCGATGCCGACCGCGGCGTTGCCGATGACGGTCTCGCGATTGGCCTCGTCGGCAATCTCGGGAACGGCCTTGGTGATGCGGTCCTTGAGGCCCGCCTCGAGTTCCGTCACGGAGCCGGAAAGCTCCGTCTGGGTATGGTCCTTCAGGCTGGTGACCAGTTCCCTGGCCTCGAAATCCACAACCTTGACCACGTCCTCATAGCGGGACTCGATCCTCTTGATGACGAGTTGGCCGACTTCGGGGCCGACCGTCTTGACGCTCTCCTGAAGTTCGGTGCTGATTTCGGGAAACACACGGGTCTTGAACTCTTCGGCCAGCGCGTCCTGATAAGGCTTGGGATTGTTGTAGGCATCGATGGCAGGGCGCAGCAGCAGGTAAACGCCGCCGACCGCCGCGATCACGATCACCACGGTCACCAGCCTTGCAGTCAGCTTGGCGCCAGTATTGGCCTGAGCCACGGCGTCAAGCTTTCCATTCAACTCTGCCAATCGGCGCTCCAGGGCATCATAATCACCCATTGCGCACCTCCATAAGGAAAGTGTGGCACTAAAACGTCTCATTTGAAGACGGTCGAACTTCCCCGAGGCCCCGTGTCGCCACAAGGGAATTCTCCGGAAACCCCGATGCTTCAGGATTCTGGAGCTGGCAATTCCCCTTTCGCCCGGGTCTGGAAACCCATTTATTCGCAGTGGGAATGATTCAGCCTTGCGGGGGCGTGGCAACGGTGGCGCGTGGGTATCGGGCAAGCCTGTTGGGCCAGGACGCGCGCGGCGAATGGGAGGCGCTGTGGCGGCGCTCGCCGGGGCACCTGGGCCTGAATTGGGCGTGGGCCGATTGCGCCGCCCGCGACGTGGGCCGCCCGGTGCGCGTGGGCGTGCGGGGAGAGAACGGCGACCTGCTTGCGGGCCTGGCCTTCGTCGAGCGCCGCCACCGGCTGGAACTCCGGTGGATGAACACCGCGCCCGCGCCCTTTGCGGGCCTACTCGCCGAACGGAATCCCTCCGAGTCGTTCCTGCGCGATGTCCTGAAGGCGGCGGCACTGGCCGTCCCCGACGCGGTTTCCCGTGCCGAGGTCATCCTTCCCGCCGAGACGCCGGACGCGCGGGGCTTGGTGTGGCAGGGGTGGCGGGCCACGCCGCACTACAACTACGTGTCGGAGATCGGCGCGCCCGAGGCACTGGAGCAATCGGCCGAAAGCGCGGCGCGGCGCCAGATCCGCAAGGCGCGCGAGGCGGGTTTGACTGTCGAGTGGGGGCGCGGGCAGTTGCCCGCGATCATCGCGCTCTGGGAAAAAACCCGCGAGCGGCAGGGCCTCCCGCACTTCGTGGCGCCCGCGTGCTACGAGGCGCTTCTCGATCTGGACGAACCCGGTCTCTCCGCCGAGGCCGCGCTGGTCCGCGCCCCTTCCGGAGAGCCCGTCGCGGGTGGTGTCTTCGCCGGAGACGCGGGGCGGGTGTACTACCTGCTCGGCGCTTCCGCGCCGGATAGCGACGAGGGCTCCGGCGGGCCGTCGCTGCTTCACGCCGCAGTCACGGAACACTTCTTCCGCCAGCGCGGCGCGCCGTTCCTCTATGACTGGGTGGGCGCCAACACGGAGAGCGTGGCCCAGTTCAAGAAGAAGTTCCGCCCCCGGCTGGAGACCTGCATCAAGGTGGTGCGGCTGAAGGGGTTCGCCCGGCTGAGGGGATGAAAAGAAGGGATGAGGTAAGGAGGGATGAGGGATGAACGACAACGGCAGGGATGGGGGAGTAAAAAAGGACACCGGCGCCGTTGCCGTTGATCCCTTCGCCCTCCTCCCTGCCGTTACGAGCGCTTGATCTGGCGCAGGATCGACTCGTCCTTGATCTTCGAGTCCTCCGCCAGCATCAGGGCCTTGCTGATGATCACCGAGAGCATCGTGTCGCCCTCGAAGGGGAGGTAGATTTTTCCGCTCGGCGAGCTGTGGGGGACGATGCAGAGGTAAATGCCGGAATCGATGAGGATGTTGCCGCTGCCGAGGTGGATCTTGTAGGTCTTGAGGTCCCCTTTCACGATCAGGAAGCGGTCGTCGAGCTTGCATCGCGGAGCGATCTTCATCCGGGGAAGCAGCTTCTCGAGCACAGCCCGACGGCTTGCTCCTGCTCCGCTCACCTTCCCGAAGGAATAGATGCGCCAGTAGTTGTCGAAGTCCGGGCGTTCACCCGAGTCGGCCCAGTTGGGATCGTTGGCGATGCTTCCCACGCCGACGAAGAGATCCACGTCGCGCATGATCTCCGTGAAGACGCGCATCGGAACTTGGGAGATTGGCAGCGCTTCTCCGTCGCGCAGGAACTTGACCTGATCAGTGGTCAAATAGAGCGGCGAGCCCATGTCGTCGTGGGCATCGTTGATGGGGTTCGTCCAATACTCCGCCGTCAGGTTCCACTCGGGCAGGGGTATGCGCGGGGGGTCCTCGCCGGCGCCGTCAAAGGACCCTCCCATCGGCTTCACCGTCCAGCCGCGGGTCTTGGCGAGGGCGAGCACCTGATTGGTGCGCACGATGTGAGCGGCGAATCGGTTGGAGTAGGTTGCCGTTTGGAGCTCCGCGGGGGTCACCAGGTAGACTTCGCGGAAGGCCTGCTTGAAGGGCTGGACGATTTCCTTCCCCACGATCCAGTCTCGCCAGGCGACGATCACATCCTCGTCAAAGCCCGCAGGGTGATAGATCGCCACCGTGGCATCGTCGGCGATCTTGCCCAGCGGTTTGTCGTCGGAGTCCACGAGCCCCTCTCCGTTCCAGCAGCCAAGGCGGATCGAGCCGCCATCGGAGAACTGCCAGATGAGCCGCCGTGAGAACCAGCCGATCAGCAGGTGGTCGAGGTAATACTTTCGCCACCAGTCAAAGCGCCACGAAATCGGGCGGCGCATGAGCTGGTCAAACCGCTCACGATGGGTGGAGAGCTGCTTCTGCAACTCCTTCAGATTGTCCTTCAAGGCCTTCAATTCGCTGGCATGATCCGCCTTCACGGCGGCGGGCACGGAGCTTTGAACTTTGCTGGCGCTGCTTTTCCAGCTTTGCGCGATCCGGCTGCTGGACTCGATCTGGAACTCCAGCGTATAGTCGCCGATGGGAATCGAGCCGGAACCCACCTCGACCATGCCGAACTCGGGAACCAGCGACTCCTGAAGGGCGTCCTTGCCCATCCCCGCCTTCTGGGAGGCAACCGTCAGCGCCTTCTCTACATTCTTGAGGGCGATCTTGTGGCGCAGCTTGGACTTGATCTTGGTCAACTGGGGAATGCCGACCTGGTTTGGCATTTCGCCCAGGGCCATGATGGCGGAGCTGGCGACCTTCTCGATAAAGGTGTCCTGCCTGTAGGCATACAGACAAAGATCTGCCAGTGCTATCGCGAGATCCGGGCTACCGATGAATGAGCAGAAGCAAACGAGGCCCTTGTAGGCAACCGTCTCCTTTTCCTCCCGTCGCCGGGCAAAATATCGAGCAGCCGCGCCGTCTCCCCCCGGCGATAGCTGAAAGATCGGTATCCAATCCATCATTCTCCGCTCGAAGGCGTCCTTCCCGACCTGTTCAAGGGATACAAGGCCCTCCTTCATCCAAATTCCGGAGGGGGTGGAGCCACTGACCGTCGCCGCGTGGTTGATGAGGTCGATCCATGATTGGCGCTCGCCATCTTCCATGCTGTCCAGGAACTCGAATGCGGACTTTCCCCAGTTCGTTTCCGCGGTAACCAGGGGGGTCAACGGCATGCCGGCCGGATTTGGCCTCGTGGCGAGTGGTTGACCCCTTCCGAGCTGGCACAGACGCGCCCTCGTGTTCTCGGCGAGGCTTGGGAAGCGGGAGATTTCCATCAGCAGCCGTTGACTGCGTTCGCCCAGCGGCTGCTTCTTGGCCAATCGATCCGCCAGCCGCGCGGCGCCCGTCACATGGCCAAACCTTCTGTAGGTCGGCTCCGGCATCAGCACGGCGCACAGGATCCATTCCAGCTCGATTTCGGAACATTCGGCGCGCTTTGCGATGAGTTGCCCCAGTAGCCCGCCGAACTGGTGAGTGTGCTCGGAAAGCGATCCCCACACAATCATATAGCGGCACACAGCAAGGCCAATTCGAGCCTGAGTACCGGGGTCGTCGTCGAACGCAAGCTCGGCCACTTTCGGATCGGGCTGCCCGGACAAATGGTATCCGAGCCGGGCGCAGACGGTCATCAACTCCTGGATGCGAGGACCCAGATCGGAGTAGGGATCCCCCATCGCGTATTTTGCCACGGGCATCTCCGGGGTGAGCCGAGTTGCAGGAATGGAGGTTACCGCGAGCGTCTTCGATGCCTCGGCCCTAAGAACCTCGGCAACGTTTGCCACGGGCGAAAGACCATCCTCATCGTTGCCCTTTCTGGTGGAGAGTCTTTTCCACCATTGCACGGTGTGGCTCCTCCAATCTTCTGCGCGAGCAGTGGTACGTCAGGAGAGTAAGCAGGTCAGGTGCGAGTTCGTTCTATTTCGCCAATGGCACTACTTGCATAGTCCACCAGCGAAGCCGTCGCAATGGCGCCGGTTATCTAGTGGGCCGCAGGGCCATCCGAATCTGCTCCCGCAGTTCTTTCACCACCAGAGACATCGGTCATCCCCCCACCAACGGAACGAGCCGGACGAATGCGATCTCCGAGGCTTCCGAGAGTTCGAGTTGTTGGTTCAGTTCCGTCGGCTGGTGGCCATCCACCAGAAGGAAGAACCGGTTGCTTTCGAATGCATCGCAGGCGCGGGCGACCTGCGCATCGGGATCCACGCCCACCCGGTGCCGCGTGCCGCGCTGGTTCAACATCGCCTCCGTGTCGGGGACGCGCACCAGCCCGCCAAACACGGCATCGTCCGCGTCCATCCGATTCGTAATTTCGTTAAGTACCCGCTGCCGAATCAATTCCCGCACGGTCATCGTGCCGTCGGGCACGTCGACAACCAGATCCCCCGAACGATCCCCTGCGGCCGTCTCGTCGCGCATGGTAAGCAAGATGGACACGATCAGCCCTCCGGACAGATTTGCAAAAATGTCCCACTACGGCCTGGAGCGCGTCAGATCAAGCGAAATTGTGCGGGGGGCCAAAGGGAAGGGATCGGGGATCAAGCAGGAGGGATGAACGGCAGGGATGAGTGAGGAGGTAGAGGGGATGAACGGCATGTGGTACGGAGCTGGTGGGATGCAATGGGGGGGGGATTAAACTGCGGCGGCACACCATGCCGTTGCCGTTCATCCCTCAGCCCTCACCCCTGCTGTAAATCAGGCGCCGTCGCTGCCGATGGCCTCGACGGGGCAGCCCTCGAGGGCGTCCATGCAGAGCTGGTATTCGACTTCGCTGGAGGGCTGCTTGAAGACGTAGGAGAAGCCCTTCTCATCCTCGCGGGCGAAGTTGTCCGGGGCGGTGGCGCGGCAGGCGTCGCAGTCGATGCAGGAATCATCGACGAAGAACTTGCCGGCAACGTTTTCAGCGTACTTGTTGGACTTATCCGCCATGGGGTCGGGACTCCGTTGGGATGGGGGGCGGCGCCCGGTGGCCCGGGGCGCTCCCGCGAGGGGGAGAACCTGCGAAGCCGCCCCCGGTCCAGACAAGCCTAATCTTGGGGGAGCGCGGGCGCGGTCTTTCCCTTGACCTGAACCGAGTTGCGCGCGACTCTGGCCCCGACAGTCTCAACCACCGGGGGTTCCCGAAATGAATAAGAAGATCGCCGTGGCGATGCTGTGCCTCTCCATCGTGGCCGTCTCCGTGCCCTCGATGGCCAACCGCTACCAGAGGGGCGCCAGCGACAATCCCTTCCGCATTGTCACCTATTTCGTTCATCCCGTGGGCATCGCCCTCGAGTATGTGATTACGCGCCCGATCCACTGGCTCGCTTCCCAGCCGAACTTCGACGTGGCCATGGGGCATCAGGTTCCGCACTATCCCGCCGAGAAGAACACCTACTTCGAGTGGACCCATACCGATGGCACGCCCTCGATCGCAAAGGAGCGCGAGGCGAAGCAGCACCGCGCCATGAAGACCAATGGCGCGGCGCCAGCCGCCAAGAAGTAACCAGTCCCCGCAGGACGTGACAAACACCCTCGAGGTCGATGGGCTCGCGCGCCGGTTTTCCGGCGCCGCGAGCCGTGCCCTTGCGGGTGTTTCCTTTTCCTGCGGCGCCGGCGACACGGTGCTGCTGGCGGGGCCCTCGGGCTCGGGCAAGAGCACCCTGCTGAACATCCTGGGCGGGCTCGACCGCGCCGACGGCGGGACGGTGAGGTTTCGGGGGCGCTCGATCACCGCATTGGGAGAAGGCGCCTTGGCGCAGTATCGCGCCCGGGAGGTCGGCATCGTCTTCCAGCACCACCTGCTGCCGCCGGGGCTCCTCGCGAGGGAGGCCGTGGCGGCGCCGCTGCTGTGGGCGCGGGGGCTTTCGCCGGCGGTGGCGCTGGCAGCCGCCGACGATCTGCTCCGGCGCCTGGGGCTTGATGCCGCCGAGTGCCGCCGCCCCGTGCAGAATCTCTCCGGCGGACAGCGTCAGCGCGTGGCGTTCGCCCGGGCGATCGCACCGGAGCCCGCGATGCTCCTGGCCGACGAGCCCACGGCCCAGCTCGACGACGAGAGCGCGGCCCGCGTGGTGGAACTCCTGACCGCCTGGGCCGCAGAGGAGGGCCGCATCCTGATCATCGCCAGCCACCACCCGCTCCCCGGCCTCCCCGCCCCCGCGCAGACGATCCGATTGAAGGACGGCAAGCGGGAGTCCTAGCCCCTTGCCTCCTTTCCGAATGACACCGTGCAAAAGGCGCAGGGACACTTTCGTCCGCTGCAATCATCGTTCGCGATCTGATCGGCGCGATGTCATCGCCGGATGCCTGTGGAGGAATATCCCCGCATGACCGCTTTCCGCCAATTTTTCTCCTTCCTGGGCCACCTGCTCGACCTGCTGGGGGGCGCGCGACGGAACATCGTGCTGAGGCGCTCGGCGCCTTGGCGGCGCGGGTGGGTGAGGGGGTCGCTGTTTGTGCTGATGCCGTTGGCGGCGTGGTGTTCGACGATCTACCTGACGTGGTTTGTATATGCCAAGTCTGCCGGATACTTCACCGCCCCTGGTCGTCCAAGTGCCGTAGAGCGGCTTTTCTGGATTGGCCAGTTTGGAGTCGAGGGCTCTCGATTCTCCGTCCTTATCATTGGAGCACTGCTGTCGGGGATATGCATGGTGCTGTTCGCGTGGGCGCCGGACCAGCGGGCGAAGGTGGAGGACCTTCGCCTGACATTGCTACAGATGCGGGAGGTCGCCTTTGGCGCGCAGTTCTGGGGTTGGATGGCATTTGGGCTTTGTATGTTTCCAATGGTGCTCCTCGGAGTCATATCACAGATTATCAACTGGTATTCGGCAAACTTCCATGAAGATCAGCAGTGGTTTATACGCTACCGGAGATTCAATCTCGATCAAGTCCTGGCGTGGCTGGCAATGTGCGTCGCGGTGGCGTCGTTCTGTTGGACGGCGGCGAATCGGCGGCGGTGGCTGTGTGTGATCACGACGCCGATCGTCCTCGGCGTTTTCGCGATTCCATTGGCAGCAATCGAGGAGATTGTCCCGAGGCAGGTGATCGGCGGCGTGCTCTATGAATTTGTTAACAACGAGTGGAGATTGCGGGTGTCGGTCGGGCGATTGGTACTTTCGGAATTCGCCGACGCGGCGATCCTATTCACGTTGGCGACATACCTGTGCTATCGATGTGGGCGCTTCGCGGGTTTGC
>JBBQYG010000053.1:0-23325 GCA_038208905.1 Candidatus Sumerlaeia bacterium | reverse complement strand
GCCCGCATAGGCGATTGTATAGACGTGGGTGCCGGGCCGGGGAATGACTCCCTCGAAGTCCTCGGGGTCGAAGCCGTTGGTGATCGTGTGGAACTTCGCCGGCGGCTGATCGGGATAGCGCTCGCGAAAGTCCGCCGTAATGGGGCCGGTGACGCTGACGACGGCGGCGGCGGTCTCGATGACGGAGCGCTCCAGTCGGCGCTGTAGCCGGTCGTGCCACGGCGTCGCGGGATGATAGAAGTAGTAGTTCCCGACCCAGATGTCGCGGAAGTCGGCGATCAGCGGCAGGTCGAACTCCCGCGCCAGCCGCGCGCCGACCAGGTGGGCGGTGTTGGGAAAGCTGGTTGTATAGACGGCGTCGAACTTTGCGCTGCGGAGCCAGCGGCGGCCCTCCGCCAGAGCGAAGGGATACCACCCGGCGCGGTCGTCTGGCACCAGTGCCCACGCACGCAAAACGTCCATCGCTCCGCGCAGCGCGGCGTTGGTGGATTTTGCGGCGGGGCGTGCCGCGCCGCCGACCGCGGGCTTTCCCTTCAGCGACCCGATGGCCTTCGTGGCAAGAAACGCGAGGCGGTTCTGGTCCAGCGATTCGGTGCGGCGGATCGGCGTGCCCTCGGGCAGCTCCGCCAGCGGACCCGGGTCCCAGCGCGGCGTCCGCACGTCGCGGACGGTGAGCACCGCGGGCCGCCACCCGAACTCGCCCATGTAGCGACACAGCTTCAGCGTCCGCCAGATCCCAATGCTGGAGGGCGGAAAATCGTAGGACACAATGAGGAGACGACGCGGGGGCATGGCCGGGGGTCTATCCGCAGATCAAAAAAGGCATTCACCACAGAGAACACAGAGAGCACAGAGTTGAATGCGGAGAGAGTGGCGGGGAGTCCCGGAACGCGAGTGCATGAATGTGTGCATTCAGTGGATCGCCAGTTCTGCCTTCATCGTTGGTGCCCCGATCCCGAGAATCGATCAATCGCGACGTCGCTCTTTCGCTGTTGACTCTGTGTTCTCTGTGCTCTCCGTGGTTAATCTCTTTTCTCGTTTCTCTACTTCCGGATCAGCGTCGAATGGTCGCCCATGTTGAGTTCGCCGGTCACGCCCTCCACGGTGGTGAACTCGCCGATCATGGAGTTGCGGATGTTCACGTTGCGGAGTGTCGCGCCCTTGGCGATGGTGCAGTCGCTCAGGATCGAGCCGGCGATGTGCACGTCGTGGCGCATGGAGACATAGGGGCCGACCACGCTGTTCTCGATCTTGCAATCGGCTCCGATGGCGACCGGCGCCACGATGACCGACGTGGGGAACCGCGTGCGGTACTCGTCGGCCTTGCCGCAGAACTCCAGCTCCAGCAGGCGGCGATTGGTCTCCAGCAGGGTCTCCGGCTTGCCGCAGTCGAGCCACTCGTCGATCTCGAAGCTCCGCATCACGTGGCCCTTGCCGAGCATGTAGGCCAGCGCATCGGTGAGCTGGTACTCGTTCTTTGTGCGGATGTTATTGTCGAAGATATGGTCGAGCCCCTCGAAGAGGAGCGCGGGATCGTCGAGCAGATAGACGCCGACGATCGCGAGGTTGGTCGGCGGATTTTCGGCCTTCTCGATCAGGCCCATGATCTCGTCGGTGCCGGGCTTGTTCTCCACGGTGCCGAATCGGCGCGGGTCGTCCACGGCCTTCACCGCCAGCGCGCTCGACCCCAGGCCAAACATCTTCGCGAAGTCCGCCTTCACGATCGTGTCGCCTAGGATGATCAGCAGCCGGTCGTCGTCCTTGTGCAGGTGCTTGGTGATCTGGATCGCGTGGCCCAGGCCCAGCATCTCCTCCTGCCGGACGAAGTTCAGGGTCAGGTGGCCGTAGTGCTTGCGGACGTGTTCCTCGATCCGGTCGCCCAGGTATCCCACCACCAGAGTCAGGCCATCCACCCCCGCGGCCACCAGGTCGTCGATGATGTGGTCCAGCATCGCCTTGCCCGCCACCTGCAGCAGAACCTTGGGCTGGGTGTGGGTATGGGGCCTCATGCGGCTTCCGAACCCTGCGACGGGAATGATGGCTCTCACGTGGAAACGGCCTTTCTGGCGGGCAAATGGCGCCAGCGTCCTGCCCGGCGGCATTTACAGGGTAGGGAGGGGGACGGGGGGTGTCAAACCTTGCGGGGCGGGGGAGCGCCGATCGCAAGTTCCGCTTTTCCCGCCGCCATGCCATTTCCCAGTCTTTGCGCGTCGCCATCAACCCATTGGAGAAACCGCATCATGCCAAAGCCATCCGAAAAGCTCGTCGAACTTGGAATCGAACTCCCCCCCGTGGCGAAGCCCGTCGCTGCATACACCCACGCCGTCCGCACGGGAAACCTGGTGTTCACCGCCGGCCAGCTTCCCAGCAAGAACGGGGTTCTGGTCCTGGAGGGGATCGTGGGGGACACGGTCTCTGCGGAGGACGCCGCCGCCGCGTCGCGCGTTTCCGCGCTGAACGCGGTGGCCGCGGTGGCCGCGGAGTGCGGCGGCATCGATAACATCCGCCGCATCGTCAAAGTCACGTGCTTCGTCGCGTCGGTTCCCACCTTTACCGCCCAGTCCGGCGTTTCCAACGGCGCCAGCGAGCTGCTCATGGCGATCTTTGGCGAGGCCGGCGTCCACGCGCGCACAACGATCTCCACCCCGTGCCTCCCCCGCAACTCGCCAGTGGAAGTGGAGATCGTCGCCGAGGTGGTGTGATGGCGGCGGGCTCGCCGAAGAGCGGGCTACAGCCGCGCGTCGTAGAGGCGACCGGGGCTTTGGCGGATGCGGCCGTCGAGTTCCAACATGAGCAACGCAGAGGAAAGCTCGCCAAGGCTCATGGACCCAGGGACCAGCTTCGCGATCAGGTCATCGTGGCTGATGGAGCTGTGCGCCACCATGCGCAGGATCGCTTCCTCGCCGGGTGACCGGCCTGCGTTGCTCACCGCGTGCTCCTCGGTCGGGGCCGCGCCGGGGGCGGCCCTGCGGCGGCGCAACAACTCCTCCAGCTCGCGGTGCAGTGTCCCCTCCAGATCCTCGATGACGCTGGCGGCGCCGGTGCATACCGCGGCGCCATCGCGCAGGAGCGCGTTGCTGCCGGCGCTGTTGGCGCGGGTGATGTCTCCGGGCACGGCATAGACCTGGCGCCCCTCCTCGCCAGCGGCGCGCGCGGTGACCAGGGCGCCACTCCGCGCGCCGGCCTCCACCACGACCACGGCAAGGGACAGCCCCGCCAGGATATGGTTGCGGATCGGGAAGTGGTGGCTGTGGGGGGGAGACAGAGGTGGAAAGATGGAGACGAGCGCGCCCTGCCCACCGTCGCCGATCCGCGCGCGCAGCTTGGCATTCGTCGAGGGATAGTTGATGTCGATGCCGCAGCCCAGGACGCCGATGGTGCGCCCGCCCGCGTCGAGCACGGCCTCGTGGGCGGCGCTGTCGATGCCGAGGGCGGCGCCGCTGACAATGGTGAGCGTCGGCGCGAAGTCCCGCGCGAGGGCGCGCGCCACGGAGAGGCCGTAGGCGGTGGGCGTGCGCGGGCCGACGATGCCCACGGCCAGCGAATCGTAGGACTCCAGGCGGCCCTTGACGAAGATCGCGGGCGGCGGCACGCGCAGGTGGAAGAGGTTGCGGGGAAAGTCCGGCGAGGCGACGGGGACAATGCGCGCGCCGGAACGTTCGAGCGCGATCATCTGGCGGTCGATGTCGGCGGGGGTTGGCTGCTGGCGGAGCGCCTGAATGTGGCGCGTGCCCAGGCCGTGGGTTTCGGCAAGCTCGCTATCGCTTGCGTCCATCACGGCGCCGGGGGAACCAAGCGCGCCCACGAGGGCGGTGAGACGGCTTTTCTCCAGCCCGCAGCCCAGCAGGCGGAGCCAGCCGCGCGGGTCCTCAGCCGTCCCGGTGCTCATCGGCGCGGGCTCCGTCAATCAGGGCTTGGGCAGCGTCAGGTCCACGGTCTTGGGGACCAGATCGTCCATCTTGATCGGATTGTCGCTGGAGTAAACCATGACGACGTTGGCGCGGCGGAAGGCCTTGAACTTCTGGGGCATGTTGGTGGCGTCGGCCAGCATCTTGCCCAGCTTGCGGGCGTCCTCGTTCTTGCGAAACCAGAACGTATAGACAAAGACGGTGCCCTGGCTTCCGTCCGACTCGAAGGCCAGCGTGCGGTAGTCCTTGGCCTTGGTCATGAGCTCGGACGCCGTGGCGCGGTCGGAAAGCCCGAGGGATCCGGGGAGGTCCGCGGCGACGCGCTCCTGCTTGACGACCGACGTGCGGTCCTCGCCGTCGCGAAAGCCCACGATCTTCTTGTTGGGGAAGTTGTTCATGAAATCCGGCATGTCCAGGAACGCCTGATCGAACCCGAGCCAGTTGCGGCTGATGGAGAGGTAGGTGGCGGTGAGGGAATTGGCCGCCCGGATGTCGCGCAGGTTGTCGTAGTCATAGATGCCCACCGCGGGGACGCCCCAGATGGCGAATGCGAGGGCGCCGAGGACGATGGCGATCTTGAGGTAGATGGATCCAAGGAAGGACTTAAAGCGGACAACAAAGCTGTCGCGAACCTTGCCCATGTTGTGGCTGAATTCGTTGATGGCGGCGATGCGCTGGCGCTCCTCGTTGAGGCCGCTGACGGCCTCGTTGAGGAGGAGGTAAACCTCGTGCCATTCGAGTTCGAGCTTCTTGGTCTCGGCCTCGTTGAGCTTCTGGAGCAGGCGCAGGGTGATGGCGCGGTTGACGATTTCGAGCATGTTGGCGCCCACCTGCTTGTCATGCTTGAGCGACTCCATGAAGGAATCGTGGAGCATGGCGATGCGCGCCTTGGTGTTGATGAACTGCTGCTCGAGCTGGGGTGTGCAGGTCTTGGGGGGCTTGACGGCCTTGTTTACGAGTTCGAGGAACTGCTTCCAGAAATCCACCAATTCGGTGCAGTCGGCGGCGCGTCGTTCTAGTCTGGGATCGATCATGTTGCCTTCTCAAGCCTGCTGGGCGATGCACTCAAGCTCTGGAAACAATCACGGGGACGCGATGGCCTACAAGCCCACTCCGCGTCCCCCGTGACATATTGACCTGAACGACGGCCTTAGGAAGCGATCATTTCGATCATCTTGAACATCGGCAGGAACATCGAGATCACGATGAATCCCACCACCAAGCCCAGGCCCACGATCAGCAGGGGCTCGATGAGGGAGGTAAGGCCGGCCACCATCGCGTTCACCTGATCCTCATAGAAGTCGGCGATCTTGACCAACATGCCTTCCAAGGCGCCGGTGCGCTCGCCCACGTCGATCATGCGGGTAACCATCGGCGGGAAAACGTCGGCCTCGACCAGGGGCTTGGTCAGCGACTCGCCGGCCTGGATGCTGGCGCGGGTGCGCATGACGGCGGCCTCGATCACGGCGTTGTTGGCGGTCTTGGCCGTGATCTCCAGAGCATACAGGATGTTCACGCCGGAACGGATCAGCGTTCCCAGCGTGCGGCAGAACTTGGCCACGGCGGACTTCAGGATCAGCGGCCCGAAGAGCGGCATCTTCAGGTAAACCTTGTCGATCAGCAGGCGACCGCTCTTGGTCTTACCCCAGTTGTGCATGAAGACGAAGAGACCAATCACGATCAGGCCCACCAGCCACCACTGCTTCTGGATGATGTTGGAGGCCGCCACGGTGATCTGCGTGGGCCACGGGAGGTCGCCGCCCAGGCCCTCGAAGATGCCCTGGAACACCGGCACCACATTCACCAGCAGGAAGATCGTAATGCCCGTGGCGATCAGCGTCACGGTCACGGGATACATGATGGCGGACTTGATCTTGCGCTGGAGCGACGCGATGCGCTCCATGTAGGTGGCCACCTGGTCCAAAATGGTGTCCAACATACCGGAGGCTTCCCCGGCGCGGACCATCGAGAGGTAGAACTGGCTGAAGACGTTGGCGTGCTTGGACATCGCCTCGGTGAGGGAGTTGCCCGCCTCCACGTCCTTCTCGATCTGGCGCATGATGTTGGCGAGCGAGCGGCGCTCGGTCTGCTCCGCGAGGATGTCGAGCACCTCGATCAGGGGAAGGCCGGCGCGGATCATCACGGCCATCTGCTGGGACAGAATCACCATGTCGTCCAGCTTTACGCGCCCGCCCTTGCCCTTGTTCTTCTTGGCCTTGGCCTTTGCCTTGGCCGCGGTCTCCTTGATCTGGGTGGGGGTCAGTCCCTTCTCGCGGAGCATGCGAACCACCGACCCTTGGTCGGCGGCCTCGGCGGTTCCGTTGATGGTTCTGCCATCTCCCGATCGGGCGACATATTGAAACAGGGGCATCGGAGGGTCCTTCCTGGTTGGGGGTGCCCGGCCCGGTGGTGACCCGGGCGCGTGGTTGCCTTTGTCAGTCTTCGATCGTCAGTTCAACTGCCTGTTCGGTGGTGGTGGCGCCCTGGCGGACTTTGCGCAGGGCGGCGGCGCGCATGGACTCCATGCCGTTCTTGATCGCAAGCCGCTTCAGCTGGTTGGTCGGCATCTTGGCCATGATGGCGTCGCGCAGGGCGTCGTCCATGGTCATGACTTCGTAGAGGCCCACGCGGCCCTTGTAGCCAGAGTGGCGGCACACCTCGCATCCCGAACCCTTGTACAGGCGCAGGTCCGGCGTGCGCTCCGCCTCGGGGATGCCGATCACCGCCATCTCGGACTCGTCGGGAACGTACTCCGACCGGCAGTTCTTGCAGATGCGGCGGGCAAGGCGCTGGGCCTCGACCATGTTGAGCGAGGCCGTGATCAGGAAGTCGTCCACGCCCATGTTGACCAGGCGCTGCACGGTGCTGGGGGCGTCGTTGGTGTGGAGGGTCGAGAGCACCAAGTGACCGGTGAGGGCGGCCTTGATGGCAATGGCGCCGGTTTCCAGATCGCGGATTTCGCCCACCATGATGATGTCGGGATCCTGGCGGAGGAAAGCCTTCAGCGCCGCGGAGAACGTCAGCCCGATATCGGCCTTGGTATTCACCTGGTTCACGCCGGGCAGGTTGTATTCCACCGGGTCCTCGGCCGTGCTGATGTTCTTGCTGGGGTCGTTGATGCGCGCCAGGGCGGAGTAGAGCGTGGTGGACTTGCCGGAGCCCGTGGGGCCGGTGATCAGGCACATGCCGTAGGGTTGGAGGATGGCGCCCTCGAACTTATCCTTCACGTGGGGCTCGAAACCCAGATCCTCCAGGTTGAGCATCAGGTTGCTCTGGTCCAGGATACGCATGACGACCTTCTCGCCATAGATCATCGGGCAGCAGCTTACGCGGAAGTCGATGGGGCGCCCGGCAACCTTGACGCGGAAGCGCCCGTCCTGGGGCACGCGTCGCTCGGCGATATCCATCTCCGAGAGGATCTTGAGGCGCGATATGATCGCGTTCTGGAATTTCTTGGGTGGGTTCGTCATCTCGTGCAGCACGCCGTCGATGCGGTAGCGCAGGCGCAGCTTCTTCTCGAAGGGCTCCACGTGAATGTCGGAGGCACCGGCCTTGATGGCCTCTGCGATGATCATGTTCACAAGCTGGATAACGGGGGCGTCGTTGACCTCCGCGCCGTCCTCGTCCCCGTCGGCAAAGTCCTCCATGGAGGCCTGCTCGACGTTGAGGTCGTCGAAGTTCAGCGCCTCCTTGACTGCCGTCTGCACGTCGGCGTCCTGAATTTCCTTCAGGGCCTCGTCGATGTTCGACCCGTCGGCGCCATTGAGCGCGGGATAGTAGCGCGCGATGGCTTCGGTGATGTCGGACTCGAAGGAGATAACCGGGATGATTTCCGTCTTGGTCAGGAGCTTGAGCTCGTCCAGCAGGTAGATATTGGACGGGTCCGACAGCGCGATGGTCAGCGTGTTGCCCGTCTTGTCCACGGGTACGATTTTGTATTTCCTGACGATATCGACGGGGATGGTGTTGAGAACCAGTTCGTCGATTTCATAGTGGGAGAGCGTGATGAAGGGGACGTTGAGTTGCTTGCCGAGGGCCGCGGCCATCTCCCATTCGGAGGTCAGGCCGAGTTCGATGAGGATGTGGCCCAGGCTGCGACGCGTCTGCTCCTGTTGCTGCAGGGCCTGCTCCAGCTCGGGACGCGTGATCACGTTGTCCTTAACGAGCATCTCGCCGAGCTTGCGTTCCATTGCCGTCGCCATGACTTCCAAGACCTCCGGTTCTTCTGCCAGCCACCGACACGCCGGGCACGACGCCATGCTCCTGATGGCGTGCGGGTTCCCATGTTGTAACGCCCGCTTAATGCCCGCATGGCCCGCAACCGTGCAAGGCAAAGTTCAACGGTCACCGCATGGAATGGAGACTCCGGCAGGCGAATCCCCCAATGCCCGGCCCCCATTCCCCCAGAGCCGCGGGGCAAGCCCCCTACCCGGCCTGCCGCCCCCCCGCGCGCAGCCATCGGCCCACGGTCCCCACGAAGGGCTTCAGCAAATGCTCCCACGTATCGATGTAAAAGGGCCCGATCGCCTCCGCAAAGGCCTCGCGCGCCCTGCCCGTCGCCCCCTCTGTGCCGCCGCGCGCCAGCATGAGCCAGCACAGGCACGCCACATAGTGGGAGCCATAGTCCTCGGGCCCCTCGGGATGCACCAGGGACAGCACCCCCAAGGCGTCCTCGTGCAGGCCCCCCTCATGCAGAGCCCAGGCATAGCAAACCAGTGTATCCACCCGGGGAAGGGCCTCGGGCTGGCGCGTCGCCTCATACGCCGCCATGCGGGCTGCCACCACGGGCTCCAGCGCGCGCCGCGCCACCGCCGGGTCGCCGGAGACCAGCTCGACATAGGCAAAGTGGGAGGCGACTTCCTCGCTCTCCGGGGCGATGGCCTGGGCTTCCGTGAACAGGGCGCGCGCCTCTTGGGGCTTCCCCGCCAGATAGCGGGCCGAGCCCCGGCGGACGAGCGAGGTGGCCTTGGCCCTCAGCCGCCGAGCCTCCTTCCCCTCCGCCGTCGTCAGTTCGCGGGCGATTCGGGTTACCCCGGCCACCGCCTCCTCGTCCTCGCGCAGCTCGGCCACCTGCATGGGCGGCGGCGGAAGAACCGGCAGGGCGGATTCCACCCGCTCGAACTTCCCGAGGGAGGTGGTGAACCTCAGCGGCCAGAACGTCGCCAGAAACCGGAACAGGAACCCGCGATGCGGGTGCAGCACCGCCGCGCCCAGGGCCTCGCCCGCGGCCGTGTCCTCGCCCAACTCGAACAGCACAAGCGCCAGGAACAGCCGCGCCACGGGGTTCTGGGCCTCGCGGGCCAGCACCGCCTCCAAGTCCGCGCGCGCCGCCGCGTGGTCGCCAAGTTCATAGTGCGCCAGGCCCGAAAGCGTCCGCGCCACCGTGTGGTCGGAATCCGAGACAGGCCCCAGGGCGGCCAACACCTCCCCCGCCCGCCCGTTGTCGAGCAGGAGCCACAAACCGTCGATGTCCAGCGCCGTCAGCTTTTTCATCGGAATCGTGCGTGTTCTTCTTGCAGCCAGGCGCTCTTTGCTTCTAAACCTCGTCAGCGTAACGAACTAACGGCGGGGCGCCAGCGGCGCGAAGCCAAGGAGACGATCAATCGTGGTGCCCGGACCGGACAAGAGCGTCCTCGACGAAGGCCAGATTGCCGATGCCCTGATGGACCTTCCGGGGTGGGAGCTTCGGGGCAAGCAAATAGCCAAAACCTACACGTTCAAGACCTTTGCCCAAGCCATCGAGTTCGTCAACGCCGTCGCCGAGCTTGCCACCAAGCTCGACCACCACCCCGACATCCACATCGCCTTCAGCAAGGTGAAGATCTTCTGCGGCACCCACAAGCACAACGCGGTGACCACGCTGGACACCCAGTTGGCCGCGGGGGTGGAGAAGGCGTTCGAGGCGGTGTAGGGCGTTTTCCCGAATGACATAGCCAACGCCTTTCGGTTCGTACCCACTCGCGAGCGGGACCGCGAGGCAAAGTGGCACGGTGCGTCCCGCCCGTGCGCCGGTACCCGGAAGCTCCGGTGGAACCCCGCCTGAATCCACGCAATCCGCCGCAGTGCCGTTTGTATAGACACCCGCCTGCCGGGTTGTTCCACCCTCTCACTGCCCGCTGAAGCGGGCAATCGCTGGCAGGCGCGCTTGCGCTGGCTGGTGGAGTGGACGCCTTTTGGGGTTCGGTTAACTCGCGGCAGGACGCCCATGCTACCGCGCGAATGAAACCTCGAACGGCCACCACGCGCCGGTTACGCCCGAGTCGAAGTAGTTCAGCGCCAGCACGCTGTGGTAGAGGATCACGGGGATGCGCCAAGCGAGTCCGCCGAGGAGGGCGGCGGCGAGGAGTCGTTGGCGGAGCGCGGGGGACATGCGGTCGCCGGGCGGGCCGAGGACGGCGACGACGCCGACGAGGCAGACGGGAATGCCGACCATGGAGAAGAGGTCCTGGTCGCGCCAGAATTCCAGGTCGGGATTCCACAGCAGGCACAGCAGCAGCGCGCCGCCGAGCATGGCGAGGAGGAAGACGCCCTTCTCGTTGCGCGCGAACCATCGCCATTCCGCGTGGGGGAGCGCGCCAGCGATCAGCAGCAGGCCCGGCCAGCCCATGAGGACGACCTCCTGGGCGATGTGGGCCAGGTGGCGCGGGTCAAAGGTGGCATACTGATAGTTGGCGCCGGACCACGGATGGGTGGGGCCGATGAGCGGGATGAACTTCCCCTTACCGGCGTTGCTGGCGGTGAAGAACGTCAGGTCGAAACCGAGATCGTAGGTCATCACGCCGGTCAGCAGCGCGGGGAGGATCATGGCGAGGAGGGCGAATGTGCGCTCGATCGAGTTGTCCCTCTTCCATCGCCGCGCCACGAGCCAGAGCAGCGCGGGAAACATCCAGCCGATGCCGAGGTGGAAGAACGCGCCAAGGGAGTAGGCGAGGCAGGGTTTCCACGTGGGCTCGCGGCCCTCGAAGCTCTCCCAGGCCAGGATCGAGAAGGCGAGGATCGCGAGGAGGAGCTGGCCATAGTGCTCTGGCGCGCCCATCGTGGCCTGGGACCAGTTGCCGGTGAACAAGAGCGCGAGCACGAGGCCCGTGCCCAGAAAGCGGCGCCTGCCGCGCGCGCGCCACGCCCACGCGAGGAACGCAAGTAGCGTCGCGATTCCCGCGACATTGTACCACTGCAGCACGTCGAGCCCGAACCACAGATTCGCAAAGCGATAGCCGAACGAATACATGAACGTGGCGCCGACGGAATCGAACATGATAATCATGCCGCGGTCGCTGAAGGCCTGAGTCGGGATCAAATCGGTCACATAGAAATAGGCGTCGCCGAAGATCAGCGAAACGGAGCGGAAAATCCACAGGAGGAAAATGCCAGCGCACAGGAGCGCGGCGGGATGGAGCAGCCGCGGCGGGAGCTCCGCGATGCGCGCGCGCACCGCGGAGCGGGCCCGTGTATAGACATCGTCGGGGGCCAGCAATACCGCCACCGGGATCAGCGCGGCGACGACGCCCCACGCCACCGGAAGCACCGGCAAGCGCCAGAAATGCAATCCCGCCCACCACCACTTCTGGAGCACGATTTCCGTCACGAAGAGCGGCGCGAGAAAAAGGAATCCCGCCACCATGCAGAGCGGCGCCAGCGCCGCGGCGGAGCGCGCCCGGTCAGACACGCGGGCGTTCCGCGATCAGGCCCAGCGCCCCCGCCATCGACACCCAGAACACCGAGGAACGCCCGGGCATCTGGAGCGGAAAGCTGGTCAGCATCATGACCCCGAATCCGGCGAAGCAGCAGATCAGCGCCAAGGCCAGGATCCGTCGCTCGCCCTGCTCCGTGGCCGCGATCCGCGCAAGGTGGTAGAGCACCGCGACCAGCAGAGAGAGGAACAGCGCCAGCGCCACCAGGCCCATGTCGGTCGCGATCTGCAAATAGTCGTTGTGGCACTGGTCGATGATTTTGCCAACCAGTTCGTTCCGCGCGAGAAAAACCGCGCCGCTCTCATCGGTCTTCACGATTTCATAGATGGATTCCGAAAAGCGGTTGGAGTAGCGACCCGCCCCGCCGCCGAGCAGCGGGTCCTCGCGTATCATCTGGGACGCCGCCACGAACATCAGAAGGCGTTCCCTCACGGAGGCGTCGTTGGATTTCGCGATGGACTCGAAGCGCTGATATACGCGGAGCCCGCTGGGATTCCACGGCCCCGGCACCGAGAACGCGGCGAGGAACACCAGCGCAATCAACGGACCGCCCACCACCAGGGCGCAATTCACGCGGTCGGCCTGGCGGAGCGCGCGCGCCGCATCTCCCCGCCAAGCCGCACAGCCCAGCGCCGCCAGCGTCAACCCCGCCAGCGCCGCCACGCCCCACAGCATCCCGCCAAAGCACGCCCCCAGCAGGAACCCGGCAAACACCACCGCCATGATCCAGCCCGGCAGGCGCAACGCGAGGAACAGGCGCAGCAGGCCCGCCAGCGCCAGCGCGATCCACGGCTGGCGAGAGCCCGTGAGCGCGAGTTCCAGCATGAGAATCCCGATCACCGCCAACAGCGCCCCGCGAGCCACCCACGGCCGACGCGCGCCCGGCGCCCAGTCGAAGAGCAGCACCGCCGCGATCGCGATCATCGGCGCCATCAGGCTGCCGGCATACTCCGCGTTGCCCATCGTGCTCGCGCTCAGGCTGCGCGTCACCCCGCCCTCGTACTTTCTGGATACCGCGCCGGTCAGCATCTCGCGCGGGTCCACTCCATAGGCCCAGATCCAGAACCCGCGCCAGCCGAGGGCGCTGAATATCCCGATCAGCGCGACCACCACCGCCATCGCAACCAAGGCGATCACCAGCGCGCGCACGCGCCGCCGGTCGCCGAAAAACATCGGCCCCGCCAGCGCCACCGCCGCGGGCAGCCCCACGATCAGCCAGTGGTAATAGCTGTGGGCGGGAATCGGCGACGCGATGCAGGAGAGCGCGCCCCACGCGACGAACGCGGCAAGCAGCGCCGCCGGCAGAGCCGCCGCCCCGCGATACCGTTGCCAAAGCGGCCCCGCCAGCGACACCGCCGCCAGCACCAGCGCCGCCGCGCACAGGCCCTGTTGCAGCGTCAGCTTCGCCATCAGCGACTCGGCGCGGTCGGTGTCGAAACGCATGAACGAATTCACCGGCAGGATAAACAAAGGCACCAGAATCGCGGTCAGTAGAAGGACGGCGAATCCGCCCCACTCGACGAGGCGGAAGACAGGGCCAACTTTTTCGTTCGAGTCCGTCATCGCGGGCGGCGGTTCCTGGCAAGAATTACGGGTTGCCTGTCCTGGATGGCAAGGCAGAGAACGACGACGCGAAATGCCATCGCGAATCCCAACACGCGCAGGACCATGAGCGACGATTCCGGTTCGGACCAAGGAGAAAGAAGGGGAGCGGGCGAGCTGGTTCCAGCGGCGCCGGAGTGGGACGCGCTTTTTGTCCCCGCGGAGCCTGCCTCCGCCGAATCGCCCCCGCCGCCCCCGCGGGCATCGTCCACGCCGCGCATCTGGCTCAAGGCCGCCACGCCCCTGCTGGTTGTCGCGATCTACATTGGCATCAAGTTGTTCCCGGACCCGGGATCAAGCGGGACGTGGAATACCTGGCGCCTGCCCAAGGCGCCCACCACGCTGACCGGCGTCGCCCCGGTTAACGCCGAGCGCGTCTCCGTCGATCGCGCCACCGGCGCCTTCCTTGCAGAACTGGAGGCCCGCGCCGCCCGCAACGAATGGGCCGCCATCAAGCAATCCATCGCCGCGCAGCCCGATGCCGCCGTGCGGGAGCACCCTGTTGTTGTCGCGTTTGCGATGCTGGGACGGTCGAGAACGGGAGAGCGCAACATCGGCCTGGAGGCGGAACTCGCCCGCGCCGAGCAATCGCTCCAGGGGTCGGGGGCGCGCTATGCGGGGCTGGTGGATGAACTCAAGCTCGCCCGCGCGGAACAGATTCTCTCGCGCTCCGGCGATCCGGAAATTCTCTCGCTCAGCATCGACACCCTCTACGCGCTCCTTGGATCCGAGGCCACCACGCCGCGCAACCTCGACGTACGGCTCCGCGCGGCGCGTCTCTTCGAGGCGTTTGGCGACGACATCGCCGAGAAGGCGAAGGGGTATCTTCAAACCGACGTCGTGCGGTTGCGCCAGGCGCGCGCTCACTATCAGATGGCGCTGCGGTTTCTGGTGAAGAGCGACCGCTGGCTGGATCTCCAGCCCGTCAGCCCGCGCGCGACCTCTCCCATCGAGGGCATTGTGGAAAAAATCCGTATCGCAAACCGCGCCATCCACGGGCCCTCGCTGCCGTTCACGCGGTACGACTCGACCACCTGGACCGGCGAGAAGGGAAGCCCCGTGCACGACATCGGGGCCGCGCGCCGATGAGCACCGCAACGCGCATTCTGCTGCCCGGCCCCTCCTCCATGGAAAGCGAAACCACCGCGCCCAGCGGCGAACTCCGCCTCCACGAATTCTCCTTCCGCGCGGGGCTGCTCCTCGGCGCGCTGCTGTTCCTGCGCGATGCGATGGGCTGGCCGTGGGACCGCTCGCTGTTTGGATTCATCTGCGGCGCGCTCCTCGCCGCCGTCATCGTCCTCACGCTCGTGTTCCGCTGGCGCATCCTGGGCGATTGGCGTCGGCGCAGCAACCAGGCGCTCTACGCGGGGCTGGCCGCGACGCTCACGATCCCGCTCTCGGCGGCGCTCAGCCCCACCCTCGGCACCAGCGCGATGCCCGACTTCCTCGAGGTCCCCGTGGTGCAGATCATGGAGGCGACGGGGCAGATCCCGGGCGTGGCGTTTATCCTCGGCGTGATGCGCGCGTTCCTGTCCTTCATCCTGCTCGCCATCACGCTGATCGTGCTGCTTGCGGGGGGCCGTGGCGGGGGGCGGGGGGCGCTCTTCGTGGCCGCGGGAATGATCACCCTGGTGTGCCTCTTCTTTCACCCCGTCGCCCAGACGTTTGCGGGCTTCGTGTTCCTCGGCGTATTTCTTTATATACAGTGGGAGATCGCGCTGCTGATACCCGACCGCCTGAGGGGGCACCTTGGCGCGAGCCAGATCCGCTACCTGAGGGAACTCGTGCGGGAGGGTTCGCTCCCCACCGGCGACACGCGCGTGATGCTGGGGAACGATCCGGCGCTCTTTGGCGGGCTGCTGGAATTCCAGCTTGTGCAATACGACGCCATCGCGCGGGAGGTCGTCCCCGGGGCGCGCCTGCGGAGCGGTGGCGCGGAGTCCACCGTCGAGACCGCCTTCGCCTGGGGTTCGCGTGGTGCGTGGATCGCCATCGGGCTTATCTACTTCGTCATGCCCGACTTTCTACCCGGCCCCATCGACGACATGATCGTCATGGCGATCTGCGCCTTTGGGGGGCTCAATGTGGCGGGTCTGCTGGGCAAGGCGACGCGGCTCTGATCACGGGCCGAGTAATCGCGACCGCGCCTTCCACGCGCGGAAGTCGTCGCCAAAGCTCGCCTCCATCATGCGGTCCTCGTCGCGGGCGAGCGCGATGGTGATCGCGGCAAATGCGAACCAGGCGGCGATCGCGGCCACGTCCATCACGGCCAGCACCGCGCCCAGCGTCATCACCGCATCGCCCAAGTACATCGGATGCCGCACGCGCGGAAAGAATCCGCCGCGCGTCACGAGCTGGCTCGGCATGCCGAGCCCCCCCGCCGCGCGCTTGAGAATTGCATAGTGCCACAGGTGAATTCCCGCCCCCGCAACCAGCAGCACAAGGCCCGCCACCAGCGGAGGCGGCACCACTGGCCGGAGACCCGCGATGCCCGCCGAGGAAACCGCCACCCATGCGATCATGCCCAGGCTCAGTAGAACCTTGGGCGGCCACCAGGGGGAGACGCCGGCGGGCCAGCGCATCAAACGATCAGATTCACAAGGCGACCCGGCACGGCGATCACCTTCTTGGGGGCGCGGCCATCGAGTTCCTTCTGAATCTTCTCGCTCGCCAGCGCCAACTTCTCCAGCGTCGCCGCGTCGGCGGTACGCGGGACCAGCAGCTTCTCGCGCACCTTGCCGTTGATCTGCACGACGATCTCGACCTCGTCGAGCTTGGTCATGCTCTCGTCGAACTCGGGATAGCGCGCCGTGGCCCAGAAGCTGCCGGGCTTGCGCAGCGCGACCTGCCAGACCTCCTCCGCGAAGTGCGGCGCGAAGGGCGCGATGCAGGCGATGACCGCCTCGCGGATGAACTCGCTCGTCGCGGGGGCAGCCTTGGCCGCGTTGTGCAATTCCATCACGGCGGAGATCGCCGTGTTGTAGCTCAGCGAGTCGATATCGTCGCGCACCTTCTTGATGGTCTGGTGCGTCTTCACGCGCAGCTCCTTCGCCAGCTCGCCGTCGGCGACGATTGGCTGGCCGCCGTCGAAGTACCACGCGTGCAGGCGATTCAGGAAGCGCCGCATTCCCACGATGTCGTCGTCGCGGAAGTCGCCGCCCTGCTGGTATGGCCCGAGGAACATGAGGTATAGACGCACTGTGTCGGCGCCCCACTTCTCCACGTAGATATCGGGGTTCACCACGTTGCCCTTGGACTTGGACATCTTGGAGCCCTCCTTGATCAGGAGGCCGTGGGCGCGGAACTTGGTGAAGGGCTCCGCCGTGTCGCGGGCGTCGGCGCGGGGACCCATCTTCAGCGCGCCCGCCTTCTCCAGCGCCATGCAGATGAAGCGCGTGTACAGCAGGTGCAGCACCGCGTGCTCGTTTCCGCCGATGTAGATGTCCACGGGGAGCCACTTCGCGATGAGATCGGGATCGTAGGCCTGCTTGTCGTCGCCGGTCGAAACGTAGCGCAGGTAGTACCACGCGGAATCGAGGAAGTTGTCCATCACGTCGGTCTCGCGCCGACCGGGCCGCCCATCGGGGAGCGTGGTGTTCACCCATTCGGGAATCGCGGCGAGGGGGCCGCGTCCGTCGCCCTTGGGGCGGAAGTCCTTCGTCTCCGGCAGCAACACCGGCAGTTGGTCCTCCGGCACCGCGTGGGGGTTTCCCTGCTCGTCATAGACGATGGGAATCGGCGGACCCCAATAGCGCTGGCGGCTGATGCCCCAGTCGCGGAGGCGGAACGTCGTCTTGAACTCGCCGAGGCCCTTCGCCGCGAGCCACTCCGTCGCGAGGCGCTTGGCCTCGGCAACCGGCTTGCCGTTCAGGTCCAGCTCCGCGTTGGCGGAATTGATCGCCCTGCCGTCGCCGGACCAGCACGCGCGGCCATCCAGAATCGCCTGACGCACGATGGAGCGACCGTCGGGCGTTTTCATCAGCTCCGCCGCGTCTGCGATTCCGGTCGTGTCCTCGGCCTTTCCCTTTTCGATCTCGGGATCGATGATGGGAATCACCGGCAGGCCATACTTCGCCGCGAACTCGAAATCGCGATGGTCCCCACTCGGCACCGCCATGATTGCGCCGGTGCCATAGCCCATCAGGACGTAGTCGGCGATATAGACAGGGATCGGATTCCCCGTGAGAGGATTGATGGCAAAGGCGCCGGTGGGGACGCCGGTTTTTTCCTTGGGAACACCCTCCGCGGGCGAGACGCCCGCGCCACGACGGTAGGCGGAGATCTCGTCCTGCTTCTCAGGCGACGCGATCGCGTCCACCAGGGGATGATCCGGGGCCAGCACCATGTAGGTGGCGCCAAAGAGCGTGTCCGGGCGGGTTGTATAGACGCGGATTTTTTCGGGGCGGCCCTGGACCTGGAAATCGACCTCGGCGCCTTCGCTGCGGCCGATCCAGTTGAGCTGGGCCAGCTTGGTCTTCTCCGACCAGTCGATCCACTCGTGATTGTTGGAGAGGCGCTCGGCGAATTCCGTGATGCGGAAGAACCAGCACGGCATCCGCCTGCGCTGGACCATCGTGCCGCCGTGGCGCTCGCAGGTGCCGTCGGTGTTGACCTGCTCGTCGGAGATTACCGTGCCGCAGTCGGGGCAGAAGTTGACCTCCTTCTCGTCGCGATAGGCGAGGCCCGCCTTATAGAGCTGGAGGAAAACCCACTGGGTCCACTTGTAGTATTCCGGCGACGTGGTATCGACGGTGCGCTCCCAGTCGAACATGAGGCCCATCATGCGGAGCTGGTTGGTGAAGTTGGCGACGTTGGCGGGGATCAGTTCCGCCGGGTGGCGGTTGATCTTCATCGCGAAGTTTTCGCTGTGGATGCCAAAGGCGTCGAAGCCGATGGGCTGGAACACATCGTACCCGCGCAGGCGCCGGTGGCGGCCATACACGTCGGCGCCGGTGAAGGCATACACGTTGCCGACGTGGAGTCCCTCCGCGCTGGGGTAGGGGAACATCATCAGCACGTAGAAGGGATTCCGTGCCGCGGCGAGATCGACGGCGTTGGTGCGGTGGGTATCCCACCACGCCTGCCATTTGCGCTCTACCACAACGGGATCGTAAACGTGCTCCGACATGGCGATGGGGCCTTTCCTGCACTCTGGAATGTTTCGCGCGGCGCGCCCGCGCGGGCGCCAGTGCATGACGCGGGGGGCCCCGCGCCGCAAGGGGAAGACCGGCTACTCGGCCTTGTTGCGGGCTGGCCAGTTGCCGTGGATCAGGTCGCCCAGCGTGGCGTCGGCGGCGGCCTCCAGGGTGTGCTCCTGAAACTCGTGGAGCATGGCGGAGATGCGCCCCGGCGCGCGGCGGGAGATCGGCAGCGCGTCGAGATCCGTCCCCAGGCTGATCAGGTCGCGCAGGCGGATGTTCTCGGGAGAGCGGGAAATCTGGTACTCGCCCGTCTCCGTCACCGAGACCATCCCGCGGTCGCGGAGGCACCGCACGATCCGCGCGAACGAGTCGCGGGCCACGCCGAGGCGAGTGCGGATGTCGAGCTCCGTGAGGCCGCCGCCGGTGGAATCGAACTTTGCCCCCAGCAGCGTCATCACCGCCACCAGCAGGCGGGAATCCATCATCGTCTGGTCGCCGGTGCGCCGCTCGGCCCACAGGGATGCGAAGTTCTGGACCGCATAGACAATCAGGTTGCCGAGGAGCAGGATCATCCAAGTCATGTATATCCAGATGAGGAACACAACCGTCACGCCGAGTACATCGGTCAGGGTGCGGTTGACCATGGATAGATAGATATACGAGAAGAAGACCGTGCGGGCGCCCTCCCACAGGGCCGACGCCACCAGCCCGCCCACTAGCGCGGCGGGGACCGACACCCGCGCCCGCGGCAGGAAGCTGTAGGCGATGGCCAGCACGATGGCGTTGATCAGCAGCGGGATGACCGGGATGATAAAGCCAAACGCCGTGGTGACGGATCTCACCTTGCGAATGAGCGGCGAAACCGAGGGCGACGGCGTATCGGCGGACGAAGTAATGGTGGTGGGCGAGTCGGCGACCTCCACCTGCGGCTCCGAATCGGGCTGGTCTTCAGCCGCCGCCACCGCCATCTGGGCGATCTTCTCCACGGGCGCGTCCAAATCCTTGTCCAGCAACATCATCGCGATGCCCGACCCGGTCACGGTGAGCGCGATGATCATCGGCGCGAAGACAATCACGAACATGAAGTTGGTGAGGGTCTGCTGCCATCGCCACCCATCGGTGGCGCGCCACGTGAGGTTCACTGTCTGCTCGATCGAGTGAAACAACAGCCCGCAGGTGATCAGCAGGCCGATGAATCCGAAGATTCCGGCGCCCGCGGCGCTGTTGCGGAACTTGGTGGAGACCGTGGTGAAGATCGAGCCGACCGTGTCGGCGAACTTCTGTTGCTGCGCGACCAATTCCATCTCGGTCTTGGTCATCGGGAAGCTGACCTGCTCGGTCTCCATCGAGGGGAGGATGCGCTGCTGGATCCATCCCATGTATTCCGATTCCTTCTCGCTGGTATAGAAGAAGGTGGCGGTGAAGCTGATGATCGCCAGCAGGGGAAACAGGGAGAGGATCGTGGTATAGGTAAGCGCGGCGGCGCGGCGGGACAGCTCCGTGCGGGTGATGTTGTCGATCAGCAGTATCCAGAACCGATAGAGCGCCGTTGGAATGCGCCGCCCCATGGGAAGGTCCTCGAGCTCGGGCTCCACGATGCGCCCGTGGAGCGCGCGTATCCGCGCCGGGATGGACTTCCGTCCGCTGTCGTCCTTCTTGAATTCGCCGCTGATTCCCGACATCCGGTTGAGTTGTCCACGTGGGGTGCAATTGCCCCATTTGCGGCGCGACGCGGCGCCCCCGCAAGTCGAAAGCCCCCGCCCGGGGTTGACGCGCCGGGGGAAGTCCGGTTCCCTGCGGTCTGAAACCGAGTGTGCGGAGCGTTGCGGGATGCTTAGAAACTTTTCCTTCCTCGTCGAAAAATCACTGGCCGGTTGCGCCATGCCCGGCGCGGCGGGCTCCGTGATGAACGATCTGGCCCAGGCCCGCGAGGAGGGCATCACTGCCCTGGTGACGCTGACCGAGGAGCCACTTCTCCGCGCGATGGTGGAGGAATCGGGGCTGCGCTACCTGCACCTTCCCGTCTCGGATTTCCATGCCCCCACGATGGACCAAGTGCAGGAATTCATCGAACTGGTGAACGAGGTGCGTGGCGAGGGCGGCGCGGTGCTGGTGCATTGCTTTGCGGGCTATGGCCGCACGGGGACGTTCCTGGCCGCGTATCTGATCTCCCAGGGCCACACGCCGGAATCCGCCATCCGCGAAGTCCGCCGCCGCCGCCCCGGCAGCATCGAATCGGATTCGCAGGTTGAACTGCTGCGCGAGGTGGGCCGCCGCTTTCGCGGGCGGAAGGCGGGGGATTAGCGTTTGGAGCAGTTTGATGTTTTCCGCCCAATTGACAAGATTTACGAGATTGACCTGATGGACTTGCCGCACGTCCATCCGGTCAATTTTGTCGATCCTGTCCGTCGAGTCGCGGCGGATTCAGCAACCCGGAAAATCCACTAATCCAGCACCTTCTGCGACGTGATCGACGTGATGGTGAAGGCGCCCTCGACGTCGGACCCAAAGCCAAGCAGGTCGATGGCGATCTTGAGTTCGCTGCCGGCCACCGCCTCCACATAGATCGGGAGCGACGTCCTCAGCGGGATCGCGCCCGACGCCGCAGTGGAGACGAAGCGCTGGTACAATCCGTCGGTGGAGAAGATGCGGATGCGGCACTCGGGGTGGCGGTTGCCGGGGGTGATGGGCGAGGAGGCCTCCAGGTTGAACGTGAACTTGTAGGTCCCCGTTTCTGGAATCTGAATCGTGCCCTTGGTTTCGAAGAAGCCAAACGATCCCCGCGCGGATGGCGCGGGCGCGGCGAGGCGGAGTCCCGGCGAAGCGAACGTCAGCGTCGGCGCCGTGAAGAAGTCGGGCAGGACAACGGACGTCCAGTAGGTCGTGTTCAGGTTGCCAACCACCTCTCCGGGCGAGCAGCCCGTGGCGCAGGGCGTTCCGACGGGCGTTGGCGTGAGCGTGGGCGTTGGGGTGGAGGTTGGGCCGGTGACGTTGAGGGTGATCGAGCCGAAGAAGTCGCGGGCGAAGCCCTCCGCCATGATCGTGTAGGTGGTCCCCGCGGAGAGATTGGCAAAGATGTTCTCGCCCTCTCCCGTTTCATCCTGCGCCGCGGTCTCGGTGAGGGATCCGCAGTTTCCCGTATAGAGGGCCAGCGCGGAATCGAAGCGCGAGATGGATTCGATTTGGTGGAGCCCGCTGATCGCCGGGGTGAATCGATAGAAGACGTCTGATCCACCACCGCCTCCCTGGGCGACGGATCTTGAATTGTCGAGCCCCTCGTCGGACGCGGCGACGGTATCGACGGTGTCGGCGAAGGGTAGGCCGGCGATGACGGTTGCATTGGCGCAGAGATCGTTTTCCGGCCGATCAATGCGCGAGACATTAAGGAAGATTCTTCCCGATTCGTAACTGCGTGTGCCCTCGGCCACGATGGTGTACGCGGTCCCCGCCGTCAGTGGCGTGAAGAGGGTCTCATTCCATGGTGCCGCGTCCTCGGCGGCGATTTCCGCGAGGGAGTCGCAGGAGCCCGTGAAGACTCCCAATCCCATGTCGAAAAGCGAGTCCAACTCGATCTTGAAGGTTCCGGAGGTCTCTGGCGTGAAGCGGTAGAACACATCGGTCGCGCCCGCGCCCGTGCGGATCACCGTGGCGGAATTGTCAACGCCTTCGTCCATCGCGGCGATCACGTCTCCGACGGTCTGGAAAGGCAGGCTGGTGATGATGGTCGCGTTGCGGCAAGCGTCGTTGGAGGGCGCCGTCGGCACCGCGATCCGAAGGGTGAAGGGCCCCGCGATCGAGGGGCCGAATCCCTCCACAAGGATGGTGTAGGTCGTTCCCGCGTTCAGAATGAGTCCCAGTTCCTCGCCGTCGAACTCTGTGTCGTCCGCCGCGGCAATCTCGGTTGAGAAGATGCAGCCGGGCAGGAAGATGCCGATTCCAAGATCAAGCCCGGGATCGACGCTGATCTTGTAGAGTCGTGTCACCGTGGGGGTGAACGAATAGAAAACATCGCGCCCACCGGGGCCATCGGCAAGCGCCGCGGTTTCGGAGTTGTCCAGCCCTTCGTCCGACGCGCCCGTTGTGTCGCCATTGACCGAGACCGGCAGCGTGGAGGCACTGATGACGGTCGCATTCTGGCAAACGTCGTTGGGTGGGGCAGACAACGTGCCGCGCTGGACAATTCCACTTCCCGTGTCGGCGCGCGACTCTGCACAGAGTGTCAGCGCAACGGCGACGGCGGCGAGAAAGGCGATGGGTGAACGAGACATTGTGGGGTCCTTTGAGTCGGGGTGCATAAAGGCTCTCGTCAAAGGAACAAGGCTGTCAATCCACATGCGGAAGAACAATTCGCACCCACGGGGAATCCCTGAGCGCAAAGGCGGGGAAACCGGAAGAGTCCGACTGGGGATTGGCGGAGCCTAGGGAAGCAGGCGGCTTCTGACCGCGACCGGCGGGAGCGCGCACGAATCGGGGGGTGCAAAAAGTCTGCGGCGGATGCGGGCGATCACTCCGTAAACCGCATCGCGAACGAAGGCAGGAAAGACCCCCATGATCATGGCGGCCAGCGGCCACGGCGCATTCATGAGCTTGAGCACGTGGAGCACCGCCGTCGAGCGGGAGAGGAGGCGGCCATCCGGCGTGAGCACGAGAACGGAGTCGGGGAGTTGGTCGCGTTGTCCGGTGGGGACCGACGCGCGGAACGTCTCGCCGTTGCGTGTCGTGAATCTCAGGACATCGCCGGGATCGCGAACCGCCGCGAATCGAACGAATCGGTCGCAGAAGCCGCATTCCCCATCGTAGAAAACGATCGTCAGGGCGGGCTCGGCTCCACCACGAACCCCAGCGCCGTCAGCTGCGATCGCAGGAGCGGGTCCTCCTGTCGGAGCGCCACCGTGTAATTCGCGAACTCCCGCCGCTGGTGGTAGTTCTTCCTCAGGTTGTCGAAGTGCTGGCCCCATGCGACGTCGTCCTCGATTTCCAGGC
>JBBQYG010000052.1:0-24141 GCA_038208905.1 Candidatus Sumerlaeia bacterium | reverse complement strand
GAGGGAGTGGTTGCGCAAGCTGTTGAGAGCGCGGTTGGCGCCGGCGACCACACACATGGGCCGTCCCCGCCCCCGGGGGGGGGGGGGGGGGGGGGGGGGGGGGGGGGGGGCGGGGGGGGGGGGGGGGGGGGGCGCCGGGGGTGGGGTTTTTTTTGGGGGGGGGGGGGCGGCGGGGGGGCGGGGGGGGGGGGGGGGGGCCCCCGATGGAGCTGGCAATGATCGCCGCGCCGGTGGCGGTTTTCCTGCTGTATAGACACCCGAAAGGCGAATCGCTCCGCGATCCCGGCCAGGCGTATGCGCTGGGCCTGTATGTGGGGATCAATGCCCTGGCCGTGCTAACTCTGCTTCCCATTCTAATCGCGGTGGGAGTGGTGATCTTCAATCCGCAAGTAGCGACGGAGGTCTCCGCCACGGCGCTGATCGCGAGCGCTTCCAGAATCGTGGAGCACAACGAATTCCCCGTCACCGAGTTGGCGATGCGCCTGGCATTCGCCGCATCGGGGGTCATCGTTGCATTTATCGCCGCGTTCATCTGGCCATATCGCGCGGCGGGGCGGGTGATCCTTGCGGCGGCGGCGGGCGGGGCGGTGGCGGCGGCCTATGCGACGGGGCTGCCTGATTCCGGCGCATTGCAGACTGCGGTGGCCGTTGCGGGAATCGTATTGGCATCGATGGCGGCGAGCGTTGCGCCGAGAACCAAACGCCTGCCACTGGCGATCGTGTGTGCTGCCGTGGGCGGGACTACGGCGATGCAGTTTCGCGCGGTATTCATGGAGGTCCCACTCACGGGGGCGTATGCGTGGATGTGGGAGTGGTTCCTTCTGGCGTTCCTGTGGGCGATTGCATATCTGGGCGGGATTCGGCCAATTCGCCAACGCCTCGACGGCGAGGCCACCACACCAATGCCCCCAGCGCCACAAACCCAGCCAGCGTAATTCCCAGGCCAAGGCGCAGCCCCGGCGGCGTATAGACAAAGCCCACGCGCACTGGTCCCGGCGGAACGGGGACAGCGCGGAAGGCGTGGTTGGCGGGATAGACGGGCGCGGGCTCTCCGTTGACGGTGGCGGACCAGCCGGAGTTCCACGTGTCGGCGAGGTAGAGGAAGCCGCCAGCGGTGGAGTCGAGTTCCACGGTGACGCGCGATGGTGCGTCCTCCACCAGGCGCGGGGTGGCTACTTCTCCCAGACCCTTCGTCAATACGAGGCCGGGAGCTTCGATCACGAGAGTGGTCGTCGGGTCAAAGAGCCGATCGGCGATCATGTCCCATGATTCCCCTGAATTCGCGACGACCAGCGCCGTGCTGAAGAAGAGAACGCGCGACAGGGAGTTCGGAATCGGCGCGACCGCCTTACCGTCCCAGTAGGCAACGGTGCCCGATGCCCGGAAAAGATCGCCCACGCGCCTTGGCTCGGGAAGTGGATCGTAATTCTGGCGGGACTTGAGATTCACGGCATTGATGAACTCCCCGAAGCGGCGCGGGTAAAGCGGCTCGTATCCGGAGGCGGTGCGGATCCTTCCGCTCAGCGCGACGTTGGGGCTGAGCGATGGATCCGCGATCAGGATGCGGTCCGAATTCGCCTGACCCGAAAGCTCGGCGGGAAGACCCCGGGAGCTGGAAGGAAACGTGACGAAGAGAACGCGATGCGCGACGAGCAGATCCGCCAGCACAAGGGCGAGCACGAAGACGGGTGCGCGGCGGTTCCCCCGGGCAAGCAGCACCAGCGCGGCAAACGCGAGAATCACGGCAACCGCGGCGATCAGCGATTGGCGGGTGATGGCGCCGACGATGGGCGCGGCAAACTGGCTGAGCTGAAATCGATTCATCTCCAGCATCGATCCAATATCGAAGTGCCCCGTCAACTGTTCGAATCCGTACTTCTGCCCATCGGTCCCACTCGCCATCCATCCCATGGCGAGGACCGCCGCCAGCAGAACGATGCCGATGGAAGGCAGGATCCACCGGTGATTCCTCCACGGCGGAAAGCAAATCTGATCGAAGCCGATGGCGGCGAGAATGGCCACGGGAAGCAGCGCGAGTCCCAGAACCTTTCCCACGCCGCGGAAGGAACCAAATCCCGGCAACCAGTTGAAAAGGACCCAGAACAAGGGAGTCGCCGAGCCAACGGCGACAACCAACGCAATTGCCAGAATCATTGCGAGCGAGAATGCGGGGGCTCGTGGATTCCGCAGGCTCGCACAACCCGCGATTGCGGCAAGGACGAGTGGCACGATCCCCGTATAGACGGAAATCTCCCACATGTACCATGGCCCCCAATAGGGAGAGCGAATTCCGTCTCCGAAAAACCACGGGATCAATGTCCCGATGAAGCCAATTGGCGGAAACGAAAACGTGGAGGCGGACTCCGGAGTGAGTGCCTGGCGCGAGCCCTCGAGCGTGGCATAGTAGGTCAGTAGCAGGGGCGTCGATCCGAGGGCGATGCCGGTGGCGCATGCGGCAGCGAGGAACAGGATTGGTCTCAACGGATTGGCGCCGATGGTCGCAAGCCTGATTGCCGCATAGACAACTGCAAGTACCGACCCATAATACAAAATCTGCGGGTGACCCGCCACGATCAGCATGGCGTAGCACCCGGCGGCGAGGCCGGCGGCCCGGGGGGTGGGGTTGCGGAGAAGGTTCTCGATGGCGAGAAGGACCCCGGGCCACCAAGCGAGGGCGCAGACGATGGTGAGGTGGCCGACATAGACGCGGCCAAGCAGGGGTCCGCCGAGTGTATAGACAAAGGCCGCCATCAACGCGGCGGACCAGCCGAGGCCGATCCGGCGCGCAAGCAGGAGCGTGAGGATGCCGCCGAGCCAGACATGCCCGACGACGGAGATGTTGATGGCCCATGCTGTCGGCATCAGCATGAAGTGCCAGTTGAGCGGATAGAAGAGGGCTGTCTCGTAGTTTGCGGCGAAAGGATTGCCGCAGAACGTGTAGGGATTCCAGCCTGGGAAGCGTCCGCGGGCGAGCTCGCCGAAGCCGAACTCGCGCCAATAGAAGTAGGACGCGGCCATGTCACCATTACGCCAGCCGAGGACCCCGGCGCCGGAGTGCCCGACTCCCCATCCGACCAGCAGCAATATCGCGCCCAGCAGGATTGCCGCGCACTGGGTGAGGCGGGCGGCGTCCGACGACCCGCGCAGGTCGATCATTGATGTCCCTCCGCAAATAGCCGCTCGAGCGAGTTGGCAGCGATGGCCCACGAAAGATGCTGGATAGCATACTCTCGCCCGCGCTGGCCCGTTGACCGCGTATCCGAATCCCAAAGGCTGCGGAGCCCGTCGGCGAAGGCGCGGGGCGACCTGGGTACGACGAGGCCGCCCTGCGACTCGGCGACGTAGCGGTGGCTATCCACCTCGGGGCAGGTGAGCACGGGGGTGCCGTGGGCCATGGCCTCGACGACGGACATGCCAAAGTTTTCCTCCATCGAAGGAAGCACGAAGATGCGGGCAAGGGCGAGCGCCCCTGTCTTCATCGTGCCCTCCAAGAATCCTGTATAGACAACGCGGCCGGAGATGCCCAGCGATGCGGCGAGCGAGCATGTCTTCATGAAGTATCCGTCGTCGGGGCCCGCGATCACCAGCACTGTCTCATTGTTAGCTGAGAATTCCGAGAAGGCCGCGAAGAGGAGGTCGATCCCCTTCTTGCGGTGGAGGCGACCCATGAAGAGCACGAAGGGACGATTGGCGAGATGGGGATGGGCCTGGGTGAAGGCGCTCTTTCCCGCTTCCAGTTCCATTTCGGTAGGAATCGTCACTCCGTGGGGAACGCATTCCACGCGGGCACCGGGGAGGAGACGGCGGAGTGAATCCTGCTCCTTCGGCGAGGTGGTATGAACGAAGGTCGCCCGTTGCATCTGGCGCTTGAGAATCAGGTTGAACACGAGTCGCTTCGCATTGCTCGCGCCCTGCCTCCGCGCGAAGTCGCCGAGCCCGCCAGCGGGGCGGATGGCGTGGGAAACCCCACAACGATTCGCAGCGGCTGCCGCCGAAAGCGTCAGATGGGCATAGAGTCCATGTATATGCACGGCATCGGGGCGCGTGGCTTTCAGGGCGAGCAAATGCCCGATGGCGCGCGATCCATCGGGGGAGTAGCGGAAGCGCCGCAGCACACCGAGCGCTCCGTATCCTCGGCAGACGCGCATGGCGATGCCATCGGGTGGGTCCGCTGGATTGCCGACATCGGTGCAAACGATCGTGACCTGATCACCACGGCGCACCTGCTCGGCGGTGAGCCCGAGGAGCGCGGCCACGGGGCCGCCGGAGCGCGGATCCATGCTGTGGATGACGTGGAGGGTCTTCATGCGGCGGGCTCGTCGATGGCGACGCGGGGGAGGTTTTCGCTCATGCGGCATACGTGGTAGATGAAGGCGAGCTGAATGCCACCGACGGCGCTGCCCCAGAAGGCCTGGGACTTGAGGCTGAAAATGAGCATGGAGACCCAAAGGCCGAGCCAGAGGTAGAGCTGGACGCGATACCACTCTGGATGCTGGCGCCGCGCGTATTTAATGATATACATGAGGACGAGGAAGGCGAAGGAGAGCCAGAGGACGAGGCCCACCAGCCCCGTGCGCGCGAGGAAGGTGGCGGGCGTGGAGTGAATGTGGTGGCGCTCTCGTCCGCCGCGGGCCTGGACGATGGCGCCAAGGCCAAGGCCCGTGACCCAGTCGATGGGATTGCGGCGCTCCTGAATGGTATCGATCACGCCAAAGACCTCGCCCATGCGGCCCCCGGCGGCGCTGCCGAGGTCGCCGGATTCGGAGGAGAAATCCTCCTGCGTCTCCTCCCAGCGGTAGGAAAGGAGTCCGCTGGCGTGCTCGATCCACTCGGGCTTCTGGTCCTGAACGACGATGACGATGCCGCCCATGGCACCGACGACGAGTAGAAGGCGGAGGCTGCGCTTCATCCCCGGCCGAAGCATCAGCGCCATGGCCACAAAGACGATGATGCCAGCCCACGTACTGCGCTTCGTTGTGATGATCGCGGCGAGAACGAAGATGGGAAGAAGAGCGAGTTCGAAGAGCGTGGGGCTTGCCTTGAGCATTGTGTAGAAGATCGGCACCAGCGCGGCGTCCACGCTCATCTTGTCCTTCTGCATGCCAACGAGGTTGTGCCAGAAGACAATGCAGGAGCTCACGATTGCGAGAAGTAGCATGAGGCCGTATATCCACGCGAAGACGTATCGCGGACGCGTAAGTGGGCGGCGCGTAAGCGTGAAATAAGTGAGCGGGAGGAGCGAGAGCAGGAAGACGTCGCCCATGACATAGGTGACGGGCCACTGGTTGATGAATCCCGCGACGGCCCAGAACGGCGTGAGGAGGAGGAAAATCTTGAGCGGCCACTCGAAGGCGGGGCGTTCGCGCGCAGCGTAGTCGCGAGGAACGGTTGCAAAGAAGGAAACCAGTGCCATCATTCCCAGAAGGCCCGCGAGCCCGACGGCAACTGCGATGCGGATCTCCCGGCTGACCTGGCGTTCCCCCATGACCTGAATCACGAGGCTGTCGAAGAATCCGCTCATGAAGAAGCTGGCGGCGAGCATCAGGAGGAGGCCGATGCGCCACTCGAGAGGGAGCCGCTTCCTAGCCATGCGGGGGGCCCGCGCCAGACGCCGAGAAATGCCGGTGCCGCGACGAGTGGATGGCGGTGGCGGGATGGTTGCGCTCAAGGCTGGGCGACCCGCTGTCTATACATTGCCGCGATGCGGTTTGTGATGGAGCGAATATCGAACTGGAGGACGTGGCGGGATCCTGCCTGCGCCAGCCGGGATCGATCCTGCGGATTGGAGTGCAACCGTTGGACGAGGCTTGCGGCGCGCGTCGTGTCGGATGGCTGAAACGTCCAGTCTGCGTATTCGGGCGCGAGTGCCTCGCTGTTGCTCTCGATGCAGGAGGCAACGCAGGGAACTCCACACGCCTGTGCCTCGAGGAGCGCGAGCGGAAGTCCCTCCCATCGGGAGGGAAACAGGAAGACATCCATGGCTTTCATAAGGCGGGGAATGTCGGTCCTCCAGCCCGCGAAGATCACCCGGTCGGCGATGCCTTCGCGCTCGGCCATCGCGCGTATGGATGCTAGGCGCTCGCCATCGCCGACAAGGAGAAGTCGCAGGGGAATGCCGCCGCGCAGCAGATCGGAGGCCACGGCGATCAATGCCTCGTGATTCTTGGCAGCGGAAAAGCGCGCGACGTTGCCGACGACGAAATCGGTCGGGGCGATGCCAATTTCCTCGCGGATTCCTTCGGCGCTGACGGCGGCGAGGGCCTCCACATCGATGGCATTCGGAATCAGATGGCAGCGCGGGTCGGTCCTGTAGCCCGCTCCCAGATGCGAGGCAAGAACCGCCCGGGACACGCCGATGATCGACGTGGATGAGGAGCGCGCAACGCGCCGGAGCATCGGTTCGGCTATGCGCCTCAAAAATCCCCCACCGGGTGGCCGCCGCACATTCTGGAAGTGAGCGATGCGAACCGGTACGCCGCAGCGGGCGGCGATGGCGAGCGGGAGCGCCATGCCGCCCCCGGAACGGTGGACGTGGACGACATCGTAACTGCCGCGAGTGAGAAGCGCCCAGAACTCCTGAGAGAATGAACGCGCACCGCGGCCTGTGGCGATGCAGTGGGTGGCGGCGCCGAGGCGACGGGCATCGGGGGCGAGTGGGCCCTCGGGTGCGTTCATCTCGAGGACTTCGGATTGGAACTCCGTGTGCGGCAGGTGAGCGAGGAGGCCGAGCAGGTAGGCCTGGATTCCGCCTCCGCTCAGCGAGCCGACCACGTGAAGGATGCGGATTGGATTGTCAGCCATCGCGGTGGTCCTCCGCATGGCGGCGATAGTCTCCGCCGTAGCGAGTGTCGCGTATATACGTGGCAAGGGCGAGGGGATACGCGAAGGCCGACCCCGCCAGGGCGAGCGCCTTATAGGAGAGAGCGGCGGAGCGGCCGCGATTGCGGGTTACTTGGGCGACGGGGCCATCGGATGGGGCGCTGGCGGATGTGTAACGGCCAATTGCTGCGGTGAGCCGCCTTACCGTGGCGGCGGCGTGGCCGAGAAGGCCAACACTGCGCAGATAGGAGTAGTGGTGAGCCCAGCCGCGGCGGAATCCGAAGCGAAGTGGGTTGACCGTAGAGAGACGGATTCCGCCGACGGGGGCGGAGTGATGGACGAGGGCGGCGCGGGGATCGTAGAGGAGCAACGCGCCGGCGCGGCGGAGGCGCGCCACGAGTTCGAGATCTTCACCATAGCCGGAAAGGCGTTCATTGAAGCCGTCAACGGCAACGAACCAGTCACGCCTCACGGAGAAGTTGCAGGTGATTAAGTGCAGCGGCCCCACTGCCGGGGTTGCGTGGTAGCAGACGGGCGCCTCGGGATGGTTCCGCATCGCGGCGCGAGGGCCGGGAAAGGGCGACGCATGGCGCGGATCGCAGCCGGACCACGCGATTCGCCCTCCCACGGCGGAGACGCGGGGATCGGCGTAGCGGGACCGATGGCGGCGCACAAGGTCGGGCAGGACGGTCACGTCGTCGTCCACGAAGAGGATGACTTCGCCCCGCGCGAGGGCGACGCCAGCGTTGCGCGCGGCGGATGCGCTGGGACGGGACAGAACTGTATAGACAATACGCTGGATGGCCCCGAGCGCAGGGAGTGATGGATCGGTTGGATTACGGGATTGATCAACGACGATAACCTCCTCGATGGGTTCGTCCTGGGCGGCGAGTGAAAGGAGCGCCGTGTGGAGTGCGCCAGCACGCTCGTAGGTGGCGATGACGATTGAGATGGTGCACATCGCAGCGCGGGGGCCAGCGCGCCGCGGGGCTCGACGGAGGTCTCCCCCACCGGGTGCGAGTAGGCCCGATGCAAGGCCCTGACAGGCGCCTGTGACGCGGCCAGCGGCGGAGAAGATTCTCTGGGATGGCGTGCGAAAAGCGGATGGAGTCGCGCTGGCGACGGCGTCGATGTCGACGCGAGAGGGTGTCAGCCGGTTCTTGATGGCGGGAATCGCGCCGCAAGGGCCCACGCCGTGGGCGAGCATGAAGTAGTAGTTCCTCATGCGGGCGCGGCTGGTGGAGAAGGCCCGCATGGCGCTAGACGATTTGTTCGAGGGCGCGCGACAGCCGCCGTCGGGAGTGGCGCGGTGAACCAGCCATGCGTCGGGGTCGTAGCGGATCGCTCCGCCAGCGCGGCGGACGCGGGCTGCGAAATCGACGTCCTCCGCGAGGGCGTTGCCAGTGAAGCGGTGAGAGAATCCGCCGACGCGCTCGATCCAGCAGCGGCGATAGCTCATGTTGGCGCCGACGACGTGGAGCACGTTGGGAATCGGCGTAGTATAGCGCATGACTTGCAGGTCGAGGCGATTGGCGGCAAGCGCCGCGGACATCGGAAGTGGACGTGGTGTGTCGGGGTTCTCTCCGGGGAAAACGATGCGACCACTGACGCCGGCGACATTGTCGTCGGCATAGTGGCGGAGGTGCAGCTCAAGGAAGTTGGGGCGGACGAGTACATCGTCATCGAGGAAAAGGGCGATGCGGCCGGTGGCGCTGTGGATTCCGATATTCCGGGCGCGGGGGAGGTTGGGAGTGGGCTCGTGGATGAGGCGAATGCGTTTCGAGCGCGAGATATCCTGGAGGCGTTCCGCGGTGGCGGAGTCGTGGCGCGGAGTCTGATCGACCACAACGATCTCGAGGGGCGCGGGGTCGAGCGCGAGGACGGATTCGATGGTGTCGAGGAGGACAGACTCACGCCGATAGGTGGGGATGACGATGGTGAAATCGCGTGCAGTGATCATGGGCGCGGGGCTCCGGCAATGAGGCGCGGAATCCAGCGGAAGGCACTGGGCGATCCTGCAAGCGCCACACGAATCGCGGCGCGGTCCGCGTCGTTCAGTATTGGCGTGAAACGAAGGAGCGCGATGTAGGCGAGGAGGGAAGTGCCGAGTCCGATGGCGAGCGCGGCGGAGTCGCTCGCCCCAGCAAAGGATGCTATGGGACCCGGCGATGCGGCA
The DNA here is from genome assembly GCA_038208905.1 of Candidatus Sumerlaeia bacterium. Lineage (GTDB taxonomy): Bacteria > Sumerlaeota > Sumerlaeia > SLMS01 > SLMS01 > JBBQYG01. The sequence continues at coordinate 15,146 of JBBQYG010000052.1, read as the reverse complement.
AAGGCCTGTGTGGCGAGGAGTAATGCCATGCGGCGGAAGGGAAAGCCGATGCGTCGCCGAAAGGCGATATATACGATAGTGGAGCAGACGGCGGCGCTCTGGACGATGGCATTGACGGTGGCGGCGCCGATGGCTCCGTGATCGGGGATCAGGGCAATGTCGAGCGCGATGTTGACGCAGGCGAGCGTGGCGATCGCGGCAAGGGCGTAGCGGTGTCCCTCCAGCGCGAGCTGGAGCGCGCCGCCGGCGTGGTTGATGGCGAGAAAGATGGATGGGATCAGCAGGAGGTGAAGGAGGGGGACTGCGGCGTGGAGACTCTCTGGAAAGAGCAGCCGAAACGCGGGCGCGACATTGGCAAGAAGGAGGATGGAGAAGAAGCCACCGCTGGCGGTGGCGAGGATCGTGGCTTGGAAATAGCCGCGCCTGATGCGCGTGTGGTCCTTGGCTCCGTAGAGGGCGGAGAAGGTGGGAAGGAGGGCGCCGCTGATCGTCTTTCCAACGCGCATGGGGAGCGCGGCGATGGCGATGGCGGTGGTATAGAGGGCGAGTTCGTGCGCGAGGAGGGATGCGTCGGTTTGAAATCCCGCGAGGAGAAAGACCTCGATGTAGTTCCAGATCACGAGCGAGAGGAACCCCGCGACGCCCATGTTGGCGGCGTAGTCGGCGAGGCGCTTGCGGAGGCCGCGGACCTCCACCCTGCCACGCCGCGGATCGTCTGTGGCGACGGGGCGGGAGAACCACCATGCGAATCCGAGAAAGGCTGCGTTGCCGAGGAGCAGGACGAAGAGGGCGAGCGGCACGGTGGCGCCGCTGATCCAGAGGACACCGATCGCGACGATGCGCAGCGCCGAGCCGAGTCCGCTGGCGATGGCGAGGCGGGAGAAGTCGCCGGTGCCGCGCAGCCACGCATCGTAGAGCTGCCCGAATGCGTAGGCAACGAATGCCACCACGAGAAGAGCGGCGGTCGTGTGGTCGATTCCAAGCACGAGGTTGGAAGCGAGGAGGACCGGGAACCCCAGAATGACCACGAGGATGGCAATGAACGACTGAATCCGCAGGCACGCGGCGAGGAGGAGTCGAGCCTGACGCATGGCTCCCGCGCCGCGCAGCTCGCCGACGTAGCGGACGAGGACGGGCGGCAGGAGGAACACCCCGAAGGCGCATAGCCACGAGTAGGCGCGCACCATGCCTCCGTATATACCTAGTTGCTCGGTGGAGAGGATCCGGGCGAGGAGTAGCGTGGAGACAGCTCCGGATGCCATGCCGAAGGCGAACATGACGCCGAGCCACGCGGAGTTGGCGACGACTTCTCTGGAGAGGGATGGCTTCGCGGTCATGGGCGGAGGCATCCGGCGTAGAAGGACTCGTTGGCTGCGAGGATGGCTTCGCGGCCGTAGGTGGAGACCGCGTCCCCGATGGCATGGGGGCGCATCCTCGCGGCGGTGGCCGAGTCGCCGAGGAGCCGAAGCGCGCAGATCGCAAACTCGCGCGGGCGTTCGGCGGAGGCTGTATATCCGTTGGCACCGTGGCGTATGAGCTCGGCGGGGCCGCTGTGCTGGGCGACGATGGGGATGCAGCCGCAGGCCATGGCCTCGATGGCGGCGAGGCCGAAGGACTCGGCGCGATTGGGGAGAAGAAGGCAGGTAGCGGCGGAGTAGATCGCGGGAAGATCCGCATGGGGCCGGGCGCCGCGGAAGTTCAGGCGTGCGTTCGCGTCGGCTGAGAGACTGCGGCGGAGCCGGTTCTCCAGCGGTGCGCCGCCGAGGTTTTCTCCCACGATGTGCAGGTGGGCCTGCGGGTCGCGTTCGAGGATAAGGGGAAGGATCGCGGCGAGGGTCGTGGCACCCTTCTTCTCACTGAGGCGCCCGACGTAGAGAACGCGGTTTTGATCGCGCACGATGCCGGGGACTGGCCGAAACAGGGATGTGTCTATACCGTTGGGAATGACGGAGTCAGCGGGTGGCGTTCCGCGGAAGGCGGCGCGTGTGGCGGCCTCGATGAAGCGCGAGGGAGCGACGCGGTGGGTGGCATGGCGGATGGCGCGCGCCTCGAGGAGGCGCGTGAGGGTGGTTGCACTGGCTCCGCGCAGGCGGGCGAGCGTGGTTTGGGCCCCGTGATACCGAATCACGACGGGGCATCGGGGAGGCGTGGGAATGGAGAGGAACGCCGACTCCCCCATCCAGTCGGGAACCTCCAAGATGTCTATACGTGCCCGGCGGCAAAAGGTCCGCACGGTGCGCGAGAGATTCCAACGGTCAAGCACCGCACCCATGCGTGGGTTTGCGGTGGGCCTTCCCCCCAGCCGCAGGACGCGCACGGGCCCATCGAATTCGCGCACGGTGCGGACGGAGTGGCCGATCACCCAGACGCGGTGGCCGCAGGCGGCAAGGCCCTGGGCCAGTTCGCGGGTGGCGGTTCCGATCCCCCCGTGCGCATCGGGAGGGTACTCGCTGCAGAGAAAGGCGATCCGCAGCGGCTTCACAAGGTACTCCCGCTTGGGACAAGGATATACTCGCCGGGCGCGAGTTGCGACACCGGTTTCCCACCGGGTCGATGGACGGCGTAGCGGTGTCGCCGCGCGAGTTCCGCGATCGCCTCTCCGCAGCCCGGGTGGACGGCGCAGAAGACGATGGGCGGGCGGGCGGAGGACAGCAAGCCGGCCGCGCCCTGAAGCACCTCGGCCTCCATTCCCTCGGCGTCGATCTTGATGACATCGGGGGCGGCGGAAACCCGCCGGGCGAAGTCGTCGAGGGTGACCACGGGGAGGAGGAGGGACTGCGTGCCGGGGGCGGCCTCGGCGGCGGATGCCCAACCGACGGCGCTGCTTGCCACGTGCAGGGCGCGGATTCCGCGCTCGGCGCCGCAAATCGACGCGACGGGGTGGACGACGCGGTGGAGGTGGTTGAGGCGGATCTGCTCCTGAAGCACGAGCTGTGCGGCGGGGGCGGGCTCGAAGGCGTATATACGCCCCGTGTGCCCGACGCGAAGCCCGGCGGGAATCGCGAAGAGCCCCTGGTTGGCGCCGATGTCGAAGACGGTCATGCCGGGGCGAAGGGCCTTCCAGAAGGCGCGGAAGTATGCGGGCTCATAGCGCGGCCGCGTGGGGTGGCTGAGGTTCACTCCGGGACCGACCCGCATTCTGCAAATTCCGTTGAGCATGATGGCCCGGCCATCCGGGTGGCTGAGGCGACGGAGTTCCCACACCGCGGGGCGGAGGGCTTGCCAGAGGCGCGTGTGGCGTAGGCGGCGGCGGAGGGTCACCGTGGGGGGGCCTTGCTTTTTGTGACGGTGCTGACCGTGTTGACGGTGTTGACGGTGTTAGTGGCGGTCAACGGCGTCAACAGCGGGGCGCTGGGGGTTAGCCGTAGGCGGCGCGTATGTGGCCGATCTCGCGGGAGACGCGCTCGATGTCGATGCGGAGGGGTTGCCGTCCGGCGGCGCGGGAGCGCGGGGCCATGTGGAGGCCCTGGCGCGCGAGGACGGCGCAGCCGATGTCGGGCCCCTGGTAGGGGGCCAGCATCTCGCGAATCTTGAGGAGGTCGGTTTGGGCGCGCCAGGCCACGGAGAGGTCGGGGGTGGCGAGGGAGCGCCAGGCGGTGTCGATGACTTCGGGGAGGAGGGTGGCGAGGGTGCCCGCGCTGGAGGTGGCGCCGCCCATGAATGCGGGAATGGCGAGGCTGTCGTAGCCGCTGACGACGCTGAAGCGGGGGTGGCAGCAGCGGACGAGTTCGGCGAGGATGCTTGAGTCGTGGGTGTAGTAGATGGCGCCGACGAACTGGCGGTGCTGGCTGAGGCGGGCGAGGGATTCGGGGAGCAGGGCGTGGCCCTCGGGCAGGTGTTCTTGATTGTAGATGACGATGGGTCCGTTGACGGACTGGGCGAGGTCCTCGAAGAAGCGGAGTATGCGGTCCTGCGGCGTATAGTCATAGCCGCCGGTCAGAAACGCGGGAACGGGCTGGAGGACGGCGGCGGCTCCGCTGGCGAGGGCCCACTCGCTGAGCTCGACGGCGCGGCGGTAATAGACGGCGGGGCGGGGGGAGTCGCTGCACTCTCCGGTCCAGATTCCGGCGGTGCCGGCGATGACGGGCTTGCGGTGGCGGGCGACGTCGAGGACGCACTGGATGGCCTGACGGGCCTCCTCCAGGGAGTAGGACCACATGCGGCCTTCGCCGGTGCGGATGAGAAGGGCGCTGACGGCGGATTGGCGGCAGAGGTGGTCGGCGAGGGACTGGAGCCCCTCGTAGTCGATGCGGCCGTCGAGCCGTTCGGGCGTGAAGAGCGGGGCGATGGCTCCGCAAAGGAGAGACGGATAATCGCGGCGGGAGACGGGATGCGATATGGTGTCGATCTGCGGAAGCATGCGTGGTGGCTCCGTGCTGCTGTCCCTTCCCGGGACTTTCATAATGGAGGTATGGGGCAATGGCCGGGTGAACGGCAAGGGGAACGGCAGGGAAAGACAGGAAGAGGTAGAGAAAAGCAGGGAAACGGAGGGGAAACGGCGTGACACGGGGGAGGGGGGTAGGTATCGGTGGGGGAACTCCCGGAGGATGTCACCATGGTTCTCGGTCGCGTTGTCGGTACGGTTGTCTCCACGAGCAAGGACGTGAATCTGGAGGGGCTTAAGCTCCTGGTGGTGAGACATGTGAATCCCGACATGAAGGAACTGGATGTCTATACAGTGGCCGCCGACGGAATCGGCGCCGGGCGGGGTGAGTATGTGCTGGTGGTGACGGGGTCTTCGGCGCGCATGGGAACTCAGGTCAAGAATCGCCCGTTGGACGCGGCGATTCTGGCGATCGTGGACAGCGTGGAGATCGAAGGAGTGAGACAGGAAATGGCAGAGAGAGGCAGGTGACAGCAGGAAAAAGCAGGGGGAGGCAGGGTTGAGGTAGGTAACGGCAGGGTGGAGAATCCTGCTTTTCAATGCCGTTAGCCGATTCTCCCTGCCGTTAGCTGTTTTTTCCTGCCGTTAGCCCTGTGCAGTGAGTCGGGGAAGCATGAGCATCAGGACGACGACGAGGATGCACATGAGGATGGCGAGGGCGAAGACCCAGATGAGGACGACGTTCTTGATGCGCTTGGATTCCTGGTCCATGAGGGGCTTCACGCGCATGTTGAGTTCGTTGGCGACGGCGCCGCGGGCTTCGGCGGTGACGAGCTGGGGGATGCGCTGTTCGCAGGCGACGGTGACTTGGCGCTCGGCGATCTCGGGGAGCTTTTCCTTGGCGATGAGGGGGATGGCCTTCTTGGCCTCGATGTTGATGACGTTGATGAGGGCCTCGCCAAACTCGGTCATCTTCTCCTGGGTGGCCTTCTCGACCTTTATCTGAACCTCGCGCGGGAGAATGTTCTCGACGGACTCCTTGACGCGCTCGCGGACGAGCGAGGGGAGCATGGAGTCGGCGGCGCGCTTGATGGTCTTCTCGGTGGTTTCCATCAGGACGGCGTCGATGGCCTCGGCGACCTTTTTCTCGGCCATCTTCTCGACCATGGACTTGGCGACTTCCTGGACGGTGATGCGGACGAGTTCCTGCTCCTTTTCGGAGACGAGGGCGGTGACGCGGGCATCGACCTCCTTCTTGGCGCGCTGGTCGATGATGGAGACGATCGACTGGATCGCGCGCTCGACGATGATCTGGATCTTCTTCTCGACGGCCTGCTGAATCTTCTGCTCCGCGAGTTCCTGCATGTGATGGTCGGCGGAGGCCTCGAGGTACTGGTGGGAGACGGCCTTGAGGCGCTGCTCCTCGAGGGTTTCCTTGGCCTTGATCACAAGGTGGGAGGGGCTGAAGGGCTTGCCGAGGAATCCGTTGGCGCCGCGCAGGGACTGGCTGGCGCGATGTTCGATTTCATCGTCGGGGACGAGGAGGAGGACGGGAATTCCGAAGGTCTCCGCGTCGGTGCGTATCTGAGAGGCGGTTTCCAGTCCATCGACGCCGTCGAGCCGGGACTCGACAATGATCAGGTTGAAGTTCTGGAGGTCGGGGTGGGAAAGGGCGGCCACGCCATTGCTGGCGGTGGTGACCTTGTAGCCATTCTCCTCGAGCACGGCCTTGCCCATGTCGACCACGGCCGCGGAGGAATCCACCAGAAGTACTCTTTCGCCAGGCATGAAGTCCATCCTCTCGCTTTGGGGCTTCCCGGATACTCCGCGGTCAGGCGGCGATCTTGAGGGTTGCCGGAATACGTTCCTCGATCTTGAATTCGCGGGCATACGTCACGGTGATGCGGGGCGCGAGGTCGTCGAGCAGTTCCTTGATGGCGCGCGCGGCGGCCTTGTCGCCCTGCCGGGCGACGGAAATCCTGTAGAGCGCGTCAACGGTGTGAATGAGCGCCTCGAGGGAGTCCTCGTAGCAATCCTGAACGGCCTCGCCGAATTCGAAGAGGCGCAGGTAGCTTTCGGCCAGATCGGCGTTGAGCGCGCCGCGATCAACCTTGATCAGGTCGGCCTTGGTATAGATACTGGCCTGATCGGCCCAGATATCGGCGAGGAGGCGCGAATCGTTCTCTCCGCTGCGGGGGGGGGGAATGGTCTCCACCTGACGATTGACCAGATGTGAGAGGGCGCCGATGGGGGAAACGCACGCGAGTTTCTCCGCGCGGTCGTCCCGGCGGGACGGCCCCGAGCCCGTAAGCATGGAAAAAAGCCCGCCACCCGTCTTGGCGGTGGTCATGGGGTGCGCGCCACTGGTTTGGGCGGCGGAAAGCATGGGGGCACTCTCGACGCTGTTTCGGTCAACCTCGCGGATTGTGACAAGTCCGCGATCCACGAGCTCGGCGACGATGCGGTACACCTCGAAACGGCCCATGGAGGCACGGTTGACGACGCCCTTGATGGATGTGCGCCCGTTGATCTGGGCGAGGACTTTCCATTCCGATGGGCTGAAGCGCAGCTTATCCTTACGGTCGCTGATGCGGACGTTCCCCTTGAGGGTGGGGATGACACGGTCGCCGGGGATGGTGCGGGAAATCTTGCGCCACTCGTCCTGGCGGCGGGTGCCCTCGATGAGGAGGGGATCGATCTCGATATGGACGAGGGCCTCGCCGAGCTTGGACTCCTCGCAGTGGTCGAACTTGAACTCGCCGGAATCGAGTCCGAAGAGGTTCCAGATTTCTTCTTCGAGTTGGAGGTGCAGAACCTCGCGGATGGTGGATTCCTGAATGTAGTCGCGCTCCACGAGGATCTGGCCGAGGCGCTTGTCGGACTCGATCGTGCGCTGGAGAGTGAGAATCTGGGAGAGGACGCTGCGCTTGAGGATGCCGCGCTGGACGAGGAGCTCGCCGAGACGGCGGCGGCGGTCGAGAGCACTGGAGTTGATGATGCGCCCCGAGGCGATCATCAAGGTGATCTCGTTCCCCTTGGGGTCGCGAATCGTCAGGAGGCCGGTGCTCTTGCCCATGCTGATGAACTGGAGCACTTCGGGGAGCTGGATCTGTTTGAGATTACCCTGCATTTGCGTTTCTGTTCGGTGTGTGGGGGTCGCAATCCGGTTCGGTTACCGCTGTGGGGGCGGGGTGGGGCTACTCTTCCTTGAAGAGGTTGTCGAGTTGGTCCTCGACGTCCTTCTCGATGGCCAGCTTCTTGTCCATCGGCATCTTCTTGGTACGGGCGACCTCGATGGTTTCCTTGAGCGCCTTGGCGCTCTCCTTGGAGTAGAGGCGAACCATGCCGATGGTGGTGCGGTCGTCGAAGATCACGGTCAGGATGGTGTTGGTATCAACGAGGATGTTGTGGATGTGGTCGCGGGTGCCCTGATGGAAGAGCACGGAGAAGTCCGTTTCCCCCACGAGCTTGGCCATGGCGCGGGTGGACGAGAAGGAACCGGCGATCAGGGCGGCGAGGGCATCGGTGTCGATGTTCGAGGTGAATCCCTTCTTGGCGAGGCACTTGCCGTCGGCATCGACGAGCATCGCGCACTTGGCCTCGGACTGCTTAAGCATCTGCAGGAGCGCCCGGTGGATCTGGGTGATCTCGGTCTTGGTCAGGATTAGAGGCTGGTTCGCCATTACTCAATTCCTTTCTTGCGCCTTCGGCCGCTCAGGCAAGGGGTGCCTTGCCCGGGGGTACGATCTTCACTTCGCCGAACTTACCGAGGTAATTCACGAACAGGGGTTTGTCGAAATCGTCCTTCACATAGACTTCCAGTGAGGGGTCGGTGCCATCGTCTGAGAGAAACTTGAAGAACTTCGAGACGACTCCGCCGTAGGCCTTTTCCTCGGTTCCGGTGAAGCGCAAGCGACGGCTCCACGTCGAGCCGAAGATGCCCAGGAAGGAGACCTTGCCCGTCAACTGGTAGAGGTCCGCGTCGCCGCCGGCCATGTTGGCCAGCGTGAGGTTCGAGCTTCCGAAGCCGAGGCCGCGGACACGGGCGCCGCCCTTTTGGACGACGTTGAGGACGGGCATTCCGGCATGGGCGGCGGGTGCTTCCGCGACGGGAGCCGGGGCGGCGGGCTTGGGCCGGGACATGGCGGGCGTCGATGAGGCAGCGGCGCCCGACTTTGACTTCGGCTCCTCCGCCAACTCCTTCTCCAAGTCGTCCTCGTTCATCGCGGAATAGTCCTCCGCGACCGGTGCCTTGGACGAGGGCGTGGCGGCTGCGGCGACGGGCTTGGATTCCTTCTTGGGTTCCGCAGTGCCGCCGACTCCGGTGGGGTCGGCGTTGAGCTTCTTGATGACGAGGGAAGAGATGCCCTTGAGCGTATCCTTGACGCCGTTGCCGTTGACGGCGACGGCCTCGAAGTGGGGGACGCGGTTGGGGTTCATGGCGACCTGCATGTCCTCAAGTTCGGAGACCTGGGGCATGTCGCGCTTGTTGTATTGGATCACCCAGGGGATGCCCTCGAAGTCCGACGGGCCGGTTTGCAGCCGGTAGCCGTACTCGGCGAGGTTCTGCTTCAGGTTCTCGAGGGAATCGATGTTTTCCTGAAGGCGGTCCTTCTGGCTGTCGGCGACAAAGACAAGGCCGTCCACGCCGCGAAGGACGAGCTTTCGGGTGGCATTGTAGTAAACCTGGCCGGGGACGGTGTAGAGCTGGAACTTGGTCTTGAAGCCCTTCACCTCTCCAAGGTCGAGGGGGAGGAAGTCGAAGAACAGGGTGCGGTCCTGCTCGGTGGCGAGGGATACAAGCTCGCCACGGAACTTCTGGGGGACCGTCTTGTGGATATGGATGAGGTTCGTGGTTTTTCCACAAAGGCCGCAGCCATAATAGACGATCTTGCAGGAGAGTTCCTTGAAAGCGTAATTGAGGGTTGCCATGGAGTCTGTTCGGGTCCTTCGGATGTAAGGTGTCGCCGTCCCGTGCGGGGATCAGCGCATGCCGACGGCGTTGTCGAGTTTCTCCGAGGCGGTCTTCATCTCGACGCGGATGAGGCCCAGATTGGCGTCCGGGGTGGAGACGCAGACCAGGAAACCGGAGCGGGTCGAGTTGAAGAACATCTTGTTGGAGTCGGTCTCCACGATGAAGGAGCGAAGCTCGCCCTGCTCCATTTTCTTGGTGGCCTTCTCGGTGGAATTGATGATGGAGGAAGTCAGGGCCCCCATCACCTCGTCGTTGAGCTCGGTGGCGAAGTCGCTGGCGACGATGATTCCGTCGGAGCCGACAACGAACGATCCGACCACGTTGGGTGTTTTGTTAAGCTCGGCCAGTATGCGGTCCATTGAGAGAGGCTCCTTGCGTCCCCGTGCGGGGGATTCGTCGGTTGCGAAACGCTACGTTGTCAAACCATGTCCAGGGCAATGCGGTCCCGCGACATCCCCGTCGACAGCGGCAGGGACGGGTACTTCCACTGGAGAAACTCGCGCGCGGTTTTGGAAAGTATCGAGATGCGCGTGAACATCTCGTCCTGCTGGGTGCGGCTGCTGAAGATGATGATCATGCCGAAGGACTGGTTGAGGGTGGTGCTCAGGATGTGGTGGTCGCGGCTTTCGATGGCGATGCGGCGCAGGCGGGAAAGGCCGGAATCGAGCACCACCCTGCCGAGCTGGGTGCCGCCGGACATGATACGGGCGGCAAGGGCGTCCACGTCGATCTTCATCGGGATGTCCTTCCAGACGACCAGCCCTTCCTCGTTGTAGATGACGAAGCCTTCGAGGCCCGGGCTCTTGCGGATGACGCCGGTAAGTTCCTCGTAGGAGAAGACCTGGATGAAGCCGCCCGTGGGCGAGGTCTCGAGCGAACCCAGCATGGCGACGCTTGAGCGCGAAGAGGAGACGCTTGGCGCGGCGGGGCCGCCGCGAAGCGACCGGGCCGCGTCCTTGCCGATCAAGTCGGGAAACGTGATGGCGAGAATGTAGGGGCCGGTGACGAGCACCGTGAAGACCTGAATGGCGGCGGCGACGGGATTGAGCCATGCCAGCGCGGGATTGAAGCCATCGGCGGCCTCGGCAAAAATACCGAATGCCGCGCCGCCGATGAGCGAGCATATGCACCGGAGGATGACGAAGGCCACGGCGGATCCGAGCGCCATGCCGACGGTGGCGCGCTGGTTCATGGCCATGGAGGCGATGAAGTAAACCAGAAACTCGACGCCGACGACGATGGCGACGGAGGAGAGGTTCAACTCGAAGATGGGGCGCGCGCCGGAAAGCCCACTGGCCACCGCGACCAGCGACAGGATCGTGACCAGAAGGAGCAGCAGGTTCTTGTCGAAACTCGTCATCGGATGACCCTGGTCCCTGGGGAATTAGCTCGCACTGGACTCTGGCAGCAACCGGTCCACTGCAAACGCAAAGCGGTGGTAGACTTTACCAAAATTCGCCATCGGCTCGAAGGAAATAGCCACGAGGGCCTTGCCACGGACAAGCACAATAAGCTGGACCTGCTCGGTTTCGAGGAAGCCCATGCGCATTCGCCCGATTTCCAGGTCCCTGCTGGCCGCGGTAACGTCGCGATAGTAGTCAAGCGCAAGCTCGGCGTGCTCGACACGGCCCTCCACGGCAGGATCGCCAACGCCAAGCGGGATGACTGCGCCGCCGACGATCTTGACGAGGGAGCGCATTTCCTTGAGCAGGTCCGCCAGAATCTCGGCGGAGGACCGGCGGACAATGCGGGGGACGGCGTCGGCACTGCTGGAGCCGGTGCCCCGGGGTTGGGTACGTTCGGATTGGCGGAGGGCGTCGTTGAGGACCTGAACATCGGGCGCGAGCGGATTGCGGCGATTGAGGATGGCGAGGACCGCGCGGGCCTCGTCGAGGCGGCGCAGACGGATGAGGATGCGCGCTTTTTCGCCGAGAAGGCCCATCGCGTCGGGGGCCATGGGCTCGACGCGGGCGATCTCGCGAAGGCCTTCCTCGTAGCGCCCAAGGTCAGCCAGAAGGCGGGCGTGAAGCGTTCGTCCGGCGACGGAATCGGGGTCGCCGGCAAGGCCCCGGAGGCAAAGGTCGAGGGCTCGGCTGAAGTTATTCTGGCGGCGAAGGGCTTGGCAGAGCGGAAGGTAGGCGAGAGGGTTCTTCCCGGACAGGAAGTCGCGCTCCATCTGGAGAATCTCCGATGGCATCACCATGTTGCGTTCCGTCTCCGCAGGCGTGGGGGGAGTTGCACGACGCTGGCCGCTGCTGGCATCCCGCGACCCATGGCGCCACTGGCACCCACAACGGGTCGGCACCGGAAGTGCCCTATGGTTTCGACACGCATGTCAAAGGGAAGGGCCCGGGAGCGCAAGGGGATGTTAGACCCTTGAAGGGAAAAACTTTCCGAAGTTCCCGGGTGGGTCAAATGAGCGCTCCGAACAGAAGGCCGAGAAAGCTACGGAATACGCCCTGCTCCTCGCTGTTCTCGAAGCTTTCGCCCACTTGGTTCATGGTGGACTTGGCGTCGTTGTAGAGGCTGGGGTCGTTGACTAGCTTGCCGAGGGTTCCCTCCCCGGCGTTAATCTTCTCGGAGACCTCGTTGAAGTTCGAGATGGCCTTGTCGATCCGGGGGCCGGCGTCGGAGAGCGAGGCGAAGAGGCTCTTCATGCTTTCCCGGTTCTCGCTGACGGCGCCCTGAACCTCGGTAGCGGCGCTTTGGAGGTCGGCCATGACCTTTTTGGCGTCGGCGGCGAGTTGGTCCCCATAGATAAGGGCCCCAAGATCGCCGCTACCGGACTTGATCTGGGCGGTGATTTCCTTGGCGTCCTCGGAAACCTGGACCATTTGATCATAGAGGTCCTTGTTGGCGTAGAGTGCGCCGATGGTGCCCTCGCCGCTCTTCATGAATTCGGTCATCTCGTTGAGGCGGTCGGAAAGCAGCTCGAGCTTGGGGCCTGCCTTCGAGAAAGATTCGCTGGTCGCCCTGATGTACTCGCGGTTTTCCTCGATCACCTCGTTGACCTTGGCCAGGGTCGTCTCATGATTGCTGTTCAGGTTCTGGATAAGTTCCTGGGTGTCGCGGCTGAGGTCTCCGACCGTGGAGAGGACCTCCTCGATACCGGGAACCTCGCGGGTGGTGATCTCGCCCCCGTCCGCAAGGGCGGGACCCACGGTCTGCTCGGGATCCAGAGCGATGTCGATGACGGAACCACCGAGGAAGCTGCTGGACTGGACACGGGCGACGGCGTTGGAGGGAATTTCATACTGCGATTTGATGTTGAGTACCGCACGAATGCGGCTGGTGGCGGGTTCCCAATCGAGCGACCCGACCGTGCCCACGGGGAATCCGCGAAGGGTGACCTTGGTGCCAGCCTCCACGGAGGGGGCGCGGACGAACCGGGCCTCCAGCGTGTATTGCTTGGAGAACCAGGAACTGCGACCGACCTGAAGGCTGAGCCCCAGCGCGATCAACACCGCGATGGTGAAGAAGATGCCCACCTTGACCGCCACGCCGTAGTCCGGTTTCATTGCAAAGCCTCGCTGGTGAAGTCGTATTGCTGCCGATGCGGGGAGAATAGGAGGGTGCGGGGATGGAACAGGTCAAGACCATGAGCGGTCCACTCGCGATATCCGTCAACGACGAGCCGAAAACGACCTCGGCGGGGAGCCTTGGCGGCCTGCTGGAGGAACTGGGCCTCCATGAACGCCGTTGCGCCACGATGGTAAATGGCGAAATCGTCCGCCGACCCGACCGCGGGGCGACGGCGCTGCGCGAGGGTGACAAAATCGAGATCATCGCGATGGTGGGCGGGGGCTGACGTCCCCCGCGCCTCGCCCCCCGGATTCCGCCCCATGAACGACGCTCCCCAGCCGCTGCCAACCAGCCCCGATTCGACGATCGCGGACGGGCCGCTGGAGTTCGGGCCTTACAGCCTTCACTCCCGAATGATCGTCGGCACGGGGAAGTTTCCCGATTTTCCCACGATGCAGGCGGCACACCGCGCGTCGGCTTCCCAGATGGTGACGGTGGCGCTCCGCCGCGTGGACATGAAGAATCCCGCCAACAACATCCTGAACTTCATCGATACCCAGCGCATGCACATCCTCCCAAACACGGCGGGGTGCTATACGGTGGACGACGCGCTGAAGATCGCGGAACTGACACTGGAGCTGGAACTCCCAAAGCTCATCAAGATCGAGGTGATCGGCGACGAGAAGACGCTGATGCCGTGCCCCATCGGGACTCTGGAGGCGACGCGGCGGCTTGCCGGGGAGGGCTGGACGGTGATGGCCTATTGCAGCGACGACATCGTGCTGTGCCAGCGCCTTGAACAGGCGGGCGCCGCGGTGGTGATGCCGCTGGGCTCGCCGATCGGGAGCGGGCGCGGCATCCTGAATCCGGGGAACATCCGCATCATCAAGGAATTGCTGAGCGTGCCTGTGGTCGTGGACGCGGGCGTGGGAACGGCGAGCGACTGCGCGCTGGCGATGGAACTCGGCATCGACGGCATCCTCCTCAACACCGCCATCGCCAAATCCGGAAACCCCGTCGCCATGGCCGCCGCCTGCCGCGACGCCACACGCGCGGGCCGCACCGCCTTCCTCGCGGGCCGCATGGAGAAGCGCGCCTATGCAAGCGCGAGCTCGCCGATGAAGGATTTTTGACGGCGGGGAGAAACAGGGAACGACAGGGAGAGGCAGCGAACGGCAGGGGAAGACAGGGGGAGGCAGGCGTCTGCTTTTTCCTCCTTCTCCCTGCCGTTACCTGCCGTTACCTGCCTCAATCACGGTATAGTCATCCCATGGATAGACGTCGCGGGAGTGGGCTATCTTGCCGCGGAGCACGACGTAGCTGGCGCGGTAGCGGCCGGCGAGTTGGATAAGGAATTCGGGGTCGGGGTCGGTGGTGGAGGGCGTGGCGCCGGGGCGCATGGGATTGTCCCCCGTGGCGAGGGCGATGCGGGTGGACCACTCGGCAAGCCCGGCATTGCGGTAGGGGACGTTCTTGAGGTCCACGACCACGGCGCGTTGCTCCCAGATGTGGAAGCCTTCCATCGTGGCAGGGATGGAGATGATCGCCTGGCGGGGGGTGTTGGCGCGGATCCATTGGGCAAGACGCGCGCGTGCCGGATCGGTGGGCTCGGCGGTGGCGAGCCAATGACTCCCGCGGATCGCATTGATTCGGTCGCGCAGCGGGGCGCTGGCCTGCAGCGCGACTATCACGGCAAGCGATGCGGCACCCATCGCGAGGATTGGCCAGCGCCGCGTTGAGAGCGCGAGCGGCGCGATGGAGGCGGGAAGCGGACGCCACGCGAGGGCCAGCGCCGCGATGGAGACGAGGCCTGGGCCGAAGACCCCGGCGAGGCGGAATAGAACTGCCCCAGCCAGCGCGGCCAGTGAAAAAAAGGCGATTCCTCGTCCTCCCAGTGTCCTCCACAGCGCTCCCAGCATTCCGATGGCTGCTATCGCCATCGCCAGCGGGATGAGGCGAAAGCACTGTATATACGCGACGATCGGAAGGACCCGCAGCGCGGCGCAGAGCGCGAAGAGCGCGCTGCTGGCGACTGCATAGACGATGAGCGCCCCTGGAACCACGAGCAGGCGGCGCTCGCCCGCCGGCGTGATTCGCCAAAGCGAGAGTGCGCCCGCCACCAGCACCAGCGCGGCCTGGACGTAGTGGGACGCGGGCCATGTCCACGGTTGGTGGTGATGCGGGTGGCGGTACTGGAGCACGAGGATCACCTCGCGGGCGGAGAGCGGCGAATCGCCCGGCAGGAAGAAGCCCTTGATCGCGGGGAAGAGCGATGGGCTGCCGAGGAAAAGTCCCGCGGCCACGACGCCCGCCGGGATGGCGAAG
>JBBQYG010000051.1:0-24150 GCA_038208905.1 Candidatus Sumerlaeia bacterium | reverse complement strand
AAGGCGCTTGCCTTTGAACTGGAAGAACGCGGCTACGACTGGATCGAGGCCGAAGCCGAGGCTGCGGGGGTTTCAGTATGAGCAGCGCCACAGCGCAACCTGGGCCCGACAAGGCTCGTGCCCCAGTTAACATCGGAGACCCACTCGGCAAGCCATGGAAGAATGATCGGCAAGACCAACTCGACGCGATCCCGCTCTATCCGATCATCGGATATTGTCGCATCACAGTGCGGGAGGAAGGGATTGTCATAAATTTCCATCAGTCGCGCGGCTTTCTCGGTCTTGTTCAACCTGATAGGAGCCTCTTTATTCGGAGCGTGGGTGTCAAGACGGTTTTTTTCACATGGATAAAAGTGGGGGTTTTATCGCTGTCCAGCCCCCACGCAATCGCCATGCAGTTCCAGCACTGGAAGTTGAATACAACACGATTAGTCCTCCGCTATGATCAGCGCCCGCTCGGGAGGGCCGGCGGGGAAATCATTCCAGAACACCCTGCTGAACCCCGGCGGATTATATTCCCAATGCCAAGGTTCGTTCTGATACGGATACCATCCGAATTCCTCGCCGCGCAGGTGGAGCCACTTGTGAACGGGTGACTCTCGCATGCGGACGACTTCTGACATCGGACTGGTGACCATCGCGAACTTCTGGTCCCCCTGCGTCATCCTGAAGTCGATCGCGAGGCCCAGCGAGTGAGAGGAGAAGCTGGCGACGGCGGCGGGATTGTTAGCGCGCGCGGCGTTGGCCTCGGCGGTTGACCGAAGGCGATGCGAGGACGAGATGACGAGATCCACGCCCTCCGCCGCCGCCTGCTCGTGCATGGCGACGAAGGATTCCAGCGCATGCTTGTTGAGCTTTTTGTCCTTCTGGCCGGGCACGTCTGTCCACTGGTCCGTCATGAACTGCCAACGATCCTCTGTGGCCTCGCTCTTGAGAAGGACGGCATCGCGCGAGCGATTGGCGCGCCGCTCGGGGCGCATATTGTCCATCGCGTCCACCATCACATCGGCGAGCATTTCATTGGGTCCATCGATGCCCCCGGGATAGTCCGTGGGCTGCCAATCGAACTTGCGAAAGTGGTCGCTCAGTTCCTTGCCGAGGAGGTCGAGCGAGGAGGTCTGCGGATCGAGGATGAACTTCAACTCCAGAACTCGCATCAATTCGCGCATGGATTCCACATCCTTCTCATCCATGGCTTGGTCGAAGGCGCGGCCGACTTCCTCGTCGCCCTCGCGCGTCGCGAGCGACTCCCATACATAATCGGGGTGGAGTCGCGTTGCCCCGGTGCCGGCAAACTCGGTCGCCACCTCGATGAGGCCCTTTTCGGAATCGAAATCCCTTAGCGCGCCGTGGCTCCCCGAGCGCGACGAATGCACGCATCCGAGCGAGGCGAACAGGATGGGAAAGGTGATGGAGAAGATCCTCTTGGCTCTGCGTCGCATCCCGAATGGCCCCCGCGTGGATTTGTGCTCGCGCTGTCGCTACGCCTGTCCTGCCTCGTCCTGCCGTTCCTTCATTGCGCGCCGCTGCAACTCGTCCACTTCGCTCGGCGTCTTGTCCCGGGAGTAGCTCCCCAGAATGCGGATCGATTCGCAGTGCTCGCTGATCCGCTCGATGGCCTCCACCAGCTTGGAGTCGTCGCGGTGGCCGTCGGCGTCCACGAAAAAAGCCTGCTCCCAGGCGCGGCGCTTGGTGGGCCGCGACTCCAGCTTGCTCAGGTTGATGTTGAGGTCCTTGAAGGGCTTGAGCACGTCGAAGAGCGCGCCCGGGCGGTCCTTCACGCTGAACATGATCGAGGTCTTGTCGGCGCCCGCCGGGCGAGTGTCGTCCTTGCAGATAACCAGAAAACGGGTCGTGTTGTCCAAGTTGTCCTGAATCTGCCGCGCCAGCACGTTGAGGCCGTTGTCGCCGGCGGCAATCTCGCTGCCGATGGCGGCCCAGGAGGAATCCTTGCGGGCCTCCTGTACTCCCTGGCCCGTGGAATCCGACTCGATGCGCTCGGCATTGGGCAGGTTCTGTCGCAGCCAATGGTCGCATTGCAGAAATGCCTGCGGATGGCTGAATACCTTGGTGATTTTTTCGATGGGCCCGGCGCCGATGAGGGCGTGGTGAATCGGGAGGAGAACCTCGCTGCAGATCGCGCATGGGTGCTCGATGAAGGAGTCCAGTGTCGTGTGCACGGTGCCGCCGGTGCTGTTCTCGATCGGGACTACGCCGTAGTCCACGGTGCCATTGACGACGGAGGTAAAGACCTCGCGGATCAGCTTGAAGGCGCTGAACTCCACGGAGGAACCGAACTCCCGGATGGCGGCCTGATGGGCATAGGTGTCGCGCGGGCCAAGGAATCCGACGCGGAGAGGCTTCTGCAGATTGAGGCATGCGCTGAGCACTTCGCGGAACACGTAGATGAGTCCCTCTCGCGGGAAATCGCCGTTGGATGTCGTCACGGCCTTCAGCACGACAGCCTTCGCGCGCCCCGGGTCGAATGTGGGGCGCCCCGTCGTGGCCTTGGATTGGCCGACGTGGCGGGCGATCTGGGCGCGGCGGTCGAGGAGCGACACCATGGTGGCGTCGATCTCGTCGATTTCCTTGCGAAGGTCTTCGAGGTTCATCTGGCGGCAAAACTCCGGGAGGGGGTGCGAAACGGTCCCGTATCACCGGGCCCACCCCGCGAGGGCGGCAAGGGAGAATTGGGTCTTGACTAGCGCCCCGTCATCCCCTGGGCAAAGAACCACTCGCCACGGGCGCGCCGCAGGTCCTCGACGCCGTTGGCAACCACGGCATAGCCATTCAGCATGACGAAGTCGGGGGGGCGGGCTTCTCCCTCGCCAAGAGACGAAGCGAACGCCGCCAAGTCGGCGCGGTTGCCGACCTCGACCGTCCCCATGCGGCCATAGCGCAGCAGCCGCCCGCCGTGCAGCAGTAGCTTGTTCGCGGCACCGACCATGCCACTCCCCTCCGTCGCCCCCTCGTAGCGCATGATGTTTGAAAGGAACTCGGGGTGCGGCGGGCGCCCGTGGCTAAGGCCTCCGTAGCCCGTCAGCACCGGGAGCCAGTCCAGCGGCGCCTCCAGCGCGTCCACGCTGAACGTCACTTGGCCGGGGCTCTGGAGAAAGTCGTCGGAAAGGCGCTCGAAGTCGTCGGCGCGGACCTGCGTCAGGCCCTTCTGATCGGTGACCGGGGTAAGGTGAAGGTGGACGTGTATCCCGCCGGGGGATGGCGCGCCGAGGAGGAATAGGTCGGCGGCGACTGTCCTTCCCGTTTCCGACTCGTCGGCGACCACTGGCTGGGCGCGATGGAAGAGGTGCGAGAGACGAAGGAGGTCCTCCGATGCCACTTCGAGGTCCTGCACGAGGAGCCCCGCAAGCTCGGTCTGGCCGTGCCGGGCAAAGACTTCGCGGAGGCCGGGCACGCGCTCGAACGCGACGATGTTCAGCGGCGGGCGCTTCCACTGGACGAATTCCATCCATTGGTCCCGCGCGCGGGTGCTGGCAAATGGTCCGAATCCACAGGCCACCGTGGTAATGCCCGCGCGAAGGAAAGCCGCCGCTTCCTCTTCGCTAGGTATATCGCCCGAAAATCGATACGATGGCGCATAGGCCGTCAGCCCCGGCAGAAGGATCGCCCCCGGCAAGGGCACCGTGGCCATCGTGCGGTCATGGGAAAGATCGCCAAGTCCCTCGATGGTGGCCGGCGGATCGCGATGCGATTCCCTCTGCATCTCCTGGTGGCGATTGACCGAAACATCCGCGCGGAATGGCGGGCGACCGGCGCCGTTCAGAACCTCGGTCCCCGTGATTCGCAGGTCGGTGAACCGGCCCGGGGTATCGAAGGGAAGGCAATCGTATTCCGCGGCATTCGCGGTCTCATCCTCGTTCATTGCAACCGCGTAGAGACCGCGTAGCAGGAACAGCGCGTATAGACGCCGCACAAAGACGTCTCCGCCGCGATCGTCGAACCAGCCGCCGGCCTCCATCAGGACCGATGCCGGCCCCGCCGCCGCCGTGTTGTCGCCAAAGGCATGCGGCATGAAGTCCGCCGCGTAGCGGCCCACATGGCCGCCGGAGTGAACCCCCGCCGCGCCGGCCATCAGCGCGCACAGGCGCTTCGCGCGCAGGCGGGCGGGGCTGTCGGCGTCTGTCGCGTCGAAGGGGCACGCCTGAAAGGCGAAGGCGGCCAGCTCGCCGTTCTCCAACACCTTGCGGCGATCCATGTCGTGAAGGTTGAAGCAGACCTCCGGATCGAAGCTTGTCCTGACGCCAAGCAACGCCCGCCCCTCCGGCGTTGCCTGCGCCTGGGCGTCGCGGTTGATGTCGATGCCCTGCGCATTGCGGCGCGTGAAGCGCGAAACGCCGTCGGGGTTCACCATCGGCATTACGCAAAGCCGCAGTTTTTCGAGTATCGGTGCCAGCCCGCATTCCGCGAAGTCGGGATGGAGAAGCGCATGCAGGGTCATCATCAGGCCCGCGGTGCAATCGGGCTCGTCGCCGTGCTGGCGCGCCCAGACCAACACCCGCCGCTGCCCCGCGCCAAGGGTGAGCGTGTGGAGGATCCGGCCCTCGTCCGAAAGGCCCGCCCGCCCAAGCTCGATCGGCACCTTCGCGGCTCTCCCCAAGCTATTGACGAGTCCGCTTTGGTCGGAATGTCGAAAGTCGATCCAGTTCCCCTGCCACGCATCGGCGGGATGGAGTTGGTTCCAAATCTCGTTCGTGGGAAAGCTCATGGGAACCCCGGGAGGCATGGCGCTTGTCACACGATTGAGCGCCCTTCGGTTCCAAGAGCGCAAGTCACACCCGCAACCTGAGGGGACCGGTCCACTTTTTCTTCGCAGACTTATCCGCTTTTTGCTGGACGGGGTATTCGACTGCCGTCAACTTCACCCTCGGCAGGATGAAAGTGGGGGATAAGCGGCGATTTAGTTGCCAATCTTGCCCCACTGGCCACAGAATCACGCGAAGGCCCCACGTATGCCGTGGGCTACCACCAAGAGGTGATCACTTGAAGACCGTACTTGTGACCGGCGCCGATGGAATGTTGGGTACCGAGGTCATGCGCCACTTGGGGCGCGATGCGGGGATTCACCCTGTCCCTATGGTCGTCGGATCAATGGACGTGACCGATCTGGGTCAGGTCCGCGACGCCATCGAGAAGCATCGGCCAACCCATGTGATCCACTGCGCCGCGTTCACACAGGTTGATCGGGCCGAGAAGGAACCCCTGCTTGCCTACCGGGTGAACGCCGAGGGGACCAAGAACATTGCCTTCTTCTGTCGGGAGAACGATGTCGAGTTGATCTATCTGTCCACCGACTATGTTTTCTCGGGCGAGAAGCGCGAGCCCTACCTCGAGGGCGACACGCCTGAACCCATCAATGAGTACGGCCGCAGCAAACTGCTGGGCGAGGTGTATGTCCAGACGCTCTTGGAGAAGTACAAGATCGTCCGCACGAGCTGGCTCAACGGCCTCGGCGGGGACTATACTCGCAACTTCATCGAGACCATGCTCCGCATCAGCGAAACGCGATCCACGATCTCGCTTGTGAACGACCAGATCGGGAGGCCCACGTTTACGTTCGACCTCGCCCAGGCGCTCTCCACACTCCTCGACGTCAATGCGCCGGGCATCTACCACATCACCAACGCTGGCCAGTGCTCCTGGTACGAGTTTGCGCGGGAGATTTTCGCCCTCGCGGGGCGGGACTATCTTGTCCTGCATCCGATTCTGAGCGAGCAATTCCGCTCCGCCGCAAGGCGCCCGGCCTACTCAGTGCTGGCCAACACTCGGTTCGCGCAGCTCGGGATGGACTCCCTGCCTGATTGGCGCGATTCGCTGCGCGAGTACTTCCGCCGCCGCGAGATGTCCAAGTCGAATAGTCGGGTCGAGGAGTCTGGTCCTTCCCCCCACGCGATGAAGATTTGAGCACATCCTACTCGGTATCCTCAATCCGCTCATAGCGCATCTCCAGATCGCGGACCATGTTGCCTTCGGAATCGGGGTCTGGGACCTCGCGCGAGTAGATCACGAGGTCGCTATTCACGAACGTCAGCCGGGCACGCACCGGGTGAACTGTCCCGAACATCGCGTTGACGAACATGCCCGTCTCCATGATCGAGAGGATCGATTCGTCCCAGACCCCCTCCGTTAGATTCGGCCAAACCCCGACGTTGTCGTAGAGCGCGAAAGTGAACTTCCCCAGCTGGGAGCTGTACCCGTACAACCCGATTCCCTCATACCTACCCTGGGGAATATCGCAGGAAAGTCGCATCGACAGGTAGTGCCCGTTGAGTGCCATGCGATTGACGGCAATGCCCTCCGCCACCATGGCTGGCCCGTAGCCATGCTGGTCGTAGCTGGCGCGCAGTCTCCAGCGCCCCGCGAATCGCTCCAGTACCCCGTGTCCCTTTCCCAAGCTTGTGTTCGCCGCATGGGTGGCCCACAGCTCGTTAATCGAGGGCAACGTGCGGGGCCCGGTCGCTTGGGCGGGTAGCTCGAATGGTTCCGGATCGTCGTCGAACATGGAGTTCTCCCTATGACCTGTTGCCCCAGAAGGGGATTTGCACTGCTTTGATCAGCGGTTATTGTGCCGAGTGCGATGCGACACCGCAAGACCCAATTGATAGTTTTCCAAACAAACTAACCAATCTGCAGGGTCGGCCCTTCCCTTGCTCCCTACGATGGCGATGGGATGAAGTCCTGCCGTACCACGGTTTACAGGAAAATCATGCGCCCCCTCACCCTCGGCATTGTTCCCTACTACAATATGCTCCCCCTTATTCAAGGGCTGGATCGATTCTTTTTGCCAGACCGCTGGATCAGCGGCACTCCCCGAGATCTGGCAGGGATGCTTGCCATCGGAAAGATCGATGTCGCCGCTGTTTCCATCTTCGAAAGCCTGCGGTGCGCGGCGGAATACGCCATCGTACCGGGCGCCGCGATTGGGAGCGACGGTCCCGTGCGCAGTGTCTCCCTCTTCTCCAAGGTTCGCCCATCTGAAGTCACCAACATCCTGCTCGATCGCGCCTCCCTTAGCAGTGCGAACCTGGTGCGCGTGGTGGCGAGGGAGTACCTCGGGGTTTCTCCCGAGTACGCCGTATCCGATGCTCCCTTCACGCCGGACTTCGATTGGCATGGCGCACCGCAGGATGCCTTCCTTGTCATCGGCGACACGGCGCTGCGGTGGGAGAAGGACTTCCCGTATCGCCTCGACCTTGGCAGCGCATGGAGGGAACTGACCGGCCTCCCCTTTGTCTATGCGGCATGGACGGTTCGCGCCGGCCTGGCGCTCTCGCAGTCCGAGGCATCTGCCTTTGTGGTGGCGCGGATCCAAGGCGAAGCCGCTGTGACCGAAATTGTCGAGCAAGTTCCCGCCGCATCACTTGTGGCGCACGGCGGCGCGGAGGCCATGAGGCGCTACCTATCGGAGAATATACGCTACGGCCTGGGGGAGCGGGAGCTGCGCGCCATCGACCTGTTTCGCGTGAAGCTGATCGCCGCCGGTCTGCTTCCCGCGGGGTCACCGCCCCTTCGGGTCGCGGCGCCGCTGGAGGCCGTCGCCGGATGACTGCCCCCGATTTCCGTTTCCCACCGCGCCCTGCCACGCTCCCCTTGACGACATGAGTAGCGAGCCAAGAGAGCGCCTTTTCCGCGAGATACTGAACGCGCGCCGCCGCATCTATTCCGGCGGAAGCCCCACCCCCACGGAGCGCCTGCCCCTCTCCATGGATGCCGAAGTCTTCGTGAAGCGCGAGGACCTCTCCGCGGTGAATTCCTACAAGTGGCGCGGCGCATACAATCGCATGGCGGTTCTTTCGGACGAGGAGCGCGCACGCGGCGTTGTGGCCGCGTCGGCTGGAAATCATGCTCAGGGCGTTGCCCTCGCCGCGCGCCGCATGGGGATTCAGGCGCGCATCTACATGCCGCTCTCCACGCCGCGAACCAAGCAGTCCGCCGTGCGCGCACACGGTGGGGACAACGTCGATGTCGTCCTCGTCGGCGACAGCTATGACGATGCCTCCGCCGCCGCCAAGGAAGCGCTGAAGTCCGACGGTGGTATATACGTCCACCCCTACGACGACTACTACACGATGGGCGGGCAGGGAACCCTCGCCGACGAAGTGGTGATGTCCGGCCACGGGCCCTTCGATATCGCTTTTCTCCAGATCGGCGGGGGAGGAATGGCCGCCGCCGTCGCCTGCTGGCTCAAGTACTACTTCCCCGGAATCCGAATCGTCGGCGTGGAGGGAGTGCACCAGGCGTCGATGAAAGCCGCCGTCGCGGCCGGGAGGCCTGTGACGCTCGACTACGTGGATGTGTTCTGCGACGGCACCGCGGTGAAGCGTGCCGGCGACCTGACGTTTCCACTCTGCCGGGACTTGATCGACGAGTTCGTGACGGTGACAAACGAGCAAGTCTGTGCCGCGATCCAGGCACTGTGGGAGGGCGCCCGCTGCCTTGCCGAGCCCTCCGGCGCGATGGGCCTTGCGGGGCTGCTGAAGTATCCCGAGTACGCGAAGGGGCGCCGCGCGCTGGTCGTTCTCTGCGGGGCCAATGTGGACTTTGGCCAGCTCCCGTGGATCGCGCGCCACGCGGGGATCGGCGCCAGCCGCAGGCGCTACTACCGTTTCGAGATCGGCGAGCGGCCGGGCGCCCTCGTCTCCCTGCTCGAATCGATCTGCGACGGCGCGAACATTATCGAGTTCCAGTATGGCAAGACCGACGAGACGCGCGCCTTTCCGGTTCTTGGGCTGGAGCTGCCACCGCCGGGTTTCGCGCTCCTTGAGCGCCGTTGCGCCGAGCAGGGAATTCCCTTTGCCGACGTCACGTCTCAGGAGGATGTGGAGTTCCGGCTGATCCACTACAAGTCGGAACTTTTCCGCGCGCCGCGCTTCATCCGACTCGAATTCCCCGAGCGCGCGGGCGCCCTCCGCGACTTTCTCCACCACATCCGCGGCACCGCCAACGTGTGCTACTTCAACTATGTCTATACGGGGGAGCGCGTGGGCCGCGCGTTGATCGGATTCGAGTTCGAGTCGGAGGAGCGAAGCATCGCTTTCAACGCCTTGCTGGCGACGCACCACGGCACCTACCAGGAAATCGACCCGCGCGCCCTCTCCCGCATCCTTTAACCGGCCCCCGCCTTGCAGAGTGAGGATGGCATGAGAACCTTCCTCCGCGTCATCGCCCCTTTTTGCGCCATCTTTCTGCTTTTGTTCGCCTCCGCGGCGGCGGGCGACCCACCCGAGCCATTCCGCATCGTTGAACTCGACGATCGGCCCGCACTCCACGATGAGCTGCGCAGCCAAGCCGCCCGGGCGCGTCAAGTTATCCGCGCCCGCACCGACCGCGACTGGGAGGGGACGCTCCTGATCGTGTGGGCCGATGCGGAGCTGTATCGGGAAAAGACCGGGTTCCAGCCCGAGCATACCGCCGCCGCCGCGTCGCCCTCCACAATGACCATCTGGATCAACGGGGCCGCTTGGGCCCGCGCCACGCCCGCGGAGCGCCAGGCGACGATGACCCACGAATGCGGCCACATCCTCCTCGGGTCCCTCGCCGGTGGGCGCGAGCTCCCACTCTGGGCCAACGAGGGGATAGTGATGCACCTGGCTGGACAGTGGTCCTACGATGACCACTTGGGCCTGCTGGTGTCCCACATGCTCGGCAGGCTGCCGCGGCTGAGCGACCTTTCCACCGAGTTCCCCCGCACCCCCCACGCGCAGGCGCTCTCCTACCGTATGAGCTATGCGGCGGTCGGCGTGGTCGCTTCGAATTTCGGTGATCGCCCCGGCGACATCCGCCGCCTTGTCCACCAACTTTCAGATCCAGTTCGCGGACCCGACCTCGCACGCGATTTTTGGGATGCGTACCGCGTGGAGGGGTGGCAGGATGCCACCGAGTTCTCGCTCGGATCCCGCGTCTCCTCGGCGGTAATTGTGTCCTCTGGTACCGGAACCATTCTCCTTCTGGCAGCAATTCTCTTTATCGTCGCCTACCTTCGTGTCCGCGCGAGCCGCGCCGAGCGCATGAGCCGCTATGACGAAGAGCGCGAGCCCTGGGAGGAGAGCCTCACCGAGGCCGATGTCGAGGACATCTACGGCGACAAGGAAGAACGTTGGAAGTCCGACTAGCGGGGCTTATGGGGGCGCTCCGGGCACGCGCACGATGAAGAAGGAACCGTTGTCGAAGAGTTTTCCCTCTGCCCACTCATCGCTGGGCCGGTGGTCGTTCGCGAAGCGGTGGGGCGGACGCGCCACAATGTAGCGTGCGCCCTCGCTCCGGGCGATCGCCTCGATCTCGGCCCGCGACTTTGCGCCCCAGATATCGCCGAGGCGCACGTAAGCCGAGTCATCGTACCGGCCGCGAAACTTCGCGCCGATCCTGAGATACCATCCACGCCAATAGTCCGCATAGCCCGCGTCCCAGAGCATTGCAGCGCCATCAAACCACTCGAAGACGACGGGGCGCTGGGAAAAGACGCGGAACCCGCTCATATCCGGCGGCGTCAGGAACAGGTCGCCGGGCTCGCTGTTTTCTTGCGCCCACTTCTGGGCCTCAACCCACTGGCCCAGCCACCAAAAGTAGTCATGCATGTTCTGGTGGCGCATGCGCTGCTGATGAATCCCAACGACCAGCAGCAGGGCGGTTGCGGCGCCGAGCGCAACGCCCCGCAGGGGGATGCTCCGCGCGATGATCGCTACGAGGATCAGGAGCGCCGCGACCGCCACGGCAAGCCCTATTGGCAGTTGCTCGTATCGCAGGAAATTGAACGATCCAAGGTTAATCGCAAGGGCCAGCCCCACCGTCATCGCGGGCGTCCTGATACTGCGCGGCAACGACGGAAGCAGCCAGATCACATACCATCCCGAAACAAGGACGAAAACCACCGAGGCGAAGAAGGCGCTCGCCCGATAGATGTGCATCTTGATGAGGAATCCCACATCGAAGTTCTCGAGCAGGACGCCTCCAACGATCCAGAGCACGATGATCGCCAGCGCCATCAGCGACAAACGGACCACGGGACCCGTTCTCGGAAGGAGCATCGCGGGGACGACGTAGAGCACCATCATCAGGGCGATTCCCGCCTTGATGTAGACGTCGAATGCGGAAGGGAAGAAGTGTACTGGATAGAATGCCCTGATGAGAGGGCCTAGATCGGTCGGAGAGCCCAGCGCGCCCGAATTCAGCATCCACCAGATACCGGGGCTCGCCGCCACTGCGTAGCAGAGGCCCGCCGCAAGCAGGACGCGCCATCGCTGGCGCAAATCCGGAAGCGCCGCCAATCCCAGCATCAGTACCAGATACGCGGACTGCATCGCGTGGATGTTGAAGATGAATCCCGCCATGCCAAAGGCGGCGACCCACCAGCCCGCCACGCCAAAATACACGGCCCACAGGCCAAGCGCCGCCGCCACCGTGGTGTGCGTCAGATAGTACCAGTGCAGCGATTCGCCGCCCAGCACCGTCTCTCCCCACAGGTGGACCCACAGGCACAGGAATGGGACCCAGCGATGATTGGGAAATGACCGCGCGCCGATGGCAAAGACCGCCGAGTAGCGCAGCAGGAGGACGATCACGTGTCCCGCGAAGAGGCAGCGCTCAAGCGGTACAATCCCCGAAAGCCAGCCCAGGAACGGCCAGAAGTAGGAGAAGTAGTCGTCCATCGCCGCCATCAATCGGTCGCCGGGATAGAGCGCGGGATTCTGCCACTTGAGCAGGTAGGGAATCTGGATGCTATGATTCTCGAATCCGTATTGGTACTCGTAAATATGTATATCCATTGCGCAGCAGGCGAGGACGGCGAGCGCCGCCATCGCCATATAGCGGGCCGGCGTGATTGTCAGGGTCATGGCGTCCCCGCGCGGCGATAGCCTTCTCGCGTCAACCACGCCAGGAGCCCCGTCAGAATCAATCCGCCGTAGAACGCCAGCACGGACAGGAACGCCATCGGGAATCCGCGAAGATAGCGCGTGTCGAGGTAGTAGGCAGTGAGTGCATAGCTCGCGAAGAGCAGCCCCTCCGTCCAGCGCGTGCGTTGCTCAGGATTGCTCCATAGTCGATTCAGCGCCACGCAGATCGGGCCCGTCAGGGCGGCAAGGTGATGGTACCAGCACACCGGTGATGCCACCGTGCCGGCCGCGATCAGAAGGGCGAGCATCATCAAATCCTCCGCGCGCCCGGCCTTCGCTGGTCTTCTGAAACCCATTGCATAGCAGATGCCGAGCACCCCGAGCCCGAAGGCCGATGACAGCAGCTTCACCTCGCTGTGCGGCGCCACCAGGTTGAAGTCCGCGGGATCATAGTCATGGAGCAGCCGTAGCAGCAGCCCATTGATGCTCTGGTTCGGATAGTACGCATATCCCGCGGAGAGAATCGGCAGCGTCTTCAATCCGTAGTCCAGGCAGTTCTGCAACCCG
This sequence comes from Candidatus Sumerlaeia bacterium, assembly GCA_038208905.1. Classification (GTDB taxonomy): domain Bacteria; phylum Sumerlaeota; class Sumerlaeia; order SLMS01; family SLMS01; genus JBBQYG01. The sequence goes on along the minus strand of JBBQYG010000051.1, from coordinate 11,737 downwards.
GCATAGGAAAGCGACGCCAGTGCCGCGGTGCCAATCCCCGCAAAGCATGCAACCAGCATCCGCCGGGAGAATCCCGGGATGAATATCAGTAGAATCGGAATCACCACCAGATGCGGCTTGATGGACACGCCCAGCGCGAGTGCGATCCCTGCCGCCACCATCCAGCCGCGCTGAAATAGCAGCAGCGACGCCACGAGGAAGAACGTGATCCAGATGCTTGCCTGCGTCAGTTGCAGCGCTGTTGCGAAGGGATAGTAGAGCAGGAAGTGCAGCAGGAACGCGCCGACAAAGAGCGCGCGGATGCGCTGCCGGTGTGTCGCGATCAGGAGGAGCATCGCACCTGTCCCAAGCCACATCCAGTGGTTGAGGATGCTGACCTTGTTGGCCGCGCGCTTCAGGTCGCGCTCCGGCGTACGGCGGACTTCCGAGATCGGATGGACGCACATCGCCACGAAGGGCGTATAGACAAACGACGCGCGGCCAGCCTTGAGCTGATCGGGCTGATACATCTTGAAGTTGGGATCGATCCGGTATCCTTGCGCCGCCTCGAAGATAGGCTGGAAATCCCCCCAGTAGATCGCATCCCATTTGTAGAGCGCGTGGTAGGGGTTGTAGCCCGGATCGACAGAGTAGGTTACTGGCCGAGTCAGGGGAAACTGCTCACTGTCGCCATAGTTGCGCATGAGGCCCTGCACGAGCGTCAGTAGCAGCGCAGCCGCCACGAGCCACGCGGCATAGATTCCGTATCCCGGAAAAAGCGACGCGCGTCCGTTGTCGTGTCGGTCGGTCATTTCGGCTCGTAGCGATGGATGGTGTACTTCCCTGTCCTGAACAGCACCGGGCCATACTCGTCGGCCCACTCGGCCGACTTGAGGTAGCTCTGCATCAGGAAATACGTCGCCTTGCGCGATTCCAGCGCCTCGGCAAATTCCTCTCGCGTCTTCGTTTCGTCGATCCCAAACACGTGGTTCTTCAAGTCCTGACGGTAGTAGTAGTAGTGGTACATCCCCGCCCAATAGGGATGGAAATAGACGAGGCGCGAGTCCGCGGGGAGGTTGTCGCGGCACCAGCGGTAGAGCTCCAGATCGTGCTCGTCGCCGAAATAGACCTCCTCACGCCGCAGCGCGTCCAGCGAGTGGAGAAAGCTTCCAGGTGCCGCCTGTAAGTCGGCGGGAATTGCCACGGCTCGCGTGAAGAAATACGCCTCCACGCCACCGGCGAGCGAAAGCAGGATCGTCCATCCAAGTACAAGTCTCTGGAGAAAAATTCTGGGCATGGCAGTGATCACTACAACGGTGAATGCCAGCGCCGCCGCGAACAGGTAGATCGAAAAGCGCGCCCACCAACTACCGGGAAAGCGCAAAAGCAGGAAAATGAGCGCAAGGCCCAGCGCCCCGTTGATCCAGTCCCTGCGCCGCAGGAACAAAATCGTCCCCGCGATCAGTCCTGGCAGCAGGGCAAAAATCCACGCCGGGCCGAATCCGCCGAGGCGCTCGCGCTGCGTGGACCAATCCCCAAGCCAGACGATCGACATCGACCTCCACAGAGCCACCGTGTTGTCGCGGCTTCCGGAAAAATGCTCAGTCTGGATCAGGTCGTGGGGCGACTTGAAGAGCCCCTTGAACAGCGTAACGCCAAGCACCTTAACACGCATTGGCTGCAGCGGATTCCCAAACCAGAGCATGTTCTGGATAAACGTATATCCGCCAAGCAGCAGGAGGAGGCTGCCGCATCCGATGGCGAAAATGGCAAGCCGCCGTGCGTCGCGTCTCAGCAGGAATCCAACTCGCAGGAAGATAAAGGCCATCGCCATCCCTCCCAGCACAATTCCCTGGCTTTTTGACCCCATCGCAAGCCCCGCCGCCGCGGCCGCCCACAATCCGCGCGTGATCGCCTGGCGCGGGTCATCGCCGATGCCGCTATACGTCGCGAGCGCTAGGATAACCATCGCGTGGAAAATCAGGTCGATGCTTCCCCACAGGACCATCGCCTGTGCCAGCACCGGGACCATCAGTAGGAAGAGCGGCGCCGCGCTACCCGCCATCTCGCGGCTGGCTCCCCAATTCCTCATCCAGCCGTAGATGGAAAGGGCTGCAACGATTCCGAAGAGCCACTGCACCGGGCGGACGTGGCGCTCGTCTCCGCCAAAAAGGAAGGCACGGGCATAGATCATCTGACCGTTCTTTGGAAACTCGTTCACGTGGCCGCATCGCGTCTCGAAGTACTCCAGCCCATGCTGGTGATTGATCAGGACGCCCATCGGCAGGTGATAACTGGCCGCGTCGATCCCCGGCACCGGACTCTCGAAGGTGAAAGCCAGCGCGGCGATCCATGCGGCCGCCGATACGCTCACGGATAGCGCGACGAACGGGCTCCATTTCCCGCCGATGGCGGCGCGCATCGTGGTCGCAATCTCACTCAGCTCCTCAACCAGCCAGCGCCAATGAGTCGCGATGAGCGTTCCCGCAACAAGCGCCTCGAAAGCCAATGCCGCCGGGAGAATGTACAGCCTCCAGAAGAGCCCGAGCGCAAAGACCTCAATCACCGCCACCGCCATGACCGTGGCGATGGACCATGCAAGGCGCTCCGCCAGGCGTCCGGGAAACCATCGACGCACGAACCCCATCGATCCAGCGAGGAGCGCCAGCGTTGCTAGGATGTAGAGAATCGTGTGCCCCAAGGATCGATGGCGTCCCGCGAATGAGAGACCCTAGTTTCGTGGGCGGGCCGCACCGCCTCCAGTGTTTTCTTCGCCCTCGCCGAAATCCCGGAGCAGACGGATAGCCAGTGCCGTCCACCCGGTCTGGTGGCTTGCGCCAAGGCCACTTCCGCTATCCCCGTGAAAGTACTCGTGAAACAGTACCAGATCGCGCCAGTGGGGGTCATCCGCATAGCGACGATCAGTGCCGTGGGAGGGTCGCTGCCCCGACTCGCCGGGCAGGAAAAGCGATCCTAGCCGCGCCGCCAGCTCCGCGGCCACCTGACGCAGCGTGAGCATCCTGCCAGAACCCGTCGGGAATTCCACCTGGAACTCGCCGCAGTAGAATCGGTCGTATCTCTCCATCGCCTCGATCAGAAGGTAGTTCAGGGGAAACCACACGGGTCCGCGCCAGTTGGAGTTCCCGCCAAACATCCCCGAGTCGGAGTCCCCCGGCACATAGCGGACCTCGCTCGTCACGCCGCCTTGCTCGAACCGGAACGGATGGTCGGCGTGAACCCGCGAGAGCGACCGCAGCCCGTGGGGAGACAGGAATTCGGTCTCCGACAAGAGGTAGCGCAGCATTCGCTCCAGCCGCTCCCGAGTCGGAATTGCCAGAAGAAGGATTCTCTCTCCGGACGCCGTCGTGGATGATTCCAGATAGCTGATCGTCCGCTTCAGGTCGCGGCGGTTCTCGATGAACCAGTCCATGCGCTTGCGAAAACCTTCGAGCTTCTCGATGGAGGATTCCTCCAGAAGCTCCACCGCCAGCATCGGCAGGATTCCCACCATCGAACGCACCTTCAGGGGAATAGCCCGCCCCTGCGTATAGATCTGGTCGTAGTAGAAGCCGTCGGCCTCGTTCCACAGACCGCTACCCCCGAGGTGATTGATTGCGTCGGCGATGGCGATGAAGTGCTCGAAGAACTTCGAAGCGATGTCGCCATAGGCATCATTTTCCTGTGCCAGCTCGATTGCCATGCTCAGCATCGTGCCGCAGTAGAACGCCATCCACGCTGTTCCGTCGGCCTGCTCCAGCTCCGCCCCGTCGGGGAGCGGCTGGCTGCGGTCGAAGACGCCGATATTGTCGAGCCCGAGGAACCCGCCGCTGAAGATGTTCCGCCCTTGCGGGTCCTTGCGGTTCACCCACCAGGTGAAGTTCATCAGCAGCTTGTGGAACGCGCGTTCCAGGAAGGGCCTATCGCGGGCACCTCGCTTCCCCGTCATCTTGTACACGCGCCAAACCGCCCACGCGTGAACGGGCGGATTCACGTCGGAAAACGCGAACTCGTAGGCCGGCATCTGCCCGTTGGGGTGCATATACCATTCGCGGAGGAACAGCTCCAGTTGCTGCTTCGCAAAGTCGGGGTCCGCGTCGGCCATCGCGATCATGTGGAATGCCGTGTCCCATGCGGCGAACCACGGATATTCCCACTTGTCGGGCATCGAGATCACGTCGCGATTGAACAGGTGCTTCCACTCGCTGTTGCGGCCCCCCTTCCGCGAGCGCGGCGGGGGAGGCATCCCGGGATCGCCCTGAAGCCAGTCCTCGACGACGTAGTGATAGAACTGCTTTGACCAGAACAGGCCCGCATACGCCTGGCGGATGACGGCGCGCTTGGACTCACCCAAGGCCTTCGGGGAAAGCTCGCCATAGAAGGCATCTGCCTCGCGGATTCTCTTGGCAAAGGTGTCATCGAAGTCCTCGCCGAATGCCTCGGGCGGGCGCTGGGCCACAGAGGCCAGCCTAAGCCTCACCGTGCGCGACTCCCCAGCGGGAATGCGCAGCGTATAGTGGGCCGCGACTTTCGTCCCCCAGCGTCGCGGATTGATTGCGTCCTTCTTGCCACGGACAATGAACTCGTGAAAGGCATCCTTCACCCACGGCGCGTCGTTGGGCACATTGTATAGACGCTCGTTGTTGGTGTGGTTGTCCGTGAATAGCCATTTGGGTTCCGCCTCGCCGGGCGCGGGCTCCGCCGCAAACCAGTTCTCGCCCAGTGTTTCATGGGTCAGCTTCAGCGTGCCGTCGGGAGATGCGGAGATGCGCGGCTTCATCGTGCATCCCTCGTGCTTGCAGCCCCAGACCCACGTGTTGCGGTACCAGATCGTGGGGAGAAGGTGAATCGTCGCCTCCTCCGGCCCGCGATTGGTCGCCGTGATGCGGATCAGGATATCCTCGTCGTCGGCCTTTGCATACTCCGTCTGGACGTCGAAGTACCGACTTCCGTCGAAGATCCCAGTGTCCGCCAGTTCGTATTCCGGCTCGCTCCGGCCGCGCCGCGCATTCTCCTTCACCAGCGCCTCGTAGGGAAACGCCCGCTGGGGATACTTGTACAGCGCGCGCATGTAGGAGTGCGTGGGCGTCGAGTCCAGATAGTAGTAGCACTCCTTCACGTCCTCGCCGTGGTTCCCCTCGGGGCCGGAGAGGCCGTATAGACGCTCCTTCAGGATGGAGTCCGCGCCGTTCCACATTGCCGCCGCAAAGCACAACCGCCCCTGTCGGTCGCAAATCCCCATCAGCCCATCCTCGCCCCACCGATAGGCCTGGCTCCGCGCGAGGTCGTGGGTGAGGTAGCGCCAGCTATCCCCCTCCGGCGAATAGTCCTCACGCACGGTTCCCCACTGCCGCTCCGCCAGATAGGGCCCCCACCGTTTCCAATTTCGCTCCCGCGACGCGTCCTCGCTGAGGCGCTTGCGTTCGGCTGAGTCGGCGGCGGGCTGGGGCATGTGGTGCATAGCCTTCGTGGAATGAACTCTGTCGCGTCTAGTTCTGCCTGCTTTCGATCGCACACAGCAGGATTGCCCCGGCGATGCCCAGCAGCCGGTCGTACTTGGCGCCCGGATCATTCGAGAAGTCTATGGCGATCTTCTGCACGAACGGGTTGAAGTGCTGCTTGTATATACAGACCGCCTGCTCACCGACTTCCACCGTGAAGCTCTGCGGGATGATATTGAGCAGGAACCTCCGGACGAGCGCCAGCGCCAGGGAGTCTTCCTTGATCGTTCCAATCTGGCCTCCGCTCGCGTCCAGGACAAGCCACTCGTCCTTGAGGATGGACTTGAGTCCCTTTCTCCTGAAAGCGCCGAGCAAGTGCCCCGTCCTCGAATCGGTAACCTCGTAGGTAGCCCCGAAATCGATCATGCTCTTTGCTCTGATGGAGAGAATCTCCACGGTCATGCTTTCGTCCGAATAGAGCCGCATGTCCTCCTTGAGCTTGAACGCCTTCATCTTTGAGTAGAAGGCAAGGCTCCCCTGCGAGTCATAGACGTGGAACTTCGCTCCCAGAAAGGTGAAAAACTTCCTTCGGAGAGTGTATTTGCTGTCGAATCCTGCCGTCGAATGCATGCGGTGGTGTTCCTTGAAATGTTGCGGTTGGTCACGGCCAAGTCGGCAGACGTGGCGCAGGGACCGAAGAGAAAGTTTACAGGACGAACAACACCGCTAGACCAATTCCCCTGCCCCTTGAACGCAAGTCCATTGGCTCACGCTCCACGATTGTTGCCCGAGTCATTGTGGAATTCAGCACCGCCTTGAACATTCCCTATGGCACTGGCGGTTAGGCGCCCCATAGGATGGATGGAAAGCGGACGGCGTGCCGTTGTGGAAAAGCGAGGGGATGCGATGGAGATCAGCCTGAAATTATGGTTCGGAGCCAGAGCGGGACGGTGGATCACGGCGCTGGCGGTGATTTGCCTGGGTTTGGCTGGTCGTTCCACGGCCCAGCCCATCGAGCGCATCTATGTCTTCGGCGACAGCCTATCTGACATCGGGAACCTCGCCGCGTACCTGGCAGCTCAGGAGCCGCCCGTTCCTCCACCTCCGCATTACTACCCGGGAAGGGGGAGCAATGGCCCCGTGTGGGTCGAGGTTCTTGCATCGGACCTAGGGACAACGCTGACCCTAGCGCAAAACTTTGCGTGGGGGGGAGCTCGCTCGGGCGGAGAGAATACTTCGTCCGGCGATGTGGCGACCGACCTCGCGGCGCAAGTGACCCGGTTCCTCGTTCAGGGGAACAGCTTCGCCCCAACGCGGACCATTTTCGTGGTGGCGATCGGAGCAAACGACTACCTGTCTGAGGACAATTCGCCTCCAGCCGTTGTCGCGACCAACATCGAATCGGCGCTTCGTCGATTGGTTGCGGGTGGAGCGAGGCGCATGTTGGTGGCGAATCTCCCGGATCTCGGCGAGACGCCGATTGCCGCGGCGTTGGGCAATCCCGAGAGGCGCGCCCGGCTCTCCTCCGATTCGTTTCAGCACAATCGCGCTATGGCGGCACTCATTCTGGTGTTACGCGAGGAGTACAATCACGACTTCCGCCTCGTTGACTTGGAGGGTTTGTTTGCCTCCATTGCGGCGGCGCCTGCCAGCTACGGCTTCGCAAATTTCGCTGACTGGTGCGTGAATGGCGAGAGCGTGTGTGCGGGCCCTGACCAGCTCGTTTGGTGGGACATGCTGCATCCATCCGCAGCGACCCACAGGCACTTGGCCGAAGCTGCCCGCGCGGCCCTTGATGCGCAAGCCAGCGACGCGCATTCTTGGCTCGCCTACTGAAGGGATCTTCTCCGTTCGGACGTATATCGAAAAAGGCGAGGCGGCGACGGCGGGCCGAGGGCGAAGGAAGCAGGCGCGGCGGAGTGCTTCCTCTCAGGCGTCCTTGCTGCTCCCTGCCATCCCCACCATCACGCGACCACCGACCGCGAGGGGGAGCGACTTCTCCGCCATGGCGAGGAGGTTTGGGGCGGCGTTCTCCGCCTCCATAAGGGCGTTCATCCGCTCAAGCATCGTGTTCAGGTCGACGCCGTGGCCACGGGCTGCCTGCTCAAGGGTCTCCGTGCTGCTGGAGGAGCATCCCGCGCAACCGCCGATGTGGAGCGATGCGAGCACCCCCTTCACGCCGGGGTGTACGCCAAGGGCGTCTGCGATGGTCATGTAGGGGGTGAACCAACTCGGCTTGCCAGCGGGAGCGCTGGAATCGCGGAGGGCGTCGATCTTCTGAGTGGCCTCCGCGCGGAACTCGCGCAGGGCGATCTCCTGATCCTCCAGCGCCGTGCGGGTTGTGCGGTGGATGTAGCGGATGTCCTCGCGCAGGTGATTCACCCGGCGCTGGGTAAGGATACCCCACGCGAGCGCGGCAATTGCGAGTAGAAGGGCGGCGATAGTCATTCGGGATTATTCTCGTTCAGAAGTTGGGCGTTCCAGCGGTCGCCGTGGTTCTCCACGCGATGGCGCGCGTCGCAGGCGGGGCAGCGGGCGGTGTAAGCCTCGGCAGCCACCTTGATACAAAAAACCGTGCCGCATTGCCCGCAAATTGCCTTGGGTCGGCACGTTTCCATTGCCGCCGGATCGACTGGATAGACGGGGTTTTGGGGAGGCTTCTGGGACATTGGCATCCAGGCTGAGAGCTAGCTATCGTCACCTTGACCAAGATTCGTGCCCGGGAAATTCGCGCCATATCACGCACTCGCGAGGCGTTCCTCGATCAGGCACCGCATCGCCGACGCGATTTCGTTCCATGTGCGGCTCTGGGGGGGCTGGCGCGCAGGGCCGGTTCCCGCCATCAGGGCCGTGGTGCAGTGGGCAACGAATTCTTCGTGGGTAGAGGCCACCAGTGCCTCCTCCCCATAGTCGGCCTCCACATCGGGAATCGGGGTCGAAACGACGGGGCGCCCCGCGGCAAGGTACTCCGGCGTCTTGGTGGGGCTCATGAATTTGGTCAGGTCGTTCACCAGCCACGGGATGAGGCACACGTCAAAGCCGCGCAGATACGACGGCAGCGCATCGTAGGACTTCGGCCCCAGCCAGTGGAAGTTCGGCTCGTCGATGGGGATCCGGTCGATCAGCACCATCGGGCCAAGGAAGACGATGGACCAATGGCGGCGTTCCCGGCAGACGTGGCGAATAAGATCCCAGTCGATGCGCTCGTCGACCGCGCCGAAGTATCCAAGCACCGGCTTGTCGATCCGCACAAGATCATCAGGAATCGGCCCGGCGGTGGCCCCCTTCGCGAAGTGCGGAAAGTCGATACCGCTCGGGAAGCAGTGGGCCTGGGGGTGGCGACCCTCGACCTGTGTGTGCAGGCTGCGTCCGCCGCTGAAGACGATGTCGGCCTTGGCGAGGACCTTCGCCTCGCGCTCCGCCACGCGCGAGTCGGAGGTGCGGAATGCGGCGAAGGGATCCATCACGTCATACACCACGATGTCGTGGGGGAGGCGGTCGATTTCATCCACATAGGCGGGATTCTGGAGCCACAGCACTCGCCGTCCCTGCGGACCGGCAAGCAGTGCGGGACGCGCCTTGGCGCGGACGAGCCACATGCTGGCGGCCTTCATCGCGGAGAGGCGCTTGGTCATCGGCAAGAAGGGAAGGTTCTGGGCAGTCAAGCCGGGGCGCGGAGTCAGCGTGCGCTCATTCAGGCTCATGTCCAGATACCGCCGCATTCCCACCTGCGCGAAGTAGGAAACAGTGTCGCCCATTCCCGCAAAGCTGGCCATGAACTGCTGGGGACGCTGGAATAGCTTCCTCTCCCAAGCCAGATGCGACAGATTCACGATGTGCAGGGGCGGAGTCGCCACTTCGGTCATTGGGCCGGGCCGACCGCTGGCGGGCGCACGGTCATGGTGAATAGGTAGCCGTCATCCGACGCGCGCAGCAACCACCACGAATCGCCGAGGCGCCGGCGCAGTTCCGCGCGAAGTTCGTTCACGTCGCCCTCTGCGCTCTCCTCGCTCAGCTTGGCGAGATAGCCGTCGATGACGGCCTTGGAGGACTGATATACAAACCCTCTTAGGTTCCTTTGGTCAACTCCGCCGAGGAAACGCTGGAATTCGGCTTCGTCGCGGATCGAGCCCTCGGCCTGGCCGGAGAGGCGGCGGATGATTTCGCGCAATTCCCCGCCGCTGCTTGCAACCACGGCGCCGTTGGGAGTGGCGGAAAGATAGAGCCCCTGCCCGCGCTGTGTCACGGTCTGCGGCGTCTCCCACAGGACGTTCCCCATGAACTCCGATTCCTCGAGGTCCACCACCTTGGTGTTCTCGTCGTTGAGGCGGCGAAGCACCGCATTCACTGCGTCGGTCGTGGCGGTTCCTCCCTCGATCGGGAAAATAAACGACGAGGAGTAACGCGCCGAAATCCCGGAGCCCTCGCCCGGGCCGGGACGAACGTAACTGATCATCTCGCCACGGCTCTTGGCGAGGATGTCGTCCTGCAGGCTGACCTTCGCGATGGTCTCCAGCGTGCGGACGGCCGCATCGATGAGCATCTGCGCGTCGCGGCTCATGACGAGCATCGCGGCGCGGTACTCGCGATAGAGGTTTCCAAAGTCGATGCTGAGCGATGCGGCCACGAGCGCATCGCGCGGCACGAGGCCGATGCGCTCGAACTTGTTCTGGGGCGAGTCCTTCAGGACGCGAAGAATCCCCGTAGCCGGACCGGTGGTTTGCACAGCGGCGCGGAAATCCAAGCCGGACTCGTCGAGTCGCGCGCCAGCGACGAGAGGGCCCGCGTTGTGGATACCCAACGCCTGAAAGGACCGCAACGTGCGCTCCGCCCTCGGGTGGTCGCGCAGCTCGTTCACATGGTGCGGGATGTCGTAGTATAAATGGAACGGGGCATCGAGGTCGCCCAGCAGCGCGGTGGCGGAGCGATAGGAGTCCTTCCGCGCGAGGCGTGTTCCGGATCCCGACTCCATCGCCCGGATGGCGCGCTTCAGCGGCTCCCCGCGCCCCTCCGCAAGGAGGAACGTCTCTCCGACGAAACCATACTCCACGATCACAGGAATCTCCTGGATCAGTTCCAGATCGGTCTCCTTGCGGTCCCCTGGGAGTGCAGCCTGCTCATCAAGGAAGTACTCGAGGTGATAGTACTCGTGTCCCGAGTAGCTGACCATCTTCTTGCGCGCGTTGCCTGGGACGCGGACGAGGGCGCTCTCGAGGAATCGGTCAACCTTCTCCCGCTCCTCGGGCTTGAAATCCGCCGATAGGATCATGTCCCACTCGACGACTTCCACGCCGCCGCTGCTCATCGAAAGGTCATAGAGCGTGGAATACATCGCCAGCGGACCTGTGAACGTATCGAGTAGCTCGCCCACCTTGAACTGGAACACCGATGTCGCGGACTCCAGTCCACCGCGCAGGCCCGAGTCGATCATCGGCAGGATCGACGCCCACACGGGAAACGCGGGATCGGCCCCGGAGACAGGAAGTCGGCGGAGCGCCTCGCCCACGACGTCGGGTCCGCCGATGATGCCGAGCTTTTCGTCAACGAGCAGTTGATAGTAGGAATTCTTCTCGATGGACGCGCGAGCGGCGGCGATGTCGTCCACCCAGAAAGCCACGTGCGCCTCGGCGGGGATGCGATCGCCCATGCTCTCCGCGCGGACGCGGCCGGGGGCGAACATCGCCCCCATCAGGACGGCGCAGGCGATTAACCGCGTCGGAAACAAGGCACGCTTCATGGCGACGACTTTCTATTGGGGACGGTGGTAGCGGAATCCGCGGTTGCTGCCGGACTCGGAAATCGCGAAGGCGTTGGAATTGCCGAGGAAGTGAAGGATGTAATCCACCGGCAGTGCGAAGGCGACGCCCTCCTGGAAGATCGCCTTCAGCGTCACCAGGCCAACGACCTCGCCGCGCTCGTTCACCAGCGGACCCCCGGAGTTGCCGGGATTAACTGCCGCCGTCGTCTGGAGGTAGAGCACGTCATTGAAATTGCGCGCGGTCGATGACGCTATCCCCTCGCTGATCGTGTGGTCCAGGACCATGCCGCCCATGCCGGGATTGCCAACGGCATAGACCTTGTCGCCCGATTGCAGCGACTTTGGCGATGCTATCGAAACGGGATAGAGCTTAATCCCCTGCTTTTCCACTTGGGCCATGTCCAGCTGTACCACGGCGATGTCCAGCATCTCGCTGGCAGCCTCTACCTTGCAATTGTCGATCTTCTTCTTCTCCCACTGGGAACCGTTCTTCACAAAGATCGTCACCGTCTGGAAAACTTCGTCTCCCACCACGTGCTGATTCGTAACCAGGCGGCCCTTG
>JBBQYG010000050.1:0-25229 GCA_038208905.1 Candidatus Sumerlaeia bacterium | reverse complement strand
ATCCGGGCTTCCTCGAAAGGCTTGGTTACGTAGTCGGTGGCGCCCTGCTGCATCGCCTCCACCGCCGATTCGATGGAGCCGTAGGCGGTCATGACGATGATGGGAGTTTCCGGCGAGCGGCGGGCGATTCCCTGGACCACTTCGAGGCCCGAAACCTTGGGCAGCCGAAGGTCGGTGATCACGATGTCGGCGGGGCGCTCGTCGAACTTCGCGAGGGCTTCCTCCCCATCCGCGCAGAGAATCAACTCGTGGCCGCGATTGCCCAGAAGCATCCCCAACAGCCGCCGCATGCGTTCTTCATCTTCGGCGATCAGGATCGAAGGCATGTGGGAAGGAGGGGCGGGAATGATTCTGGCGTCCTCGAGGGTGGACAGCGATGCCTGACCAAGGCATCCATACGTCCGGGGCGAGTCAACCGGAGCCTTTTTCGCGCCAACCGTCCCACACCCGCCAGGGAGAGAGAACTTCACATGGAATTTCACGGCAAGGAAGAGACCTATCGCGTCGGCCTGCGACTCGATGAGCTGAAGATCATTCACCGTAGCCTCTGGAACGATCTGAAGGCCAAGGGGACGCTGGGCATCGACGAGGAGGCCAGCGACCTGCTCCACGACCTCCAGACGGTCCTCCAGAAGGAAGCCCACCGCCTCGGTGTGGACCTCTCGATCCACAGCGAGTGGGCCGCGTGGGCGGGGTTGGACGAGATGCGTTGCAAGATTCCGCCCCGGGAGTGACCGGCCCGCCCATTCAGGGGGAGGGAAGGTTTGACACACACCCGCTGCCCTGTGCCACGTTGGGAATCGCAACTATCGACTCGGGATGGACTACCGCGCCTGCCCTATGAAAAAGTCTCTCTATATCCAGTTCGCGCTGGTTGGATTCGCCCTCATCACGCTATTCGTGGTGGCACTTCAGAAGCCTAGCTATGTGGAAGTGCGAACAAAGATCAACCTTCGCACAGACGGCTCCGAGCCCGCCGAAGAAGAGGCGGCGAAGGAGGCCGAGGCGCCTGCGAATGCCGGAATAATCACCCGCGCCGACCCGCCGACCGAAGGTGCGCCGGTGGTCCCGGAGACCGATCCACCCGCAACCATCGCCGAGGGCGGGCCCGCCCCTGCGGAAGCAACGCCGGAAGGCGAGGCCGGAGCCGAGTCGGGCGAGAAGGGCGAAGCGAATGCCGACGGAACTCCAACGCCGGAAACCCTCTACAAGTAGTTGATCCGAAGCCGAGCAAACCCCGCCGGGAGGAACCTCTCCATCGTGAAGCCCGCAGCCCGCACCAGTCTTTCCGCCATCGCCCTGCTGGCGGCGCTTTCTGCTGCCAATCCGATCCTGGCCGCAACCCCCGGGACGGAGCCCCGCCTCGCCGATTCCGCCCTGCTCCCGGCGCCAGTAAAGGATTTCCTGTTGGACGGGCCTTGGATCTACAAGGCTAACCGCCGCAGCAAGGATCTCATGGCGGAGGACCTGAACGGTGACGGCCTCCTCGACGTGGCAGTGGTTTCAAACGAGCGAAGCATTTTGGAACTGTTCTTCCAGCAGAAAGCCCCCAAGGACGGCGAGCCGCTTTTCAGGAAGGAGACGCTGAACCTGGACCGAATCATCAGCCGTGCCCGTGCGATCGACGTGAACGGGGACGGACGCATGGACTTGGCGATGGCGGGCGCGCCGCCGCGCCTGATCGTCATGTACCAAGGCGAGGACGGTCGGCTCCAGCCCCCCCAGCAAACCGATATCGAGGCCTCGCGCCTGATTGTCGGCGACCTAAACGCCGATGGTCGGCCGGACCTTCTGGTCTATAACAATAAGCGGTTCGACATCCTTCCCGGCAAGGCTCGCGGCCTTGAGCTGGAGTCCTCGCAGACCTTCCACACCACCGGCGACCCAGCCAGCGATCCAATGATTCTGGATTTCGACGGCGACGGCTTGGCTGACATTGTCTATCACGATTCGGGAGCGTTTGGTGATCTGGTCGTCAGGCTCCAGACGGCGGAGAAGTCCTTTCCGTCCGAGTTCCGCGCGACGACCAGCCTGATGCGCGTGGTGGCGCCGCTTGTCGGCGGCAAGGGCGAGCGCGACACCGTCGTTGCCGTGCAGAACACGACGCGCTCCCTCGTGCAGCTTGGTCTCGCAGAGCCTGACGAGAAGGAGAACGCCACCAAGGTCATCCCGACCTCCGCCATGCAGACGGTCTCCTTCGATCCCGAATCGCGTTCCGGCAAGACATTCCAGATCGTGGCCGACTACGACGGCGACGGGCGGCTGGATGTGCTGCTCTTTTCGCCGGACCTCTCGGTAGCACGTATTCTTCGGCAGACTCGCGGCGGCTCGCTGGTGGAAACGCGTGTGCCCAGCTTTCAGGGTATCACCGCCGCGCTCCCGCTCCCCGCAAAGAAGGGCTCGCCGACGCCGCTGGTCCTCTTCTCCCCCGCGGAGAAGGCCGTCGGATATACAGTCGCCGACGCCAAGACCGGTGTGTTGCCGTTCCCGAGCATCCTCCCGATCGCGGGCGAGCCGCTGGGCGTCGCCGTGGTGTCGGTCGGCAACAAGCCCCACATCGCCGTCGCGCTGAAAGCCGAGGGCTCGGGCAAGACACCGCGCGTTGACGTGTATCCGATTTCCGACAGTGGAGAACTGGGGACAGTGCGCACCGTGGGGGCCTCTGGCGGCGACGGACCCAACCCGCTTGAGGGCGTGGACGTGATCGGCATGGAGGCGATGGACACAAACCGCGACGGCCTCGACGACCTGATCGTCTACGCAGATTTCAAGCCGGCGACGATTCTCCTTCAGGGGAAGGATAGCGATTTTCAGCCACTCCGCGCGAGCTCCGGCGTGTTGCAGGGCCTGCTCTCCGGCGCGCGCGCGACAAGCCTCGACGACGTGCGCCTCAGCGGCGCCGACAAGCCCGCCTCGGTGGCGGCGCTGAAGGAGAAGTTCGCGCGCGCCTTCCACATCGACGCGGAAAACAACGTCGTCGTGGAGCAGCAGTTCAACGGCCGCAATGCGCAGTCGCGGCTCGTTTCCTTTGCGGTGGGCTCTCCGCGCGGGGAAGGCACCGCCGATATGGTACTCCTCGATCGCGGCAACAAAGTGCTCACCGTCTATGGTATCGAAAAAGGCAAGGCCGAGTACGAGCTTCTGGTGAACATCGACATCGACGGCTCCGAGTATAACAGCCTGCGCGTGTTCGATCTCGATGGCGACGGGAAGGACGATTTCCTCCTCACCGCCGAGGACCGCCTCGGCGTCATCTACTCGCGGCCACTTTCCGGCGGGCTTCGCAATCTGGCGACCGTGGAGCTGGAGGATAGTCAGTCCGGCTACGGCATGGTCTTCCCGCTCCGGCTATTCCCCGCCGGGCCAACGGCGATGGCGGCGGTCGAGATGAAGAATATGGTCCTGGACCTCTATGTGCCGGGGAAGGACAAGGAGGGACACCCCGCCCTGCACCGCTTCTATTCCTTCAAGATGTTCGACAACGAGAGCACCATCGCCCGGCGCATTAATCTCGATGCCGTGCCGGAACCCCGCGAGGGGGTAGCCGTCGACGTCAACAACGACGGCAAGCCAGAGATCATCACGCTGATGCACGACAACATTGTGATCTACTACCCGGTGGATAAGAAGACCGAGGCCGTCGCCGGGAATTGAGATTGGCGCAGAACAAGGAAACCGGCGGCGGGAAGATCGATTCCCCGCCGCCGGTTTTGTGTTTGCGTGATGCTCGAAGAACCTGGGCCTATCTGTATTCGTTCCAGTTTTCTGCTTCGAGAACCGTGCTGGCAAGATTGGTCCTGAGCCTGTACACTGGTGGACCCACCCGAGATTCGCGCGCTGTGAAGCTGGCGCCGACGAGGGTCGCGCCCCCGTTCACGACTTGGGAATTCGCGATGGTGGTGCTCGGCCCCAGCAGCAGCGAGAGCGAGTAGCCCGCCGATCCCGCGGCGAGGAGCCCCAGTGTCAGGGCGATGAGAAGTGTCCGTCGGCGCTTCATGGGGTTGACTCCCTTGGCTTAGAGCTTGGTCAGGAACACGGTGTAGGTGTTGATCGGCGTGGTAACGTTTCCGGTGGAGCTGAGAATGGTGCCGCTCCACAGCGAGGCGTCGATGTTGGCGAAGGTATTGATGAACGCGGAGTTGGCCGCGGGCTGCGTCAGTGCGAGGGGCGCAAGCGTCGCCGGATTCAGGAACGCCACGTTGGTCGTCCGGATGATCGTATTGGCGTTGTAGTTCACGCTGAAGACGCCCTGAATGTTGCTCATCAGTACGATACCCGGGGCAGCGGGGGTCATGCTGAAGCCGCCGATCGAGGCCACGTCGCTGAAGGAGAGGAACTCGTTGAAATCGGCGCCAACAGTCGATGTACAGGCGACCGTGCCCGTGATGAAGCCGCCCGTGAAAGTCGTCTGGTCGCCATAGCTGACGACATCGACGTTGCCGTAGATCGCGAAACCGTTAAACGACAGGGTAAGCGAGTTCGGGGCAGCGAGCTTCGGGACGTTGATCGTCACGAGGGTGAGGCCCGGCCCGCCCGTGAAGCGCCCGATTTCGACATCGATCAAGCGCCCGCCAGAGAGGGCCTCCAGCGCGCGATTTGAGGCGCCGGAGGGGCGAAGCTGGATGTTCGCGACCTTGGGGCCGGATGTTCCCGCCTGAAAGCGCAAGAGCGGATCAGCGGACCCGGAGATGAGCGAAGTCCCGCTGCCAAAGCCCACCACATCGATGCCTACCGTATCGAGCACGACGGTCGTATTCACATCGTGACGGCCCGGCATCATGTACACGGCAATGCGGTCCACGAAACTCCCCGCGCCGGGAAGCGACTTCGCAAAGGCATAGGCACCAGCCAAGTTGTCGAACGGATCCGTCAGGCTGCCATCGGGGACGGCTGACTGGGTGATGGCGGAGTTCACGACGACAACCCGGTTGAAGTTGGCGAGGGAGGAAATGAGGAACGCCTCGGCGTTGGCCTCGGCGGCGAGCCCTTCGTTTTCCGCGTAGGTGCGGATCCCGAGGAGGTTCTCGCCTTCCAGCGTCTGCGCGTTGAGGGCGAAGGGGACCGATGTGATCTTCTGGCGGCCGGAGAGGCGCTCCGGCGGATCAGCGTCGAGCAAGTCGTCCACCACAACTTCGACAAAGAGGTCGCCGCCGAGATTCAATCCCGCCGAGGCAACGTCCAGATTCACATACCCACCGGTTAGAAGGAGGTTTTGCCCGGGATAGACGCGCGTGGCGACGGGGATGCTGGCGGCGGAGCTGGCGAAGAAATCCAGCGTCACCGTCACGTTGCTCGAATTGATCGAGTTGCCGGTGATGGAACTGACGAGTTGGGCCTGGTAGGTGAACTCGCTGGGGATGGCGCTGGCTCCAGAGGCGGCCAACATGCAGGCCGCGACAGCCGATATAAAGGCGCCCTTCGCAAATCGTGTCTTCCAGAATGACATGGGGATTCTCCAAGTTGGGGAAAATGGGGTCACAGAAGGCAAGGAACAGAGGGGGCCGAATCTGAACCTCAGGCGAGCGGCGTTGCCGTGGGGCCAGATGGGTGACTCAATGTTCCAACGATCCATAGAGTGGGGCCATTCTGCCGGGATTGGCAACACCAGTGTTGCAGGTTGCTGAAAAAACTTGGACCGGCATGGCTCCGGCGCCCGCTCTAACTGTTGCGGCTCTGGCCGCTGCCCGCCCAGATCACCGCCATGCGATGGGGATCGAGGCGAGTCTGGCGACAACTGGCATGGACCTTGGGGGTCCTCCTCCCCGGGTTTCTCCTGATCGCCCTGATCTTCACCCGGGGAATCTGGGCGGGGGAATATCGCTGGACGGAGTCATTCTCCGAATACATCCCGTGGCGGGTTGAGGCCGCGCGCCAGATCGCGGCGGGCCAGTTTCCCTTCTTTACGGAGAAGGTCTTCGGGGGGATGCCACTGCTCGCTCTCTCCTATGTGGGTGTGTTGTATCCGCCCAATCTGGCGTATGTGTTCTTCCCCCCCTGGATTCACAATCAGCTCAGCGTTTTTCACATGCTGCTGGGCGGGTTCGGAATGTACCTCTATCTGCGCAGTAGACGGCTGGTGGAGTTAGCGTGCTTCGCGGGCGCGATGTTCTTCGTATCGCACAGTTTTCTGCTCTACCATGACTCGCACATTTCCATGCGAGAGACCGCACTCGCCGCGCCATTGGTGGCGTGGCTGGCGCGGCGGGTCATGCATCGTCCGGGGCCGGGGCGGGCCGCTTGGCTGGCGTTGGGGATCGCGTTGCAAATCGCTATCGGATACCAGCAGGTTTTCCTCTTCACCGTCCTTTGGATCGGCGTTGACTGGCTGACGGACTGGCGGCGCACGCGGCGGTTCGCGCTCGGCACCGCATGGCTCGCCGTGGCGGGGCTGGTCGGCGTGGCGCTGATGGGGATCCAGATTCTTCCGACGCTTGAGAACGTTTCCTCGACCTTTCGCGAGTTGATGACGCTGGAGAGCTGGCAGACGGGGAGCTTTCCGCCGTCGCACCTTCTCCAATTCCTCTCGCCCGCCGCTCTTGGAACTCCGTGGGGAACGTATCTGGGCGAGAGCATCCCGGGGGAGGCCCACGGCACGATCCCGCCACTTGGGTGGGCGCTGGCATTGCTGGCGCCGGTGCTGGCGATGCGCGACCGGCGGATCTTCGCCGGTCGGCGGCGCGCGGTAGCGATACTCTGGCTGGCGGTGGGTGTTACATTCCTGCTCGCCTGCGGGTCGTATCTACCATTCAACGCCTGGCTCTTCCGCGTGCCGCCGTTCAATATGTTCCGTGTTCCGGGGCGGTGGCTGTTCCTGACGGGCGTCTTCGCGGCGATCCTTGGCGCAATGGCGATGCACCTCCTGGCGCGGCGCCCGCCGGGGCAGCGCCTTGCGTGGCTAGTCTGTGGATTCGTCGCTCTGGCTGCTCTGGCGTTGGGTGGATGCGCCTTGCTACGGACGACAGATTCAGCCACGAGCATCGGCGAGGCCAACCTCCTCGATCTCGCATTCGTCGGGTCGGCCAGCGCCGATCACCGGATGGCGGAACTGATGGCGCCATACGGCATCCGGCTCGGCGGCCTGCTCGACGCGACTGGATTTCCAGCGCTGCTTTCGCTCGTCGCGGGCCTAAGCGCCCTTTTCCCGCGAAAGTGGAAAATCGCGGGCGCGGCGGTACTCTGCCTCCCACTGGCGCTCGCCAACCTCGTGGCGGAGCGCTACGCACACTATGGGAGCGACAAACTTGAGGCGGTGATCGAGTATGATCGCAACCCGCTCTTCGCGGATGTCCCAATCGAAGAAATATCCCGCCTCCATTCCGTCATGGCGGATGGAAACGACCTGGAGGCTCTCACCTTCCCGCACGCCACGTTCCTGTTTCCGGGCCTGCGCTCGATGGGCGGATACTGCCCCTTGATCGGGCGGGAGTTTGGCGACCTCACCGGCATCGGCCAGGCCGGCGTGGGATTCTGGGACGAGACGTGGCTGCGAAACCCCGCGCTGTTTCGGCAATTCGCCGTGTCGCACCTGATCACCACGCAGGGGCGAATTCCGGAAGCGTTGCACCTTGAACTCGGCCAGCGACTCGGCATCGACTACGAGCCTGTGCGCAACCTTGGCAACGTGGCGTTGTTTCGTGTCATCGGCGCCCGCCCGCGATTCGACCTCGCCTCTGCCTGGCGACCCGCCGCAAGCGACGAGGAGGCGCGCACTCACGCGCAGTATTCCGATCCGTCAACCACGCCGTCACTTGCGCTGCTTGATCGACCCGATTGGAGGCTGCTTCCCCCCGCTGTCGAACCCTTCGACCCGGGCGTGGTGGAGGTGCTCCGCGACGAGCCCAGTTTCCAATCGGCGCGGGTTGATTCGCCTGACGGAACGGTGCTCCTGATCCGAGATGTTTATTGGCGCGGCTGGAGGTACCGCGTCAGCGGCGGGGACGGCGATTGGATCGCGATGCGCCGCGCCAACTTTATCTTCCGCTACGTCCCCGTGCCACCGGGCGAGCACATCGTCGAGATGCGCTATCGCCCGCCGACCTGGGATACCGCCGTGGCAGTTTCCTCATCAGCGCTGGCGGCATTGCTCCTATTGGTGATTGCTGGGATTTGGGGAACGATCCGTCGAATCAGACGGACCTGACCGATCATTCCGCGCTAGGCGCTCCCGGACCTAATAAATATTTCCCGCTTCGCCGTCGGATCAAGAGTCTCGTGAAACCCAGGGCCTCACAAGTGGGCGCCCGCACCCCGACCTTCGGCTTGGTTGCCGAAGCAACCCATGCCACCGCCGAGGATTTAAGGCTCCCGATCAGAGTATTACGGCTTCAGGACTCCAAGTCCTAACCAACGTCGCAGGAAGTCTTCGCCGGCGGTCGGGACATCACGCCAACGGGCTCAGGATTGCCCATGAGGGCGCTCCCGACAAGGGCTTTTTCCCGCAACCAGAAGCCTTGACTTACGCCGGCTTGTGGGGGTCGCCCTCGGTGTGGCGGCGGACGACGGGCTTCACCTTTCGGAGTTCCTTGCCGTCGGCGCTGGTGGCCTCGACGGGGAATTCCACGGAGGTATCGGGGAGCACCATTCGAATGCGGAAGGTGCCGTCGGGCGTCAGGTTGATGTCCTGCCCCATGAAGCGCACCTTCGCGTCGGGACGCGTGGCGCCGTAGACGATCACATCCACGCCGACCTCCAGCCAGAAGTCGGTGGAGTTCCCCTTGGGCCGCTTGAGCGATTCCTCGCCTCCCGCCGCGCTTGCAAACGAGGAGGGGAGCATGAAGCTGCTGGAGCCGCCGAGAAGTCCACTCGAGAGGCCGAAGAACGAACCGCTGGAATAGAGCGCGCCGCTGGACAATCCACCGCCGCTGGAGAAGGGGCCTTCGTAGAGAGTTTGGATGATGCGCTGCTGAACGCCGCGGAGGAAATCGTCGCCGGGCGCGCTGGGCCGATCAGCCACGTGAGCGCCGCCGGAGAGCTTCACGATCTGGCCATAGACCTCGTCGTTGATCTCGGCAAACTCGATGTCGGATTCCTCGGCAAGGCCGAGACGCGGCAATTGCACTTCGCGCGAAGTTGCAATCTCGCGGAAGCCAGCCTTCTCGTCGTAGATGCCCACCGACACGCGGACGGCCGCGAGGGGGCTCTTGATGCGCAAGTACCACGAGGAGGTGGCGTGGTCGTTGATCTCGACGTCATAGGAAGGCGCGTAGCCGTTGCCGCTGACGCGCTCGGAAACGCGGAGCACAAGGGGCCGCGTGTGGCGTCCGCGTTCGATGCCAAACTTGCGGCGCGCCGCTTGGCTGATCTCCCAATAGACGAACATCCACTCGGGGTCGCGCGTCATCAGCACGATCTTCGTATCGCCGTACTCGTGGGGGAGTTCGCGGTTCTCGGTCTCCAGCGCCAGCATCGCTTCCCGCGGCGCGTCGGAGGTAGCCACCGCGGGCTTCTTGCGGCTGGCAGCCGGTGCCTTTACGGCGGGATTCTTGGCGGGAGCCTCGGCCTTCCCGGGGGTGGCCAACTTGGACGCGGGCTTCTTCGCCGCCGCCTTGAGCGCGGGAGCAGCCTTCGCCTTTGGCGCGGGCTTGGATGCCGCCGCCTTGGGCTTAGTCATCTCTTCGGGCTTGGAGGGTTCTGCGGACTTATTTGATTTGGGCATCTTCGGAACCTCTGAAAGCGGTGCGTCCGCGGGGGTCGGACGGAAATTGTCGCCACGGTTTGGCAGCCATGCGGAAGCCAACCACGGCGCCTATCACTCAATGGCAATTTACTCGTTCCTGGCATCGGCAACGCGCCACCAAAATCGCGGCGAAAGCCTTGTAGCGCGGGGTTTGCGTGCGGAATTGCACGGAATACAAACGATTTATTTCGGCACTAAAGGGCTTATCCCGGAAATCGCATCCGATCATCGAAAACGGCTGCGCCCGCCGGGGATTCCGGCGGGCGCGCGATCAGGATTCGGATTGGGACTGCTCGATTAGGAGCCCGATGGCCCGGCCTTTCTGGGCTTCTCTTCTTCTGAGAGCAGGTCGCTATAGGTTGCCTTGAGTGTGTCCTTGGCTGAGCGGCGGTACTCCTCCACGAAGCTGCGCTGCTTGCGCGATAGCATCAGCGACTCGTAGTTCCCCACGTCCTCCGCCAGGAACTTCTCGATGCTGGGGGAGGCCACATTCTTCACGTGGAGGATGCCGACAGTCTGGATGAAGGTCCCGAAGCCGGTCTTGAAGACCAGCACATCGCCCGCCTTGGCGCTGGCCAGCATGGGGCCAAAGTCAATGGCGTTGCGAAATTGGGTCGGCAATTCGGCGCGGGTAAAGGGCTCCAACGGCGGCTTGGCAAATTCGAGCTTCATCGCCAAAGTCGCGCTCGTGAAGTTCTCCCCAGCCACGACGCGTGCCTTCAGCTCTTCGCCTCTGGCAAGCGCCTTCTCCACTTCGCGCTCGCGCTGGATCGCCGATCGGATCGTGGAGGTAACTTCCGAAAGTTCCTTCTCGCGCTCGGCGATCTCTTCCTTGATCCGAATGACCGCCACGCCGCCAGCGTCGGCCTGCAGGACGTTGCTCAGCAGGCCGGCCTTCAGGCTCGTCAACGCGGTGCGCTCCCGGTTCAAGCCCCCGATGCCGGGAATCGACGACGACGAGACCAGCGTGGGCGAGGTTGTCACGACCTCGGCGCCAGCCGCCCGCGCGATTCCTTCGATGGTGGTCTGGGAAGCAACCGCTTCGCGCAGGGTCTTCTCCTTCGCCGCCAGCCGTTCCGTGCGGGCGTCGTTGGCGCGCTTGGTCATTACCGCGGCAAGCCGCGTCGCGAGGGTTTCCCGCACCTCGTCGAAGGACTTGCGCTTGGCCTCGCGGCGTTCAATCACCTGAGAGACCACGAATCCCTGGGGAGTATCGATCACTTCCGACGTTTCGCCGATTTTCGACTCGCGGACGAACTGTATGTAGGGCTGGCCCCACGCGCCGACTTCCTCGCCCGAAAGCAGGTCCGGAAGCGTTCCGCCAAGCAGCGTCGGCGACGTGGTGGAATCCTCCGCGATACCCTGCGGAAAGGTCATGTTCCGGGTATCTTCGGTGAACTGATTCGCCAGGTCGCCGAAGTTTTCTCCGGCGAGGACCCGCGTGCGGATTCCCTCTGCGCGCGCCTTTGCCGCGTCCTTCGCGGCGGGGTCGGCCGTCGCGGCGGCACCAATCAGGATGTGGCGGACCTGAATGCCAGCGGGATCGACGATCTCCGGGTCGGTATCCAGAATCTGGTCATACGCCGCGCGAAGCTCATCGTCCGTCGGCTCCGCCGGCATCGCGGGCGGCTCGCCAAGAAACACATGCTCGTAAACGCGCCTGGCGCCTTCGATGACTTGGGTGTCGCGTTTCTCAAGCAGGTCGCCGTATCGCGTTTCGATATCGGATTCGGGAATCTCCTCGGTGCCGACGAACGGCACGGTGATGGATACCAGCTCGGCCTCGACCTTTTCCTCGGCCTGCAAGTATTCATCCCACAGTTCGAGCAGCGATGTCCGCGCGATGCGCGTGACGGTGAACTCGGCGAGCTGGCCCTGGAGCACCACCCTCTGGTTGGCGGCGAACTCGTACTCGCTGAGGCCGCTGCTGCGCAGGTAGGTATTCAACTGCTCGCGGGTGAGCTTCTGTGCGCGAAGCGATTCGCTGACCTGAGCCTCGGTAACGCGTAGGCCTGCCTGCTGGCGACGCTCGTCCAGGGCGATCTCCGAGACGGCGAAGTCGGCTGTCTCCCTCGGGCGAATGCCGCCCTCGATCTGGGACTGAATGCCGGCGAGGCGATTCGGATCAACGAGACCGGCCAGGAAGCTGGTGTAGTGGCGGGCTGCGTTGGACTGGGCCCGCTCGAGATCGCGCCCGGTCAACTCCACCTTGCCATCGCGCCCTTGGACCGTAACCAGGGGCCCGGCGGCGGCCATCGATTGGTCGCTGGGGGCAAAGCCATAGAATAGGACGAAGGAAGGAATTGTGATGAGGATGATGGCCCAGAGGAACCCGCGCATGAAGTAGGGGTTCCGGATTTTTTGGATGGAGATCACCGTCTAGGGTTCCTTGCTGATCGAAGCATTTGGGACAGAATTCGCCAATGCGGCCCGAGGGCCGCAAATGGAGCGCGGTAGGAGGCTGCAAGCGCCACCCCGCCGTCAATGAGGAATGGCCGGTCAGGAACGCCCCGCGTGGGGCCGATTGCGGGCGCTCGGCCTACTTCTGGTTCTTCTCGTAGGCGATGGCGTCTTTGATGTCCGCCTTGAGCGATAGCGCGAACGCCGATATCTGCGGGTTGCGGTCTTTTTCCTGACGGCGGAGGATGGAGATGGCCTCCTTGGGATCGGCGGCGGCCAGCCAGCTCATGGCGGCCCGGCGAATGTCGAGATCCTCGCGGGTGTCTTCCACGATGGCCTTGAGTTCGTCGAAGCTACCCTTGGAGGTGGCGCGTAGTTGCTCCCGAGCGGTCCACCGGTTGTCATAGCTCGCGGCGTCGGCGCTCGCGCGGAGGAGTCCGCGAAGGGACTCGGGATCCACGGGGAGGAGGGGGACTCCGCTGGCGAGGCGCCGTTTGACGTCCATTCGGTTGACAGGGAAATCCTTCCCTTCGGTCTCCAGCCATTGCTTCATCAATGCAACAATTTCGCCGCGGCGTCCCAGCGCCGTGAAGTCCGTGTATCCATAATTGCGGCCCGTCAGGTGGAAGAGAGCGTCGAACGCCGCCACGCTGTCGCCCGACTCGGGATCCGACGCCAGAATGGCGACCGCGGGGATGCCGTCATTCCTTCCCATCTGGCCGAGGGCGATGGCGCCCTTGGTGGTAAAGCCGGTGGAGGTCTCCGAGCGCATTACCTCGAGAATCGTAGCGGCAGATTCGGGGTCGCCGATCTCTCCGAGGGCCACGATGGCATTGAGAGACAACACGCGGCGCATCCGGAGGAGGTACTCGTCAAGCATCTCGATCGGGACCGCCTCGAAGTCTCGGCGGATAATGCGCTCGATGGACTGGGGAAGGTCGCGGCGGACAATTCGCTGCAGGATCGGCACACCCTCCGGAGCGGCGCGCCCGCCCAACTCGCGAATGGCGGCGTCCACGATCTCCGACTTCATCAGGGGCTTGGGCGGAAGGCCGTTCGCAAGGTTGTCGGGGAAACCGTTCTCGAGAAAAAAGACCAGCGATGCGGCCTCCGTGTTCACGCCGTGCGTCATCAGGAGTTCGGCCTGCGAGGGCTTGTACTCCTCCGCGCGTGGCTGCGCCATCAGTGCCGTGGGCAAAAGGAGAAGCAGGAGTGCGAGCAGTCGCATGACGGAGTGCCTTAGCGTGTCTTGAATTCGCGGCGCATCTCGCGGTCGAGATCGCGCTCCCTGATGGAGTCACGCTTGTCGTGGGCCTTCTTGCCGCGGCAGAGGCCGAGCTCGAGCTTGGCCCATCCCTTCGCCGTGAAGTAGAGCCGCAGCGGAACCAGCGCGAGACCCTTCTGGGCGCTGAGGCCCATGAGGCGGTTGATCTCCTTGCGGTTGAGAAGCAGGCGGCGTTCCCGCGTGGGATCGGCGCGCGGGTCTCCCTGGGCGTATGGCTTGATGTGCATGCCGCGCAGCCACACTTGGGCGCCGCGCACCACCGCGTGAACGTCGGTAAGCGCTCCCCCGCCTTGGCGGAGGCTCTTGACCTCGCTGCCGTCCAGTTCGATTCCCGCTTCCAGGCGCTCGATGATTTCGTAGTCGAAGCGCGCCTTGCGGTTGTCGATCTGGATGTCGTTGCGAAAGAGGTCCTTCTTCTTCTTTGTCGATCCTGCCATGTTTCGCTGGCCTGTGTGGTTTACTTGATTTCCTGGGCGACGTCCCTCGGGGTTTCGGGGATCACGCGGAAGGAGATCCCCTGGGCGCCGTCGGCGAAGACCTTGGAATCGCCAAGGCAGTCGATGCCGTTGTAGGTGGCGGCGGTTCCGTGGCTCGAAGTGTCGCGGGTGAAGCGGAACACCACGGCGGAGCCCGCGGTTGGCCGCTTGGCCACGGCGTAGATACGAGCAAAGGTGGCGCTTCTCCCGCGCGTGAGCGTGGCGTCGCCGGTCCCCTTGCGGTAGCTGATCAGCCCGCGCGAGTTGTAGACAATGTTCTCAAGGTGGAAGGACCACGGGAAGTCCTTGCGGAACGGTCCGTCGAGTATATTGGCCTCGCGGGTAATCCAATTGTCCTTGTCGGTGTCGAGCACCTCGATAACCGAGGGGTCGAACTGGATCAGGGCGCTGATGCCGTCGAGGCTGGAGAAGGCGCGGTTGTCGAGCACCAGGTCCAAGTGGAACGGCTCGCCCACCACAACGGGGCCCTCCGGCGGCTTGATATACATCCTCACCCCGCCCACCTTGGAATCGGCCCCTGTAAATACGGTCGGGTCGGAGAGCATCGCCTCGGCTTCGCGCTGGTTGCGGGGCAGGATGCGCAGGCTCATGTTCAGCGTGCCGTCGGCGGGATCACGGCGATTTCCGAGCAGGTCCACACCGGCGCCAACGATGGACGTCCGCAGGGCGTCTCGAGAGCTGAACTCGATTTCGGTGCCCGGAGTGGTCCGCAAAGCGCTCCACTTGACCGTTAGGACGGGGGCATCGTTCAGGGGGAGCGGTTTCTTGAGCTTGGCCTCGTAGAGAATCATCCCCGCCAGCGGATCGACCTCCGCCGTTGGCTCCCCTTCGATGAAAGAGGCGACGGCCGCGTCGCCGATGGAGAGGGGCTCCACAAACTCGGAGTTGTAGGAGAGCAGCACGCGAATCTCGTCGAAGGGAACGACATCGCGATTGTCGAAGGTGATCTCCGTGGTGAACTCCTCGCCGATGGTCACCGACATGTCCTGGCGGTCGGGCTTTCCGGCGGGGTGAATGCGTAGCATCCGGGAGTCGGCATCGACGATGACCTTGAATTCGCCGAGCGCCGGTGCCGCGGGCGCCGCGGCGGCCCGCGGCGCGGCTGCCCCGCGGCGGGTGGGTGCCGCCTGCTCCGGCTGGCCGGCGGCTGCCTTGGGCTGGCCCTTGGCCCCCTCGCTTTCCTTTGCGGCTGCCTCTTGATTGCGAGCGGGGCGCTGGTTTCCTTTGCCCTGATTTGTGGAATTCTGCTCATTGGCATTCTGGCGATTCTGCCCAGTGGAAGAGCCCGTCGAGACAGTGGTCCCGCCAGTGGTTTGGCGCTGACCCGAGTTCGAATTGGAGTTCGAGCTCTGCCGATTGTTGCCCTGACCCGGCGCCAACGACACAAGCGCCCCGGCCAACATGGCTGCGGCAAGGAACTGCGGTACATTACCGATGTGCGATACCATGATTTCCCGTTCTCCCCGCCGATTCGCCCTGAATCGTGACTCGGTTGGCGATGATGAGGATTGGCGGGCTGCCCTGTCCAGCGTGTTTTCCCTGTTTTTCCGCCTCTGTGACATTTCGGAGGCAGTGGGAGGAACGGGTTGCGGTGGCCGGGCGCGATGAAAAACGCTAGGTGTCGGCTTGGCGGGAAGGTTTCCCCCCGAACCAGACATCGCCCCGCTCACCAAGGAGCCATCATGGCGGACACCGTGCTAGTCGTCGATGACGAGGAAGATCTGGCGGAGTTGCTGATCTTCAATCTTGAGCGAAACGGCTTTGGAACCCTGAAGGCGCTCAATGGCAGGGACGCCATCGAACTCGCCCAGAAGCACCTCCCCAATCTGATCATTCTGGACCTGATGCTTCCCGACGTGGACGGGCTGGAGGTCTTCCGCACGCTCAAGCGCGGCGAGAAGACCGCCCAGATCCCCGTGATCATGCTGACCGCCAAGGCCGACGAAGTGGATCGCATCGTGGGTTTGGAACTCGGCGCGGACGACTACGTAACGAAGCCCTTCTCTCCCCGCGAAGTAATCCTCCGCATCAAGGGCCTCCTTCGCCGCCTTGCGAATCCCCTTCCCGGGACGGACGTCGTGGTGACTTTCGGCCCGTTCCGCATCGACCCCGACCGCTTCGAGGTTTCCGTCAACGGAGAGCCTATCATCCTCACATCGACCGAATTCCGCCTGTTGCAGGAACTGCTGCTGCGGCGCGGCAAGGTACTCTCGCGCACACAGCTTCTTGAGAACGTCTGGGGCTATGTTCACAACGTGACCGACCGCACGGTGGACACGCACATCAAGCGCCTGCGCCAGAAGGTCGGTCCCGCCGGCGCGGCCTACGTCGAGACGATTCGCGGCGTCGGATACCGTTTCGCCGATTCAGAGCGCGCACCGCTGGAGGACATGGGAGTCCTTGAAGAGGACGAGGAGCAACTGGGCTTGATTTGAGACAGCGAGGCGCGTTCTCTGCCCCTGCGGCACCCGCCCGGGCCGCGCCATGGGGTGATGCGGTTTGACGGCAATGGACATACTGATTCTCTGCGGCGGAGTCGCCGTCGGCGCGGGGGGATGCTTCGCCCTGACCCGGCGGCGCATCCGCATGGCCAGGCGGCGAGATGCGTTCTGGTCGCGTCTGGTGAGGGAACTTGTCCGGGCCAGCGGAAATCGGAACTCCGCCGCGCAGCCCGACATCGATTCGCCGGAGTATCTCGACCTCGTCCAGCAGGCATGGATCGACGCCAGGCGCGATCAGGGCCGTCTTCAAGCGGTTCTCGCCGCGATTCCGGAAGGCATCGCGCTGCTGGATTGCGGCACGCGCGTGATCTTTCTGAACGCAGGCTTTGCGACGATGTTTCGCGGCGCGCTGGGCCAGCCGCTGCGCATGGATAGCGTAGGGCCCGGGGACGATCACACGCTGGCGTCGGCGCTCCGCGTGGCGCGCGAGATGGGAGTTCCGAAAGCCGTGGAGGTTCACCTAGCAACGACGCCGCCACGCGACGTGCTGGTGCGGTGCACCCCATACAGCGACGAAGGCATCGAGAATGGCCTTATCCTGACGGCGATCGACATCAGCGCCCAGAAACGCGCGGAAGTCCTGCGCTCGGAATTCGTCGCCAACGTCTCCCACGAATTGCGCACGCCGCTCGCCGCGATCCGGGGCTATGTGGAAACTTGCCTCGAGCCGTCGAGCCCCGACTCCCCTCCGCCGTATGCGCGATTCCTCCCCGTGGTCCACCAGCACGCGCTGCGGCTTCATGCGCTGATC
The DNA here is from genome assembly GCA_038208905.1 of Candidatus Sumerlaeia bacterium. Lineage (GTDB taxonomy): Bacteria > Sumerlaeota > Sumerlaeia > SLMS01 > SLMS01 > JBBQYG01. Next base: position 8,119 of record JBBQYG010000050.1, on the reverse strand, counting down.
GAGGACCTGCTGACGCTCTCGCGCATCGAGTCGCGCGGCATGCAGCTCAAGATCGCCCCGCTGCATATACATCCGCTCGTGGAGACCGCCGTCTCCACGCTGGCCAGCGAGGCGAACAAGAAACGGATCGCCATCGTCAACGCGGTGCCCCAGTTGCTTCCCGAGGCACGGGCCGACCAGGCGAGCATAGAACGCGTGTTGTTCAACCTGGTGGAGAACGCGATCAAGTATTCCGACGAGGACTCGGAGGTCCTCATCACCGCACGCACCCACGCCGATGCGCTTTGCCTTGTGGTGGAGGACCGGGGCGTAGGCATTCCGCGCGAGGACCAGCAACGCATCTTCGAGCGGTTCTACCGCGTGGACAAGGCGCGCTCCCGCAAGGCGGGCGGAACTGGCCTCGGCCTCAGCATCGTGAAGCATCTGGTGCAGGCCAACGGCGGCGAGGTGTGGGTCGATTCGGAGCCCGGGCGCGGCAGTACGTTCTTCTTCACGCTGCCCATGGCGCACGCGACGGAGGAGCTGGCGCGTGTATAGACACTGGCTCCGGGCGGGTATCGCCGTGGCTATTGCCGGAGCCATGTCCAGTGCCGCTCCCTGCCAAGAAACTACGTTCCGACCGATCAACCTGACTTCGACGATCGACGCAGTTCAACCCCTTGCCGGCATTGTCTATTGGACGACGAATCCGCGCGCCGCCACGGACCCGATTCAGTACGTCGGCTATGACCAGATCGTGGGCGGGAAGGGTGTCTGGGTCAGGGCATCCAGTTTTCGGCGAACCTGTATTAGCCCCCGCTAAGCGCGTCGGGAATCAGCGTCAGGATGTTGTCGCCGTTCTGCTCGATCTTGGTCCACTCGGCGCTGAAGCGGCGCCCGTCGCCGGCCACGAATTCCGCGCGGCACTGGCCGAGGGGCTGATTCGTGACCGTGAAGTATTTCTGGTTCCAGTCGAACGAGTCCTTGGACTCGATCCCCTTCTCGTTGCGGTGGTAATAGGTGAGCCTGCCGGACGCGGACTGCTCACCCTCGTTGAGGACGATCACCGCGTCGATGGAGGCGAGCACGAGGCTGATATCCACCTCCTGGCGCTCGGGACTCGATGCAACTTCGATGACTACCCCGCTGGACGTCAGGATGTTTCCGCTGCCGGAGGAGACATGGATTTCGTACGTCCCCGGCTGGACGCGGGCATCGTAGCGCCCACTGCCGCGCGTGGAGAACGAGGCTCCGTTGCTCCCGCCCGCGCCCGCGCCGGAGCCGGGAATGAGCGTCAGTCGCAGGCCGCCGCCACGCCCGCCTTCCGGGTTACCATTGCGGAGCACCTGTCCCGTGATCGCGATCATGCCCTCGAAGTCGAAATCGACAACCTTCTCCTCCGCTGCCGCCAGCTTCTCGCGCTTTGATTCGAGGGTGGAGCCGTTCGTATCGCGAACGGCCACGTTGTAGTCGCCAGGCGCCATGTTGACGATCGCGTAGTTGCCGGCCTCGTCCACGGAGGCCTCGTTGCGGCGCCCGCCCGCCGAGACGACCGCGCCCACCATGGGAGCACCATCAACGTCCACAACGGTTCCCTTGATCGACGCGCCGCCGGACATCTTAATGACGGCGGGTTCGGGGACCTCGCCGACAACCAGCGTCAGCTCGACGCGGCCAGCCTGCACCAAGCCCTCGATCTCTGCTTCGAGCCGAATCCGCCCGCTCTGGACTTGCTCGAAGACGGCCTGCCCTGCGGCGTCGGAGGTCTTCGACAAGGTCCGCTGGTCGGCTCCGGGCGCTCCGCCGCCCCGCGGTGCGTCGAGCCGCGTGAGCACCACCTTGGCAACCTGGCCAATTGGATTGCCCTCCATGTCAACGACGTTGGCAACAACGGTGAGGGACTCGCCCAGCTCGATGCGGACTTCCTGTGGCTCACCGTCGGCGACGAGTGTGACCTGCTGGGAGCCGTAGCGCCCATCGCGGTTCCCCGAGCCATCCAGCGCATAGACGTGAATGGTGTACGGACCGGGAGAGAGCGACTCGATCACGGGGGCACTCTGGCCGGTGACGGTGCCGTCGGCGGTGGAGCGCGCGTTCTGGTTATCGGCCTGTCGGTCGATCTGGATCGAGTAGGTGAAATCCGTCACCTGCGCGCTTCCCGAGTAAACCTCGAGCTCGACGCGGGGACGTCGCTCCAGAGTCATGGTAACGGGGCTATCGGCCAAAATGAGGTCGCCCGCCCTGCCGGATTCGTGGCTCGCATGGGTCGCCTCGAACGTATAGACGCCGGCGGTCGCGTCGAGACCCTCGATCCTGAACTTCCCCGCGGCGTCGGTTTCGATAGGAGCGGGGCCGCCCCCTCCGAATCCGCCGGGACGGCGATCGCCGCCACGGACTTCGGCCACGAGCGCCCCCTGGATGGGCTTCCCATCCTTGTCCACGACGGTGCCCTCGAAGGAGGCGGTGGGAGTAAAGGCGAAGTCAGCGTCGGCCTTCTCTTCGCCGGGCTTAAGTTCGAAGTTCTGGGGCTCGGCTCCGCGAAATGCTGTGCCGGCGTTCGCCGCCAGCCGCACGCTGCCCGCGAAGATGTCTTTCAACTGATAGGTGCCATCGGCTGCGGACGTCGCCGAAGTAGAATTGACGAGGCCGCGTCCATAGGACTGGAAGGCCGTTACAGTGGCGTCGGGAATTGGCGCGCCAGCGACGTCCTTGACCGCGCCCGAGATCGACGCGAGCGCGGCGATGACGACCGTGACCTCTTCGGACTCCCCCGTTTCCGGCGCGCGAACCTCCTCGGTGCCCTTCGCGGTGGCAGTTGATGCGAGGACAGCCCCGTCGGCGCGCGAAGGGACCGCGAGGCGAAACTTCCCATCGAGTCCCGATACAGCACTGGCGGGAGGGGCCCCGCCACCGCCGAATAGTGCGGCCAGACCGCCACCGCCACCCGGGGGCCGTGGGAATCCGCCGCCGCCGGGTCCAAATCCACGACCACCGGGATCTCCCTGCCCGCGGCCACCTTGCCCGCGACCGCCACCAAATCCGCCGCGCCTCGTCTGGAATGTCACGTCGGCGCCCACCACGGGCGTCACGCCATCGTCAGAGAGCACGATACCCGCCACGATCACCATCGGGGCGAGTTCGATGCGGACGGGGTCTCCCTCGAAAACCTCTTCGCGGCGCAGGCGCCGGTTGGTCCAGCGCTCCTCACCGTTGGTGTAGCTGATCGGCGGCAGATAGGAAATCTCCGGCATCAGGCCGAACTCCATCTCAGCCGTTTGGTCAACCTTGACCATGAAGCTGCCATCGCCCCCGGACATCGCCTCCTGATTGCCGACGCCGTCCCTTGGCGCGGCGAGGCCCATGCCCGCCGCGGCGATCGAGCGATTCCGCACTCGCACGTTGGCGATGGGGATCGTGCTAACCCTATCCACGACGACGCCACGCACCTCGATCGGCGCCTTGAAGCGCAGGTTCAGCGTCTTGTAATCGCCCGGCTCCAGCATCACCGCGTCGCCGATGGAGCGCGCCAGCGGAGCCCCCGATCCGGCCACAACGCCCTGCCATCCGGCGCGGACGGCGGCAAATTCGTAGAAGCCCTTATCGTCCGTAAGGGTGAACAACTCGTTCATATTGGGGATTTCGTTGGAGATCGCCGCGAAAATGTTTGGTCGCGATCCCGCGCGCATATACATCGACTTGACGGGCGCGCCAACCATGGGGGCGCCTTCCTCATTGAGCACGGTGCCGGAGACACCGGCCTCGCCCTTGCGGATCACCACCTTCACGTCGTCCTGGCCGCCCGCGACGGGCGAGGCGAGGCCCGGGACATAGCCGCGCTTCTGGCCGATCAGCTTCTCCTCGGTGCCGATGGGAATCCCAGCCAAGCGGAAGCTGCCGTCGGACCCGCTGACCACGGAGGGAAAAAACTCGTTGGGATTGTCGGACCGCAGGCCCGAATAGCCAACACTCTGGAAGCGGCCCACGACGGCATCGGCCACGGCGTTGCCGTCCATATCGAAGACAACGCCGGAGACCAGCGCGCCCTCAACGAGATCGAAGTTCCACTCGACAGCCTTGAGGTTCGCCGGTTCCGACCGCCGATAGACCCGGTCGATCTTGGCCGCAAAGCCGTCGGCCACGGCGGAGACGGCGGCAAAGTCTGTCGGCAGGTCAGCGTTGGGAATCAGTAGCTCATAGGTGCCATCGGGCCCGGAGGTCACCGCAGTCTTCGGCGTGCGAAAGTCGCCCTTATCATCGATGAAGAGCGCCACCGTGGCGCCGGGGATCGACATCTGGTCCGCCGCGGCGCGCACGACGCCAAAGATGCGCAGTTCGCCGGCCTTTGGAGCGGGGCGCTCTGCACGGGGCGCGGGAGCGCGGGGTACCTGTGCGGCTGCGACGGAAGGACGCAACTCCCGGACGGGCTCGGCCTGCCCTGTTCCTTCTGGTACAACGGCGGGCCCATCGCTTCCCCGCCGCATCAGGATCAGGCCCACCGCCACAAGAAGCAGGACACCGATCAAAACGAATGGAATCAGTTGTTTAGGTGTCTGCGCCGGTGATCCATCAGCCATTGGACTGCTTCTCCTTCGGAAATCTGCCCTCAAGGCAGGCAAGGCCGGGGCCAAGCGGCGCGAAGCCGTTGCGCTCCGCCCTGCTCCGTGTCTTGCTTACATTGGCGACGGGCACCGAGGAGGGCCACACCGGATGTTCATCCGATACGAACAATTCGACAGGAACGTGCCGCTGGAGATCAACATCCGGCGTCTCCAGAACCTGTTTCTGGACATCCTGAGCAAGACCTCCGGCGACGCCAACCAAGCTCTGCGCTACATGCAGGGGCTCTGGGACAGCCACGACTTGGAGAAGGCCACTGGGATGACCTTCGACGAGTTTGTTGACCACCTCCGCGAGCAGGGGCTCCTCGATCAGAAGGAGGGGTCTTCCGGCGCCGCGGGTTTCGTAGCCACGTCCAAGGCCGACCGCGAGATCCAGAAGGCAGCCTTCGAGGAAATCTTTCAGGACCTCAAGAAGGACGGCGCGGGACAGCACGCCACGACCGCGCAGGGCAACGGCGGGGAACGCCTCGCCGAGACGCGGCCCTTCGAGTTCGGCGATCCCATGCAGGACATCAACTTCACCGCCTCCATCGGCAACGCCCTTCTGAAGTCTGGCTTCGACGACTTCAGCATGAGCGAGGACGACCTGGAAACCCACGAGCGCGAGCACCTGACCTCCTGCGCCACGGTGATCCTCATCGATATCAGCCACTCCATGGTGCTCTATGGCGAGGACCGCATCACCCCCGCCAAGAAGGTGGCGATGGCGCTGATCGAGTATATACAGACCCGCTATCCCAAGGACGTGATCGACGTGGTGCTCTTTGGCGACGACGCGGTACCGGTGGACGTGGACAAGATCGCCCGCGTCTCCGTGGGGCCCTTCCACACCAACACCAAGGCGGGCCTACAGGCCGCGATGAAGATCCTGCAAAAGCGCAAGCAGGCCAACAAGCAGGTCTTTATGATTACCGACGGCAAGCCGAGCGCCATCTGGGAACGCGGCGAGCTTTACAAGAACCCCTTCGGCCTGGACCCCAAGATCGTCGCGCAGACGATCAACGAGGCCGTGGTGCTCCGCCGGAAGGGGATCACGATCACGACCTTCATGATCACCAGCGATCCCTATCTTCAGGACTTCGTGGACCGGATGACCCGCGCCAACAAGGGCCGCGCCTACTTCGCGTCGCTGGACAACCTGGGGAAGTTCCTCTTTGCCGACTATGCGCGGAACAAGAAGAAGAAAGTCTGACGCGGCGATCCCTTGAACCTGCGCATCTATGAGAAAGTCGTCGAGTGGACCCGCGCCGGGCGCCGCGTCGCCGTGGTGTCCATCGTGGCGACCGTGGGGAGCACGCCGCGCAAGCCCGGCGCCAAGATGCTCGTCAGCGACCGCATGGAACTCTATGGCACCATTGGCGGCGGCTGCGTGGAGGCCGACGTCATCTTTGCTGCGCGCGAGGTGCTCCGCACCCTTGTCCCCCGAATCGTGGAGGTGGACATTAAAGCGAAGAACGCCGAAGAGACCGACATGCTCTGCGGCGGAGAAATCACCTTCTACGTGGAGCCCGTCATGCCCGACTGCCAACTCCTCCTCTGCGGCGGAGGCCACATCGGCAAGGCCCTCGCCCACGCCTGCCAGGGGCTCGACTTCCGCCTGACGGTGGTGGACGACCGCGAGCCCTTCGCCAACGCCGAGCGCTTTCCCACCGCCGACGAAACCATCGTCTGCGACTACGCCGACCTCGCAACCCGCATCGCCGTCACCCCGCTCACCTTCTGCGTCGTGGTCACGCGCGGCCACTCCGGCGACGAGGCCTGCCTGCGCGCGCTCCTCGCCGGCCCCGCGCCCTACATCGCCCTCATCGGCAGCCGCGCCAAGTGGGCCGTCCTCCGTCGCAACCTCCTCGACGCCGGAGTCCCCGAAACCGACCTCGCCCGCGTCGTCTCCCCCGCCGGGCTCGACATCGGCTCCATCACCCCCGAGGAAATCGCCATCAGCGTCACCGCCCAACTCATCCATCAACGCGCCCGCACCCTGCGCCCCGCGGAGGCGAAGTGAAAGCCAGCCCCGACGGGGAAAACACACGCCTGCTGGCGGTGTTCCTGCTGGGCATCAGCTTGGGGATTACGGCGACGTTGCTGTGGTTGGAGGTGGGGGTGGGGCGGTAGGGAGGAGTTCTTGGGCTTCCGGTTGTGACCGGCTTAAAGCAACCGTCTTCGCTTGAGCTCCTTTCGAATGTCATTCCTGTAATTCGAGAATACGTTCCTGTCCTCCCCGCTACCTCTAGCAATCACCCTTTCGAATGTCGCTAGTATGCGGAGTCCCTTGCCATCTCGGAAACGATCCCCTTGCACGGCCCGGGGCGGAGCCCATACCCTCCGCGTCCCTCCGGAGAGGGCTGGGCGATCGCTGGCCGGGCCGACTTGTCGGCGCGGCGGGAGGAAAGTCCGGACATCGCAGGGCAGGGTGCCGGCTAATGGCCGGGCGGGGAAACCCGACGGAAAGTGGAACAGAAAACACACCGCCGATGGCCCGGCCCCGTAAGGGGTTGGGATCAGGTAAGGTTGAAATGGTGCGGTAAGAGCGCACCGGCGGCGCGGCAACGTGGCCGTCTGCAAAACCCCACCCGATGCAATGCCAAATAGGCGGGAAGGACTGGCCCGGTCCGTTAAACCCGCGGGTAGGCAGCTTGAGGCCCCGCGTAAGCGTGGCCCTAGAGGAATGATCGCCACCACCGCTTGCGCGGTGGACACAGAATCCGGCTTACACGCCCTCTCCGGGGGATTCTCTTCCAGTGCGAAATAGGGATGGCTCCGCGCGCGGAGTGACGGCGGAGTTGTGCCCACGAGAGCGCGGCGCGTGATGCCCCGGCAAGGAGACTGGCGCGTGGAATCGGGCGGGCGGCGTTGGATGATGTTGGCAATGGTGGCGTGGGCCGCGTTTCTGGCGTGGACTGCGGGCGCGCGCGGCTTCTTTGAGAACGAGTACATCACCTGGCGCGTGATGCGTCTTTCTCAGGTTGAGCTGATCCACGAGCGGCTGGTGGCAGGGCACCTGCCGGGATACTTCGTCCTGCTGAGGGCGTGGCTCGCCGCGTTTCCCGACACCGAGTTCTGGATGCGGCTGCCGTCGCTCTTCTGCGTGGCGGGCGCCGCCGTCGTGTTTCGCGCAACGGCTCGGCGGTGGCTGGGTTCCGGCGTGGCGGACCTCTCGACGGCGATCTTCGTATTCCATCAACTGACGGCGTGGTCGGCGACGACGGCGAGGCCCTATGGGATGATGCTCCTCGCGATGATGGCGGCGTGGTGGTCGCTGGCGCGGTGGTGGGAATCGGGTCGGCCAATCTGGCTAGGGGCATTGCTGGCGGCGCTCGTCGCCGGGGCCGCGGTTCAGGTGCTGACGGCGCTCCACACGGGGGCGATGGCGCTGTGGCTGGTGTTCCTGCTGCTCCGCAAGCGCGGGAAATCGCCCGCCATTCCCGCGCTGGCCATATCGCTGGCGTCGCTGGCTGTGTTGCTGGCGCCCGTGATTGTGTTGAAGCAGAAGCAGGCGAACTTCGACCAGGGCGTCAACTTTG
>JBBQYG010000049.1:0-25460 GCA_038208905.1 Candidatus Sumerlaeia bacterium | reverse complement strand
GTTAGAGACGATTCCGCGCACGCAGCGGGTCACGCGCAACCCCGCGGGGGAATCGGAGATCATGTCAGCGGTCGTGTTCATCATGAAGCTGTGTATATAGCAGCCGGTGACCTGGATATTCTCGCTCTCGATGATGTGGATTCCATAGCGGGCGCTATACCCTGAAATCTCCACGTCCTTGATGGTGATGTTGTTGGCGTGGTCGGCAACGATGCCACAGGCATAGGAACCATCGATGAAGGTCTTCTTCAGCTTGAATCCTTCGAGTCTCACGTTGGCGCCATTGGTGAAGAAGGCATAGTCATTGGCCGAGGGAAGCCCTGGAGCTGGGCTGGTGTCGAAATCGTGGAGGATGGTTCCCGCGCCCACCAGGCCGCCGTTGGCGGGGATGTTCATACGCCGAGTGATGCGGAAGCTGCCACCGGGAAGCGTGACGATCCTGCCGGAGCTCAGCGCATTCTGGAGCGCAGTGCTATCGTCCGCCGTGCCGTTGCCGACGGCTCCGAAGTCATAGGGCGTGGTGATTTCGTTGGGCGTTGTCGCGGCGTGGCAGATGCCACATGCCAGCATCAGGGACAGCGTGATCGGTGCTCTCATTGTCGAGTCTCCTAGTGTAGAACCCAAAGCTGGAGGGTTTCCTTCTGAACGTCATAGGTCGTAATGTTGTCGGTGACCACATTGGCGACGCCAGAGTCGCCGGTGCGAATGCCATCGACCATCGTGGGAATAAACTGCCGGTCGGCGATGAGGTGATCCGAGACCACGTTATAGCTGGCCTCGTTGCCGAGATCGATCCCAACGGGCCCGGTGCCGGCGACGCGACTCGTCCCGGACTGATCAAACACCCCTCGCGCGCCCGCGTTCAGGATCACGTTTCCATTGATCGAGTTGCCGTTTGAGGAAAGCAGGAATTCCGACCCCTGAGGGATGCAGGCCTCGCTGTAGTCCAGTGCGATCTCCGCGATCTGAGTGCGCGTGTCCGCGGGGTCCTGCAGCGAATCCCATTCGATGCGCACATAGCGGCCCCTGGCATCGGGAGGGAGTTCGATCACAAGTTCGCCACCCACCGGCTCCAAATTGAAGTTCGTTAGAAGGACGTCGAGCGCATCGGGATCATCCGAAGCCGTTGTATAGACAGCGCCGGATCGGGGAAGGCCGCCGAGATCACCGACACGTCCAACCATACGAATGCGCTCCATCGTCACGGGATAGGGTGCCACATCCACATCGATGGAACCGGCGGTCACGTTGGGATTGTAGTATGTCGAAGCATTTCCATCCGTCATCATCGCGGGAATGCGTGGAAAATTCTGGTAGGCGTCGCCGATGGGGCGCACCCGCCGGACGATGGGTCCCTGGTTGGCATACGCCTCTGAGATGAGGACGATGTTGTCCAGGCAGAACGTTGCGGAGACGCGCACATAGCGTGTGGTGACTGGCTGCGCCATGACGATGCGGCGCGCCTCGGTCTGTGTCGCGCAGGCACCAGAGTTTGTGGCAGTCATCTCCGTGCCGGGCGGGCGTGAACATTCGAGGATTGCACCGCCGCCATCTACAAACGGTCCGGTGGGCGAGGACGACACCGCCAGCGAGACAGCGCCTCCGGGAAACTGGCCGCCCGGGCGATAGTTTCGTTCGGAGACAAGCGTCAGATCGCTGAACCGCGTTTCCTGCAAGAGGTCGATCACGAAGGAGAACGCCACGGGACCGGCCTGGCTAATGGTGCTCCGAGTGGAGTAGTTGCCGTCGCCGATGCGCGCGAGCGTCTCTCCGATGCCCTCGGGGTCCTCATTGCCGCCGATGACGCTCCCGACGACGCCGGCCAGCGGAGCCTTGGATCCCACGGCGGGATCGATGCATCCGGGATCGACGACCTGTTCGTCGCCGCTGAGCGAGATCCCCTGATATGCATTGTCGATGTGATTGTTGCCAACGGTGACGAAGGAGCTTCGCACAAGGCTGACGCCATAGGACCAGATGTCCCCGATCCGGTTGCCCGAGATGGCGCTGTCTCGCGCATCCACGAAATGGACGCCCTCGCCCGCGATGGATATCTGATTGCGTAGGATGCAGAGGCGGGCCGCCTTGCGCGCATAGATGCCATAGGAAAGGTACCCCTGTCCCCGTGCGTCTGGACCGACCTCAAAGCCGCGAATCACATTGTTTACAATCAGGCCATCGGTGGTATCGATCAGATAGATTCCCGCCATCGGCTCTGTGACAATCTCGACAGCGCGGCCGAGCGTGAACCCGCCGATCGTGCAGCCGCCAATCTGAAAGTTGCGGCAGTCCACCATAACAATGCCCGGGCGGGCGCTGTATCCCTGAATTGTGACGGAATCGAGCCGCAGGTTCGATACACCGCTGGCTCGAACACCAGAGGCGAGCGAACCATCGATGAACTGCTTGTTGATGGTCACGTTCCCCAAATGCACGTCGTTCCCAACGATGTGGACTGCTGCATTTGCATCCGTTGCGGTTCCGGAGTCGAAATCGACAATGAGAGATCCAGGCCCGAGGAGAGTGCGGCCCGTCGCCAGGCTTAGCGGCGAAGTGATGCGATATGTCGCACCGGCAAGGTGAACGACAGTTCCTGCATCCAGCGCCTGTTGGACGAGCGTGGTATCGTCGGCGGTGCCATCGCCAACGGCACCGAGATCGAGCGGCGTGGGCCACTCGGTGCTGGCGGGGCTTGCCGTCGCGGCGGCGATCAGCGAGACCAGCAGCAGTGCGCGTATTTTCACTCGATTCTCCATAGCTCGGTTCCGGCGGTTGACTGGCCCGAGCAGTTCGCCGGGGGCGCGGGCGGCTCGCCGGTCAGCAGTTGATTGTCCTCGATGGTTGTATTGATCGCGGCGAAGTCGCTGGGCCTCACGATGACATCGTCCACCATCTCTGGATCGTCATAGGTGATGTTGTTTCTGATGATATTGTCATAGCAGCGGCCCGCGAAGCTGTTGGCTTCGCCGAGGTGAATGGCTGCGGGCGCGGTGTTGCCCATGAAGCCACGCCAGTAGGCAAAGCCAACTCCCTGACCTGTTTCGGCGATGGTGTTGTTTTCCACCAGGCAGTTGTGCGTGGGGAGATCGGTGCTGCCGGGGCTCAGCCAGATCGCATTGATGCCGCAACGGGTCAGGTAGTTGTTCCTGACAATCTGATGGGCGGAGCCGTTGACGAGCTTGATTCCCGTGGCCTGAATGTTGTCGATCCAGTTGTTTTCGATCAAAGCGGGGAATGTTCCTCCCGCATCGATGCCGTTGCCGGAGAGATATACATAGTTCCCGCGGATTGTTACATTCGTGCAGCTCGAAGTCTGAATGGCCCCCGCCTGATAGTAGGTGTTGGTTCCCTGGAGAGGCGAATTCTCGATCGAAAGGTCGCGTGTTTCGATGACGCGGTTGCACTCGACGAGCACCTGATCGGAGTGCTCGAAGGTGATTCCCGATCCGTAGGTGTACAGATTCCCGTCCTCGAAAATCTGGCGCTGGGTGTCGATCACGATGCAATCGCGCACGGTGCCGTTGGCGGTGCCGATGAAGCGCAGCGCCGGAGCGCGTGAGCGATTGTTGAGCGAGCGAATGCGTTCGAAGGTCACGTAGGTGGACCCGTTGTACGCAAAAACCATCTCCTCAAGGGAGTTGTCGAAGGGCCGGTCGATGGTCAGGTCCGAGATTGTGACATTATGCTTGTTGTCGATGCGGAACGCCCCGGTGTCGCGGAGGAGAACAATCGAAGTTTCCTCCATTCCCGCCCCGCGGATCACGCGGTTTGAGGGGATAAACACCGTCTGGGCGAAGTGATAGACGCCCGGTGGAACATTGAGCGTGGTCGCCGTCAGGAGGCACTGGGCGAAGGCAGCCGAGTCATCCAGCCCATCGTTGGGAATCGCGCCGCAGGAGGTCACGTCCACGATGTTGGGGGTGCCGGTGGGACTGGGAAAAGGAGTCGCCGTCGGGGAGGGCGTTGGCGTCGGCGTTGGCACCGGCGTGATTGTGTCTTCCACGATCCTCCCGAAGAAATCAACCTCGCCAATGCGGTGGGCGTCATCCGCCGAGCTGCCGGCCTGGCTAGTGTTCAGTTCGATCTGGAAATAACGCCCCTTTGCGGCGGGGTCCACTGGCACAACCACGCGCGTATGGGCGGCTGGCTCGTCGAAGGTGGCCACCACGAGGTCCATGTTGGCGGGATCATTCGTGGAGGAAGCGCGAATCGTTCCGGACTTTGGCAGGAAGCTTTCCGACCCAACGGCAGCGCGATGAAAGATGAACGCATCGACGTCGGCCACGGTTCCAAGCCGCGGGGCCATGTCGAGAAGGAATGTCATGCGCTTGGTCGGGATCAGCCGCGTGATGAGCTTGCCATCAACCAAGTCGAGTCCGACGCGATCATTCTCGAACCCACCGCCGACATTCCAAGTCGACTGCTGGGGTACCGATGCCGAGTTGGGAAGCGGATATCCGGGGTTGTGAATCGGCGAGTAGTTGTCGAGCACGATGCGGGGATTCACGATCACCTCGCTGATGATCACGTTGTTGTCAAAAGTGTTGGACCACTGACCGCCCGATATGCGGAGGTAGCGTGCCGTCGTCGGCGTCACGTGGATGCGCTTGCCCTTGCCGCCGGTGAACGGATTCGTGGCTCTGTCAGCGCCAAAGTTGCGTGTGCCGATTCTGATGAACGGCCCGGTTGGACTATTGGACGCCGCAATATCCACGACGCCGCCGGGCGAGGCCTCGTCGGTGCGGTAGGTGTGTTCGCCATAGAGCGCAAGTGACTCCACCAGCAGCTCCGACTGGATATCCACATCGAAACGCCACCGGTCCGTGGGCGAATGCCCGGCATCATTGAACAGTGCGCGCGTAGTGGCAATTTGGTCGAAGGCCTTGGCGATCCCATCGGATGGGCTCACGGTGGCATTCTGCAGCGATCCCGGCACATACGCGGCCACCCGCGGCTTGAGTGCGGGTAGCTCGAATTGATCGGGAAAGCTCGGCGGTAGGCCGGGCGATGGCAGAGCTCCGGCCAGGACCTGATTGTTGGTCTGCGTCACGTTCTGTGCAGAGGTGCCACCCGGGCGAATGATCACCGCGTTCTGCATGCTGGCGTTGTCGTAGAATGAATTGTTGCGGACAGTCAGGTTCTGTGAGCGCTGCGCCGTGGTTGATGCTGAGTCCATATGAATTCCGGCTGGCACCGTGCTGTTGAACCAGCCATCCCAGTAGTCGTTTCCGCCGGTCCCCTGGCCGATTTGGCCAAGGACGTTGTCTTCCACGATGCAGTCGCGGATTGCCAGGTTCTCGCTGCCGGGTGACATCCAGATCCCCACCAGTCCGCAACGGGTGACGTAGTTGTTGCGGACGATTTGGTTGCTGGAGCCGTTGACGAGCTTGATGCCCGTCTCATGGCAATTATCCACCTGGTTGTATTCGACAATGGCGTGAAGGGTTCCGCCCACGTCGATTCCGTTGCCGGTTAGCGTGATGCGGTTGTTGCGGACGACGGCCTGGCGGCATCCGCTGACCTGAATGGCGCCGGCCTGATACCAATTGTACTTGGTGGAGTTGGTCAGCGCGAGGTTGCGCGTCTCGGTTACCGTGTTGTTCTCGACGTGGACACCCGCGCATCCGTTGAAGGTGATGCCGGAGCCATAGACCTGCTCGGAGCCATCCTCCACGATGCGGCGTTGGACGTCGATGAACTCGCTGTTGGTGACGGCACAGTTGGTGGTGGTGTTAAAAACAAAGGCTGCGGCGCGGCTGCGCTGATTCGTGACGCGCATATTGTCGAGATGGACATGTAGCGCGCCCGAATAGACGAAGATCGCCTCCTCGACGGAGTTGTCGAAGGGTCGGTTGATGGTCATCCCCGAGACCTTGACGTTGTTGCTTCCCTCGATACGGAAGGCAACCGTGTCGGCGCCGAGCTGGATCGTCGTGACATCCTTCCCGGCGCCGGCGATGCGGCGCTGGGAAGGAATATAGACCGTGCTGTTGAACGTATAGACACCGGCGGGAAGGAACAGCTCCTGATTGTTCTGCAACGCGGCGGTCAGGGCGGAGGAGTCGTCGTTGCCGTCGTTGGGAATAACGCCGAGCGTGGTCACATCGACGGGAGCCGCGTGGACGACTCCGGCGCAGAGAAGCAGAGTACCAATCAGGAGCCGCATGATGACTAGATTTCCTTCCAGTGATGGACGGGGTTGAAGCCGAACGCATCGCGCGCAGCCTTGTGGGAGAGCAGCGACGTGCGCCCCGGCAATGGCTCGCGCACGCGGCTGACCCATTCGGGGTGGAACCGCTCGAGCAGCTCCATCGTGGGCTCCGGCATCTGGGTGTCTGGCGCCGCCATCTGGTAAACACCGAACTTCGGCAGGCGATCCTTTGCGTCCACCGCCTTGATCAGGCCATCCACCACATCGCGCAGATCGACGTAGCTGTGCAACTCCTCGGGCCAGACCTCCGTCGGCTTCACGCGCGAGGCGAAGATGTTTGTCCACTCGGGCGGAAAGACGCCGGAGAATCGAAACGCACCCGTCGTGGCGCCCGTGCGGTTGGTCCACGCGAGGCAGTTCAGCTCGTTGCAGTACTTCGCCAGGCTGTAGGGGTCCTCGTGATCCGTGGGGTACTTCTCGTCCACGGGGAAATATGGCCAATCGCGCTTGCGATTGGTGTAGCGGCAGTAGAACCAGCCGGAGGCGTTGATGCTCGACGCCGTCAGGAAGGTCTTCACGCCGTTCTGCACGGCGGCCTCCAACAAGTTGAACGTGGAGACCGCATTGACGCGGAAGCAATCGACCGGCTCCTCGTGGCGGACGTGGCCGGAGAGGTTCAGGACAACATCCACGTCCTTTGTGATCTTTAGGCAGTAGTCATAGTCGCACAAGTCGCCCACGCTGAAGTCGTGACGCGCGGAGGGCTTGGGCGTGAATTCCGGCGTGCGCTGCACATCCAGGGCGCCATAGACCCAAGGCAGGCGGTCGGGGTTCGGAGGCGCAACGTCGGAGAGCCGCAAGTCGTAGCGGTCCTCAGCCTTCCATGTGAAATAGCGGCCAACATAACCTGCGGCGCCTGCCAGCAATACTTTCATCGAAGTTCCTTTTCCTTGAGTTGCGTCACCATTCGAGGATGACGCCGAGTGTCTTGTCGCGGTGGTGCAGAATATTTTCCCAGCCTTTGGCGGCCTCGCGCGCGGGGAGGCGGTGCGTGACGAGCGGGAGGGTCTTCAGCTTCCCCTCGTGGACGAGCTGGAGTGTCTTCTCCATGCGCGGGCGCGTCCATCCACAAGGCAGGTGCACCGTCGCCTCGCGATAGATGAACACCTTGAGGTCCATCACCGACTTGTTGCCCTCGTGGCCCGCGGTCACATAGTGCCCGCCGTAGCGCAGCATCGGGATCAGCTTGAGGTTGATTTCGAGGTTCGTGTCGTTGCCGACGGTGTCCACCACGATGTCAAACTCTCCCCGGGCCCAGTCCTTGGCCTTGGCAATCCAGTCGGCGTCTTGGGACTTCAGCTTCAGGTCGCCGCAACGCTGGTCGAACATGTTCATGCGCAGATCGTGGCGACCGACAAGGCAGACGTTGGCCCCGCGCATTTGAAGAGTCTGCGCGGCCCACTGTCCCACCATGCCATCGCCCACCACCACGGCGCTCGTCTTGCCTTCCACGGGGGGACGGACACCTGTGTTGTAGCCAACCTGAGTCAGCACGAGCCCGCTGAAGCGCACGGGATCGGCGCCTTCAGGGAGGGCATAGACCTCGTTCACATCCGACGGCCCCACGCGCACGTGACCGCCGAATCCGAGATGAACGTTGTTGAGCTTGGTGATGGTCGCGAACACCCACTGGCCCTTGCGAAATCCGTGCACGTTCTTGCCGGTGGAGACCACCGTGCCGACCTTCTGATAGCCGGCCACCATCGGAAACGGCAGCGGGTGGCCCGGTTCCCACGGCGTCACTCCGTCGGAGCGCTCCTGCCGCAGGAACGACCCTTCGGTCCCGTTGCTGATCCACGAAAACTTGGTCTCCACCACTACGTCGTCCGGACCGGGGTCCGGGACGTCCACCTCGCTCCACTCGACCTTCTCTTTTCCTGTGAATACAACGGCTTCCGCTTTCATGCCTTCTCCTCAGTTGCTGTTCGTGCTGCCAACTTCAACCCATCGCACCAACCCAATCGCCACCTGCCCGTCAGCCTCCCGCTCTCCGAAAAGCGTGATCTGATGGAGTTCATTCCACTTCGTGGGACCCGGGAGAGACGGATCGACTCCGTCGCGGTCCTCCGAGAAGCGCTGAAACTGCGCGGGACAGAGGACGGTCTTTTGCCACCCCTTGCCCGGCGTCGCCGAGGCTTCGTACTGCAATTCGCCGGGCTTCCTCAGGAAGTGATTCATCCTGACCTTCAGCGAGTTAACATCGTGGGTCCATATCTCAAGGCATCGCGAGCCGCCGTTTTCACGGGTGGGATCGGCGGTCATTCGGGTCGAGACCTCCAGCGAGGAGTAGTTCTCGGGGGAGTCGTAGAGAATCGCCTTCTTCCCGTCGACCTCGGCGCTTCTCAGCACCGCCTTCACGTTCTCGACGGCGAAGAGATCAACGCTCGTCCTAATGTACCATTCGCGGGGATCCGCTCCCCAGTCGCTGATCACAGGGGAGGGTGTCAGCGTCCCGATTAATCCGGGAAACTCGACCGCGGGAATAATTTCGCGGACAGGGCTCGTCATGGTGAAGCCGTCGGCATAGGCCACCTGGGCCATCGCATAGAGCGGCCTCGTTGCGTCCACCGTGGTCAATTTCGCCGTCCACGTATCGCCCGCGCCGGTGGCGTCCGCGGGGACCCATCCGCGAAGCAGCGGAAGGCTGAACCCGCGGGCGTAGTCAACATGCACCGACGTGATCGGCTTGCTCGCGTCGGCCCGGACTGTCGCCGTCAGGGCGCCATCGGCGGCGGAGAACTCGATACCCGGCTCGGTGGGAAACGTACCGTCGCCCTTTAGATGTGCGTCGATCCATGCGATTGCCGCGCGGGCGTGCTCCGGCGCCAGGGAGTGCATCCTGTTGGGGCTGTAGGCCCTGCGATGGGGAACCTTCAGCGCCCCCAGCATCTTCTCGGCGGTATCCAATGGAGCAAAGAAATCGTTGGAGCCGTCCACAAACATCACCGGGCCGTGCATCTCGCTGGCGAAGGACAGCGGATCGTAGTTCCGCGTCCACGTGTCGATCCAGTGCTGGGGCTGCTGGCGGAGGCCAATGCCCATGCTGTTCCATTGGGATCGAACCCCACCGACGCCATACACGGGAACGGCAACCTTGACGCGGCTATCGATCGCGTTGACCAGCCACGTGAGGAATCCGCCCCAGGATACTCCCTCCACGCCGATGCGCGACGCATCCACGCCGTCCTGCATAACCAGAACGTCGATACCGCGACGCGCGGCGGTGACCGCGTGATAGATGATGCAGCGCCTTGGGTCCGGGTCGGAATCGCTGTACCCAACGAGCGAGAAATCGACGCTCCACTGCGTCACCTCCTCCACCGGTCTCTCGTCGCGCGGCCCGGTCCAGTCAAAGGCGAGGCACGCATACCCATGCTTGACGAAGTAGGCGACGTTCTCCGGATACGCCGTCTGCCCCCCGCCGTGAATCTGGAGGACGGCGGGAAACGGGCCCTTCCCCGCGGGCTGGCCATAGATGGCCTTCACGCGCTGGGGAGTACCCTGATAGACCGAGCCTGTATAGACAAGCCGCCTCATGCGGATTCCATCCCGCTCGACATCGGCGCCCCACTCGACGTCGAGCGGAAGCGCGTAGGGCGCGGTGTCGTCCCACACGGACTCCGTTGCCGTCTCGGCGCCTGGCGACGCCGCTGCCTGGGCCACAACCAGCGACCCAGCAAGAAGGAGGGTGTAGATGCTCTTCACGATCGCCTCTCGACGGCGTCGCCGTGGGTTCCGTCCTGCGCCCTCTGCTCCCCCGCGTGCTCATCCGCCGCGGACTGATTGCGATAGCCGTACACCGTGAGGCGTTCATCGACCAGCTCCCCCTTGCCGAAAGCGATGCTGACAAGATAGCCGACGACGAATACGAAGATGTTGCTGAATCCCCAGAGCCACCACATGTGCAGGCGGTACTCAAGGAAGGAGAGCGAGGACGGCAACTGGTCGCCCTTGGCGCCAGTCCACAGGCACCAGCCCCCCACGATAAATCCCGAGATGATCGCGGTGTAGAGCCCCTTCGCGTTGGCGCGGCGGCAGAAGAAACCGAGCACAAACGCCGCCAGGATGCCGCCAGAGATCAAGGTTCCAATGATCGTGGCCGCATCCATCGTCATCTGCATGATGTTGCCCTTGTAGGTGGCGAGCAGGATCGCCACGGCGACGGAGACAACGCCCGCGCCAACAACGATTCCAAGCGAGAGCCGAAAACGGCCCTTGTCGGTCGGGTTCTTGGCAAAGCGGTCATAGTAGTCGCCGATCACCACGGCCCCGACACTGTTGAGGTCGGAGGAGAGCGTGGACATGGTGGCGGAGAAGAGTCCCGCGAGCACAAGACCCGTCACGCCGATCGGCAGCTCGCGCGCGATGAAGTACGGAAAGACCTTATCGCCCTTCATCCCCTCGGGCAACCGGTCGGCATTGATCTGATAGAAACCATAAAGGAGCGAGCCGATCAGCGAGAACGTGATCCAGGCCACCATGCAGCAGGCGACGCTGATAAACATCGCGCGCACGGTGTCCTTTCGCGACGGCGACAGCAGGTAGCGCTGCACCATCGTCTGGTCGGTTCCATACTTGGTCAGGAACTGAAACATGCCGAAGAACATGAAGACATAGACGGTCTCCTTGGTCATCGAAAACTCGGGATTGATCAGGCGAAACTTGCCGTCCTGCGCTGCCTCCGCAAAGAGGGTTCCGGGAGACGGCGACGCGATGAAGACTAGATAGGCCACCGTCATCAGGCCCGTGCCCAGCATCAGGATTCCTTGAATCACGTCGGTCCAGATCACGCCCTTGATCCCACCCACCGACGTATAGACAACCGTGACCGCGCCCAGAATCACGATAATCGTGGTGATATCCCACCCGGTGATGCTGTTCAGCGCCACCGACATGGTGAACATCACGACTGAAATCTTGAAAAAGTGGCCAAACATGAAGCCGAGGTTGCCATATACACGCGCGGCATAGCCAAAGCGGCGCTCCAGATACTCATAGGCGCTCATGCGGATGGCCTGGCGATAGATCGGAATGACGGTCACCGCGGCGATCGCGACGCAAATCGGCGCCATGAACTCACGCATGAGAATTTCCCAGCTTCGATCATAGGCGAAGCCGGGAAACGCGATGAAGGTGAAGCTGGATAGCAGCGTGGCAAACATCGAAATCCCCACGGCCCAGCCGGGGATGTCGCGCTTGCCAACGAAGTATTCGTCCGCGCCGTTCTGGCGACGGGAGAAATAATACCCCATCGCCGCCAGAATGCCGAGATAGACGACAACCGACAGCCAGTCCAGCCACGATAGCAGATATACTTGGGTTTCCAAGAATCCTTCCCCTTTTCCAAAGTCCTCCATCTGAAAGCGAAACGGAGAGCCCCCCCGGGTGGGAGGCTCTCCGTTTTCAGGCAACAGGCATTACTCGAACATCTGCCAATTGGGCACGTTGGAAGCATTCGGGATAACGGCCGGGATCGTGACAACCTCGATCTCGCCGACGCGAGGAACCGCGACGGTTTGGCCGCTGAGGAACTGGATCTGGACGTAGCGCTTGGTGGGCTGGCTCGCCACGGGGATGACGACGGCGCCGCCGGTGATCGGGACGTCGAAGCTGTTCTCCACCGTGTCGAAGTTGGTCGGGCTATCCGTCGATGACGTGCGCACCACGCCAGTCTTGGGAAGCTGGACGATGTCGTTGTCCATCGGGAAGATGCGGATTTCCTTGATCTTCGCGGCGGTCGGGGCCACGTCGAGCGTGAACGTGTAGAGCAGGCGGGGGTTGATGCGTGTGTTCAGGTTGCCGTCCACCGTCTCGGCACCGGCGCGGGTGTTCAGGGGGCCGCCGCCAATATCCCACAGTGTCTGGCTCTGGTCCACGGGGTTGACTGTGTGGAGAACGTGATCGGGATTCACGATCGCCTCGTAGATGAGGATCGGGCTGTCGTATCCATAGCCGCCGATGATGCGCAGGTGGCTGGCGGTGGTCGGCGTCACGGGAATGCGGCGCCCGTTTCCGCCGGTGAAGACGTTTTCGCCGCCGATGGTGGGGTCGGGATCGGTGGGGCGGGTGCTGCCAAAGTCGCGGCTGCCGATCGCCGTCCACGGGCCGCTGGCGCTATTGCCCGCCTCCACGGTCACGACGCCGCTGGGGGCGTTGATCGTGGTCCGGTAGGCCCAGTCGCCATAGAGGCCGACCGAGCGAACCTCCGTCGAGGTGCCGAGGGCCACGGTCAGCTCCAGATTGCCCGTTGTTTGCCCAAACTCTGCGCGGACATTGTAGTCCAGATCGAAGACGCCGGCTTGGGTCGTCGATGTGCCGTTGGCAAAGGAAGCCACGGAGGCCGTGTTGATCGGCGACTCCTCGATGGCGCGGTAGTCTACCTCGGAAAAGCGGAATGTCGCCTGGGTGCCAGTGGCCGCGGTCCCCTGCTGGTTCGTGCCGACGGTCAGTTGGACGAAGCGCTTGCTGGGATTTCCCGTCATCGGCACGACCGCCGTGGCCTTGCTGCCACCTGTGTTGAACGTGTTCACCACTGTGTCCATGTTCGTGGGATTGTCGGTGCTCGACACCCGCATGGTGCCAGTCCGGATCAACGCGAAATCGTCGGATTCCGAGGCGTGAATGCGCATCTCCTTCAGCGGACGCGCGGTACCAAGGTCGAACACGAGATCGGACTGGTTTCCGATGAAGGCGCGCGTGTTCAGGAGTCCATCCGTCAAGTCTGGCGCAGCCCGGGAATTGCCGACACCGCCGCCGAAGTCGAACGGAGAGAGACTGGTTCCCGTATAGACGGGCTTGAACTGGTGGATGATGAGGCGGGGATTGATCTGCAGGTGATAGACATCGATGACGTTGTCGAATTCCTGGGTGCCCGAGATACGGAGGAAGGAAGCGGCAGCCCCGTCGCAGGGGATTAGGCGCCCGTTGCCGCCTGTGAATGGATTGCCGCCGCCAATGGTCGGATCGGGATCGGTGGGGCGGGTGTTGCCCACGTTGATCGATCCGATCTGGGTCCACGGGCCGCTCGCGGAGTCGCCCGCCTCCACATTCACGTTGCCGGCGAGCATTCCAATGGAAGCCCGATAGGTGGGATCACCATAGATGCCGACACCGTGGACGTTCTGTTCGCCCTGCAGGTCCACGACAAAACTGACACGATCAGTTGTCGCCCCGGTCGAGTTGATTCGCATCGCTGTCAGATAGTCCACGTCGGTTGCATTGGCCGCCGGTTGACCCGCGTCAATGGTGCCGTTGACAATGCTGCCGGGAAGAATAACAGCCCCTTCAACCTGCGCGCAGAGGGGAAGAAACGCCGCAAGAGCCAACACCTTCAGTCGGTTTTTGTTCATAAGGGATAGCATGGATCACATCTCCTTGGGTGGGCGGGGGGTTACGCGGGTTGTGGCGCGGACCGCGTGGCGTGTAGTTTGGAGATTCGTGGCTGGTTCCCCGGATCGTCCTGATTGCGGCGACCTTCGGGGTCTTGGAGCGGTTCGATTAGCTTACGGACCAAAACGCCAGATGTCCCCGGTGGAAATCGTCCCGTTGGTGGCATCATAGGGGAACATGTTAGTCTGGGAGTTCGCTGCGTTGGCGTTCGTAAACTCCGAATCCGGACCAGCGTCACGGAAGTGGTAGCGAGTTACCGTCGGGTTGGAGCCGGCAAGAACGGGTCCCGCGTTGTTGTACCAACCGTCGAAGTGCCCCATCTCGTACTCGCTGCCGACGTTGAACGTCAGGGGAATCACGCCGCTTGAGTGGCGGTAGCCTTTCGGAAGGAAAGGCGTCTCGGGGAGCGACGTGAAATAGGCGACCGGCGTCGTGAGCCCCACGAGGCGCCAGCGCACGAACTTGTCGTTCAGGAACACGACTGGCTTGCCAAGGCGCCCCAGCAACTGCCAAGCGGGCACGTAGTCGTTGTAGTCCACGCGATAGGCCTCCATGGCCGTCGCGAGGCTCCGGTGGTCGGCCTTGACGCGGGCGATCTTGGACCGCGTCTGGGCCTCCAGGAAGTTCGGGACTGCGATCGCCGCCAGGATGGCGATAATGGCCACGACGATCAGCAGTTCAATCAGTGTAAATCCGCGCTTCGCACTCATTTGTGGGTAACTCCTCGGGGATGGTGGGGGGTGGTGGCGGTCAGACGATCGCCCCGGCCTGCTTTCTCACTTTCTCTCCTACTTCGTCCAGGCGCGCGCGCAGCGAACTGATCGCCGCCTCGGGAAGGGGACGCAGCGGCGGACGCACAACGGGCGAGGAGAGCTTGCCCGTCAGCCATGCCGCCACCTTCATGCGCTGGTGGGCTTCGCTTGAAGGCTCGCCAAACTGGTAAATCGCCTGGGCGAGCACCTCAAGGCTGCGCCGGACTTCGTAGGCGCCCTCCAGGTCCTTCTGCTGCACCTTGTCAAACATCTCAAGGATCAGGCTGGGCGCATAGCCGGCGAATCCAACCAGCGCGCCGTCGGCTCCCTCGATCAAGGAGGCCATCAGGAACTCGTCATGGCAGGTCAGGATCGAGACGTGGGGCGCGGCCCGCTTCAGCGCGCGATAGTCGTGGTACTGACGCGCCATGTCGCGGGTGCCCAGCTTGATGGAGACCACTTGGGGGATCTTCACCATCTCCAGCATTTCGTTCAGCGTATAGCCCGCCTTGGTCCACGAGGGGTACTGATGGATGACGATGGAGATGTCCGCTCCCTCGGCAACGTCCTCGACAAAGCCGACCGCCGTCTGGCTGGAGCGGCCGAAACGAAGCCAGTGATGGGGCGGCATGAGCAGGATGCCCGCGGCGCCAACGGACTTGGCTTCGAGGGCGTGATCGACGGCCTCCAGGCTGCCGTCGGCGGAGACGCCGGAAACGACGGGCATCTGGGCTCCAACGGTCTTCACCGCGATGCGCGTCACATCGGCCCGCTCCCGGGGCCGCAGGGACATGATCTCTCCCGTATGCCCGTTCGTCACCAGGCCGCTCAGCCGCTTGTGGGTGGCGAGCCAGCTCAGGTAGGAAACGAGACCCTCCTCGTCGATGCTGAAATCGGGATGGAACGGGCAGAGCGTTGCGGGAAAAATGCCGGTCCAGTTTATTGCCATGATCAAGACTCCTTCAAGTGTCCAGCAGCCCCGGGTAAGGCACCCACCGGATGGCGCTGATACGACGAGTTGGAGCAGAAGATATTGGACCGGTCAACTGAAAAAGAATAAAAAACACGTCAGTATTATTCAATTGCCCCCGATTCCGCTGCCCAAGTCCCCTATTTCGGTCCCGGACTGCGATATCCTGCAAAATACCGAGTCAGAAACCACTTAACCGGCGGGCCGTCAAACCATGAATCCCGAAAAAAAATGGGGGCAGTTCGAGCGACTGCGCCCCGCTCAGATCGAATCCATCAAGCGCGAAACGCCTGTGGCCTACGTCCCCTTTGGAGCGATTGAGTGGCACAGCTACCACGCTCCAACGGGGCTCGACTGCCATAAGTCGCACGGCCTGCTGCGCGAGCTTGCGAGCGTCGTGGGCGGTCTAGTTCTTCCCCCTCTCTATGTTGGCACCGACAGCATCAAGCCCTTCAAGGGCTTCAAGCAGACGATCGAGCACAGCCGCGAAACGGTGCGGCTTCTGGCAAGCGAGATTCTGGAGCAGCTTGCCGACGAGGGCTTCTGCGTCATCGTCCTGCTTACTGGGCATTATTCCCAAGGACAGCAGGACATGATCGCCGAGGCCGCCGCCGAATTCCGCGAACGTCATCCCGATATTGGCCTGTGGTCCGGAGGGGACAACATTCCGCTGGAGGGCAAGTTCCAGATGAACCACGCGGCCCGCGGGGAAACAAGCTTCCAGCTCTACTTCGAGCCCGACACCGTGGACCTTTCGCTCCTGCCAAGCGACCGGGTGGCGACGCTCGACGACGACGGCGTGTGGGGCGACGACCCGCGCGAGGCGACGCGCGAAGAGGGCGAACGCATGGTTCATGCATTTATCGAATACATGGAGCCGCGTGTGCGCGAACTACTCCGGGAGAGCGCCCGATGAAATACCGCGATCTTGGCAGGACGGGGCTGCGCTGCAGCGAAATCTCCCTCGGCACGTGGTCCTTCGCCTCCCAGGTCTATGGCGACGTGGACGAGGCGCAGGCCTATGCCGCCGTGGACGAGGCGATCGCCTCCGGCATCAACGTGTTCGATACCGCGCCGCTCTATGGCTCGCCCGCGGTGAATGGCGTGGCGGAGGAAGTGCTTGGCCGCGCGCTTGGTTCGCGCCGCGACAGCATCCTGATCTCCACGAAGTTCGGCCGCTACTCCACCGACCCCTCCCCCAATTTCCACGCCGGCCGCGCCCGTGAGTCGGTGGAGGCGAGCCTCGCGCGCCTGGACACCGACCGCATAGATATCCTGTTCTTCCACTCTCCCTTCAGCGAGGCGGATATACACGACGACGTCTGGGCGGAGCTGGATCGCCTGAAGCGCGAAGGCAAGGTACGCTTCATCGCGCATTCCCTCTCGATGTTCCAGCAGACAAAGGGCATGGCGCTGCGCTGGGCCCGGGAAGGGCTTATCGATGTGGTGCAGATGGTCTATAGCCTGTTGAATCGGGAGACCGAGGAATTCATCGCGTCGATGGGCGCGCTGAACGTGGGAATAATCGCGCGGGAATCGCTCGCCAACGGCTTCCTCTCCGGCGGCATCACCCGCGACACTGTCTTTGCGCCCAACAACCTGAACAGCCGCTACACCAGCGAGGAGATCGCCGAGCGCGTGGACCAGGTGGAGCGCCTGTCTTTTCTTGTGCGCGGCGAAGTGGGCACGATGCCCCAGGCGGCGCTGCGGTGGGTGCTCGATAATCCGGCCGTCTCAACGGTGCTGAGCGGGGCCCGCAATGGCGCGGAGATTCGCGACTGCGCCGCGGCGTCGGACGCGGCGCCCTACACGCAGGATGAACTGGAGAGGGCGCGCAAGATGCACGCGAAAGACTTCCCCGCCGCGTAGGACAACGGTCGCGTTGGCATCTTGTCAAAGCCCCGCCAGCGCTCGACTTCCGGACAGGCGTTCCGGGCCCGTCAGCGCTGGCGAGGCGCGCCATGCCAAGATGCTTCAGCAGATCTTCTCTTTCTGCCAACGGATCGACTCGTCCCATGGCGACATTGAGAGGTCGTTCTGCTGCCAGTAGTACTTAAGCTTGTCGCTCTTCCACCCCGCGTAGATGTCCTCCCACGTGGTCACGGCGCAGTGGGGTTCCAGCGACCGCTGCTCGATCCCCTCGCTCGCGGGCTGGTAGCGCACGTCGCCGGAGAGTCGAATGCGGTCGGTGATGCTGGGCTTCTGGCCCTTGTGAACCGTGTGGCTGTGGAATGTCAGCACATCTCCGCAGCGGAAATTGTCCTCAATCCATTCGGGCTCGTCACAGAGCTGGCTCGCATAGTTCCCCGCCCCCTGCGCATAGCCGACCGGCAGGAGGCCGAGCTGGTGGGAGCCGCGTGCGACTGATAGGCCGCCGAGCTCGCGCGGGCAATCCCCCATCGGGAACCAAGCCGTCCACACGTTCGTCGTGCCCTGAATGTGGATGAAGTCCTGATGCAGCGGCGTCGCGTGGTTATAGTCCGCGGGCACCATGATGCGTGCGATGTGGCGCGGATGGACGAAGACTTCCTCGCCGAAGAGGTTGCGATAGAGCGTCTTCATCGCGGGGTGGTGAGGCAGGGCGTGGAAGAGTTCCAGACGCTGCACCTCGGCGTAGAGCTCGGGCCGCACCCCGAGTCCCGCCGCCACGATCCGATCAATGTCGTCCGCCAGAACGGTCTCGCGATTGACGTAGGCATCAAGCAGCGGATGGCCGCGGTCGATCAGGTTGTTGCGATCGAGGACGCCGAGAATCTGGCGACGCAGCTCCAACACCAGATCCTTGGGCAGGAGGCCGCGAAAGAAGAGATAGCCGTCTTCCTCGGCGCGCTCGCGCAGGGCGATGGGATCGCTGATAATGCTGGTCGAATCGGTGTAGCCCATTGGAAATCCTCTCTCGCTTGGGAGTAACTGGTTTGTGGCCATCCAGGCAAGGGCAATGGGCGGGACGGCGCAAGAGGCGCCGCCCCGCGTCGAACGCTCAGTCGATAATCGGGAAGTACTCGCCGCCGAACTTATCGCCGGACTTCAGGTAGCCCGCCTCGTCCGTGACCGGATGGACTTTGATGTCGCCGTCGTTGTATCCGGGCGGCCTGTCGCGCGGCACATAGGTGCTGCCGTCGGCCATGTAGATCACGGAGAGCACGCGACGCGCGGACTCCGAGAGGTTCTTCCCGGCGAAATGAAACGTGAGGCCGTTGTGGAACGTCACGCTCCCCTTCTTCAGGGGAACATAAACGCGCTGAACCTCCTCCGGCGGCTTGGCCTTCACGAGGTCGAAGAGGTCGGCGGCGCCTTCCTTGTCGATGCGGATCGCCTCGTCGAATCCCCACGAGTGGGACTTGGGGACGAAGTGCATGCAGCCCATCTCAAGATCAACGTCCTGCATGGGAATCCAGACCGACATCGGGCCCGACTCGACGATGGGCCAGTAGGGAAAGTCCTGGTGCCAGTCCGTGGCGCGTCCCGCCTTGCCCGCCGTCTTGGTCATCAGGTGGTCGTGCCACAGGCGCACCTTGTCGGCCCCAATCAGGGCCCGGGCGGCCTCGGCGAGGCGGGGGTGAAAGGTAAACTCACGAAAGCGCGCGTCGCGCCGCCACACGTTCACCACCTGCATGAACACCTGCTGGTACTTGTTCCGCTCCTCAAGCGGCGGAAGGTCCTTCTCAATGAGGGCGTTCATCTCATCGGTGAGCGCGCCGAGCCGATCGACTTCCTCCTCCGTGAGGATGTCGTTGATCTGAACGTAGCCGTTTTCACGGTAGAAGGCGACCTGTGCCTTGGTCACCGGGCTGCTGATCGTGGTTGCCATGGTTTCTCCTTGCCAGTGGGTGCCGGGAATAATCATACCGGGCTAAAGACGCTCCAGCACTTTCCGCCCTCCAATGCCGGAAATCTTGGACGATCTTGATCCAACAGTGGGCCGATCTTGAGAAATGCAACAGCTGCTTCAACTTTTGCACGACCCAGGGCTCCCTTCCATCAGAACCCTCGGGTTCTCCAGCCAACGGTTCGCCCACTACACGAACATCGACCGTGCTGCCCACAGCCACGATGTGGTGGAGTTGTTCCTCGTCCTCGACGGCGAGGCGACCCACCTGATGGAGGGGGGCGGGGAGCAGCCACTGGCGCGCGGCGACCTGGGCGTGGTGAACTTCGGCCAATCCCACGCGATCATCGCGGGCCCACGCGGCGTGGACGTTGTGAACGTCTATATCGATCCGCGGTGGGTCGGGCTGCCCACGCTCTCCGGCGATCTGGCCGCCGCGCTCCCCCGCATCCTCCCGCTGGCGCCCGGCATGGCGCACAACATGAACCGCGTGAGCCAGTACCGCCTGGAAAACGTGGATCGGATGGCGACGATCCTCCTCGCTCTGGTGGACGAGGCCGAGCAACGGCGGCCCGAGTACCTGGGCGCGATGACCCACTACATGCACCTGTTCCTGATCGAGTGCGCGCGATTTGCCCGCCAGCACTTTCGGGCGGATGCGGAACTCGTCACCGGATCCGCGCTCGCAGTGGAGCGCGTCCGCCGGCACATCGAGGAGAACTGGCGGGAGGAGATGCGGCTGGGCGACGTTGCCGCGCGCGCCCACATGAGCGGCGCGCATCTGTGTCGTCTCTTCAAGAAGCACACCGGGCGGACCATCGTGGAGTACCTGCACCATCGCCGCATCGAGCGCGCGATGGTCATGCTGAACTCCACGGGAGAGAAGGTCATCACCATCGCCCACGAATCGGGCTTCGGCGATCTGGCGCACTTCAACCGCGTCTTCCGCCGCATCACCGGCCAAACGCCGTCGGAGTTTCGCCGCAAGGGCGACCGCGCCGCTACGCCTGCCGGATGAACACCGCGCGCGATTGCGCGGGCAGCACCTCGACCTCCACCACGGCGCCGAGTGCATCGTGGCGGCGAAGTTGGTCAACGCCCTCGAACCTTAGGCGGCGTCCCTCGCGCTGGACCACGACACTGCCGGGCTTGTCCAATTCGACCCCTTCGACGTCGTTGAGGAGCGCGATGCGGTAGAAGATGTGCTCGGAGCCCTTGTTGAAGAGCGTGCATCGAACTCCGGTGTTCTCGAACACGTATCGCGCCGACGCCGAAAAGTTCTCTGCGGAAATGACGCGCGGGCCCTCCTTCACCGTGTGAAACAGAGGCATCGCGCCAAACAGCTCGAAGAGGTAGTAGTACACGCCGCCCCGTGCGAGCGGCGGACCGAAGCGCAGGAACTCCGTCGCGCCGAGTAGCAGGCTCCGCAGCGAGCCGTCGCCATCGACGGTCACGAGCATGTCGCCGATTTCGACCTGATGCGCCGGCGGCAGCGTGGCGATTTCCACGGGGGACACGGGGTTGTTGTCGGTGCGGAAGGGGGCGGCGGGAAGCCCCGCGCCGTTGACGAGGTTGACGCGCGGATCGCCCTCCCATGCGTAGCGGATGCAGCGCGCGCCCGCGGCCTTTCGCGTGTCTAGCACGACGGTGTTTCCATCGATGGCGCCAAGTGCATATAAGTATATGCCGCCCTCCGCCTCCAATGCGAATCCCGCCACGGGGCCGCCGTCGGTGGTCTTCAGCCCCGCCGCGCTGTCGAAGTGAATTCGCGCGGTGTCGCCATCGATTTCGTGTCCTGTATAGACAGGCCCTGAGGCGACAACGTCTCCTTCTCCATAGCAATGCCGCGCCGCCAACAGCGCCAGCCGCCGACCGATCTCCTCCTTTTCGTGGGGATGCAGATCGTGGCCGTCGGGTCCGTCAATTGTCACGGCAAGGTGGACGCCCGGCACCTTTCGCGCCACCGCGGCCTCGTCTTCGCGGACCCAGGTGAATGTTAACCGTTCGAGAGGGAAGGCGTAGTTGGGGAGCTGCACAATGAGGAACGGAAGCTCGGGTGACGCGAAGATATGCCGCCAGTCCCGCACCAGCCCCTCCAGCAGGCGGGCATACTGCCCCGGGCGGTTGGCGTTGGACTCACCCTGGTACCACAGCGCCCCACGGGCGCGCATCGGCAACAGGGGCGCGATCATGGCGTTGAACATGGCGGAGGGATTGAAGTCGAATCGCGAGGGCTGCAGCCCCTCTCCCGCAAACTCGCGAGAGAGAAACTCCGGGCTCATCCACGCCTCGATTTCGGTACCGCCGTAGGAGGCATCCACGAGACCGATGGGAATTCCCGCGGCGGCGGAGGAGAGCGCACGCAGGTGCTGGGAAAAGAACGTCGCCACGGCGGAGAATCCATCGACGGTCTCGGGCGTGGAGACTGTCCACTTCGCGTCGAGCCCTTCCACAGGCGAGTCGGACCCAGCCTTGGGAACCGTCAAGACGCGGACCGAGGGGTGAGCGGCGGCGCGGGCCTTGAGGATCTCCGTCGCCTGGCACTGCCGCAGTTTCCAATCCATGTTGGACTGCCCGGCGCAGAGCCACACGTCGCCGATCCACACGTCGGTGACGGTTACCACCTCGCTTCCCGAGCGTACCTCAACCTGCCACGGCCCACCGGCAGGCATGGGGGGCAACTCGATCAGCCACGCGGCGACGGCGTTGGCTTGGGTGGTCATCACTACCCCGCCGACCCGAATCGAGACGGGCGCCCCGGCGGCGGCGCGGCCCGAGACCGGGATCGGTGCATCGCGCTGAATGACCATGTGATTGGAAAAGCGGGGATGAAGTTCGAGCACGGGAACCTCCGTTGGTATCTTGATGGCGGTATGGAGTCCACTCACCTGCAAGAATCCCGAGGCAAGCCATTCCCGCCAACCCTCGCCCAAAAATGATCGTTTTCAACCAATTATGTCATTTTCGAGCAATTCCGATCAAATTGGCGTTGCGCCCTAGCGGTCCCACTCCCTACGGTCTCCGCGAAACGGATCCGTTCTGACTGATTCGGGTTTCATCGCAGTCCTCGCCCCCGCCATCGGCCTGAAACGGGGCACCAGCTATCCAATAGGGAAGGGTTCTCCGATGTCCGTGGCTTCCGAACGCGAGACGTACCGCTTCGTCAACGATCTCTGGAACGACAAGGAGGCCGCAGCGCTCTCCCCGCTCGACCGCCTCGTCTATCGCTCCAACGCCCTTGGCCGCGACCAGCGCGTGACCAACACCGGCGGCGGCAACACGTCCTCCAAGCTGACGGAAACCGATCCCGTCACCGGAGAGCAGGCCGAAGTGCTCTGGGTGAAGGGCTCCGGCGGCGACCTGCGCACGTCGAAGCGCGACAATTTCTCCTCCCTCTATCAGGAGAAGCTGCTGGCCCTGCAGAAGGTCTATGCCTCGCGCAAGGACCGCGGCCCCAAGACGCCCGCCGAGGACGGCATGGTGGAGTTGTTCAACCACACGGTCTTCAACCTGAACCGCCGCGCGCCGTCCATCGACACGCCGCTGCATTCCTTTGTGCCCTTTCGCTTCGTGGACCACACGCATCCCAACGCCCCCATCGCGGTGGCTGCGTGCGCGCGATCCGTCGAGGTGACGAAGGAAATCTATGGCGACGGCATCGTGCACCTGCCGTGGCTGCGCCCGGGCTTCGAGCTGGGGCTCCAGATGCAGCAGGTCTGCCGCGAGCACCCCAACGCCGTCGGCATCATTATGGGCCAGCACGGCCTGATCAACTGGGCCAACGACGACCGCGATTGCTATTACCTGAGCCTGGACCTGATCGAGAAGGCGTCGGCGTATATCGAGAAGAAGTATGAGGAGAAGGGCGGCCACGCGGAGGCCTTTGGCGGCCAGCGCCACAGCAGCTTCAGCGAGGGCCCGCGCCAGGCGATTCTTGTGCGCCTGTTGCCGTGGCTTCGCGGCCAGCTCGGCGCGGGCAAGCGCATGATCGCGACGATTCAGGACGACGAAACGCTGCTGCGCTTCGTGAACTCCAACGACGCGCCGCGCCTTGCGGAGTTGGGCACGTCCTGCCCCGATCACTTCCTGCGCACGAAGATCAAGCCGCTCTATTTGCCGCTTGATCCGATCGTGAAGGACCTCTGCTCGGAGAACGAGATCGACGCCTTCGTCGCCGACATGAAGTCCCGCTTCGCCAAGGCGCTCTCCGCCTATCGCGACGACTACAAGGCCTATTACGACCGTTGCAGGCGGCCCAACTCACCCGCCATGCGCGACCCGAATCCCACAGTTATTCTAGTGCCCGGCGTCGGAATGATCGCGTGGGGGAAGAGCAAGAGCGAATCCCGCGTGACCGCCGAATTCTATAACTGCGCCGTGGAAGTGATGCGCGGAGCCGAGGCTGTCGACGAGTACATCGCGCTCCCGCAGCAGGAGGCGTTTGACATCGAATACTGGCTTCTGGAAGAGGCGAAGCTCCAGCGCATGCCGCCGGAGCAGGAGCTCGCGCGCCAGATCACCGTCGTCATCGGCGCGGGTTCCGGCATCGGCAAGGAAGTCGTCACGCGCCTGATCCGCGAGGGCACGGTGGTGGTGGCCGTCGATATGAACGAAACCGCCGCCAAGGAGACCGCGAAGGAGATCACCGCCAAGGTGGGCATGGGGATCGGCGTCGCGGGGACGGGGATCTCTGGATGCGGGGACTGTATCGGCCTCGCCTGTGACATCACCAACCGGGAAAGCGTCCGCGCGATGCTCCGCCAAGTCGTGCTCGCGTATGGGGGCTTCGACAACGTCGTCGTCACCGCGGGAATCTTCGTTCCTCCGGACCGCACCGGCCACATCCCTGACGAGAAATGGGCCCAGACCTTTGCCATCAACGTGACCGGCAGCTACATCGTGGCCGACGAGGCCGCGGCGATCTGGAAGGAGCAGGGCCTGCGCGGCAGCCTCGTGCTCACCACCAGCGCCAACGCCGTCGTGGCGAAGAAGGGCTCGCTGGCCTATGACACGTCCAAGGCCGCGGCGAATCACCTCGTGCGCGAGCTCGCCTTGGAGCTCGGCCCCATCGTCCGCGTCAACGGCGTCGCCCCCGCGACCGTCGTCGAAGGCAGCAGCATGTTCCCCCGCGACCGCGTGATCAGCAGCCTGGTCAAGTACAGCATTCCATTCGCCGAGGGCGACGCGACGGAGGAACTGCGCACCAAGCTCGCGCGGTTCTACGCCGACCGCACCATCACCAAGGATCCGATCACGCCGGCGGACCAGGCGGAGGCGTTCTTCCTCCTAGTCTCCGGTCGCCTGAGCAAGACCACCGGTCAGGTGATCCACGTGGACGGCGGATTGGACGCCGCGTTTCTGCGGTAACACCAAAACTGGCGGTACCGACCTCCGGGCGCAAAATTGATTGGCGCCCGGAGTCGGCAATCGCCAAACTACGCTGACCGATTTCGATCATTTCCAGTCACGGAAAGTCGCCCGATGCACGCCTTGGAACGCCGCCGCCGTATCCTGGAGATGCTGCAGAAGGAATCGTTCCTCAGCGTTGACGAGGCGCAGAAGGCACTCTCTGCCAGCCCGGCGACGATCAGGCGGGACTTCGGCGAG
This sequence comes from Candidatus Sumerlaeia bacterium, assembly GCA_038208905.1. Lineage (GTDB taxonomy): Bacteria > Sumerlaeota > Sumerlaeia > SLMS01 > SLMS01 > JBBQYG01. The sequence continues at coordinate 702 of JBBQYG010000049.1, read as the reverse complement.
CTGGCGGAGCGCATGCTCGTCGTTCGCGGGCATGGCGGCATTCACAAGTTGGACAACGCGCCGATCATGGGGGTGCTGCCGTTCTCACGCCGCAAGGTTGACCGGCCCGAGGGGAAGAACCGCATCGCCCGCGCCGCGGCGGAGCTGCTGCACGATGGCGACATCGCCATCATCGACGGCGGCACCACGACGGTGGGCGTGGCCCTGTATATCTCGCCGATGGTGCGCGTGATTACCAACTCGCTCCCGCTTGCCTCCGCGCTTAACGAACCCACCCGGGGCCGCACCGCCGTTCCCGAGGTCAACATGACGGGCGGTTATGTCTATCCGCGCGGCGAGGTGCTGCTTGGCCCGCTTACGGTGAAGACGCTGCGCGAGTTCAACGCCACCTGGGCCTTTTTGGGCGCCAATGGCATCACGCCGGCGGGAGTATTCAACTCCAACAACATGGTCGCCGACACGCAGAGGGAAATGATCGAGCGCTCGCAATGCGTGGCGATCCTGGCCGATGCGTCCAAGCTCATGCGGCTCGCGATGGTGAGGGTCTGCGAACTCGAGACCATCGACGTGATCGTGACCGACGAGCCGCCCGCCGCGGAGTTGGTCGCGGCGTGTGCCGAGGCCAACATCCGCATCATCGTCGCCTAGGCTGGCTCAGGCGTCCTCGATCATAAAGATCGCGAGTTCCTTGGGCCCGTGAGC
>JBBQYG010000048.1:0-25462 GCA_038208905.1 Candidatus Sumerlaeia bacterium | reverse complement strand
CGTCCTGGTGGGCGAGTCCCTCATGCGTGAGAGAGATCCCGGCGATGCGGCTCGCCGACTGATGGCGACATGAGTCAGGAATCGGGCGAAAGGCCCAGGCACCTTCTCAGCGGCGCCGAAGTCCGCAAGCCCACTGATTCGGTTGTCGCGCGCCCCCTGCCGCATCGCAGGTTTGTGGCGTGGGCCACAAGATGGCTGCGCCAGAGCAGGGACGGCGAGGAGGTCTATCTCTTCGCGCTGGCGGTCCTTGTGGGCCTTTCGATGGGCGCTGTATGCGCGCTGTTCCGGCACCTGATCGCCGTCACGCATCACTTCTTCTTCGAGGCGCCGATGATTCACGCCGGCCACGGGATCGGCCCCGTGGCCGCGGCGTCGATCGGCATCGCGATCAAGGCCCTGCTACCGGCGTTCGGCGGCTTGGTCGTGGGACTGGTGATCTATCGCATCCTGGGCCTGGTGGGCGGCCACGGCGTACCAAACGTGATCAAGGCCATCGCGACGGGGAACGTCAATCTGCCGCCGTCGATGGCGTTGAAGTCCGCCTCCAGTATTGTCACCATCTCGACCGGTGGGTCCAGCGGACCCGAGGGCCCCATCGTGGAGATCGGTTCCGTGGTGGGATCGCTGATCGGGCGGGAGGCGCTGGTCTCCAAGGAGCGCGTGGGAACGCTGATCGGATGCGGCGCGGCGTCGGGAATCGCCGGTGTGTTCAACGCCCCCATTGGCGGCGTGTTCCTCGCGCTGGAGCTGCTGATGAAGGACTTCGCCGTCCGCACGTTCGGCCCCATCGTGGTCGCCGCCGTGGTGGCGTCGGTCACATCGGAGGCGATCCTCCCCAACTCGCCCGTTTTCCCGGGCATCGATCCGCGTCTGATGGACGGCATCGTAAAGTCCTATGCGCAGATCATGATGTTTGCGGGGCTCGGCGTGCTCTGCGGATTGGGCGGTTCGCTCCTTGTCTATACCATCTACAAGTTCCATGACCTCTTTGGCACCGTGCGCGCGCCGATGTGGCTCAAGCCCGCGCTGGGCGGCCTGTGTGTCGGCGTGATCGGCCTCGCGTTTCCAGAAGTGATTGGCGAGGGCTACGAGGCGGTGAGAAAGCAGATCCTCGGCGCCTACGGCGCGGTAGAGGCTCCGGCGCCGACGCTGCTCGCCGCGCTGTTCTTCCTGTTCATCGCGCTCATCAAGATTCTGGCAACGGGGCTCACGCTGGGCTCCGGCGGAACGGGCGGGGCCTTTGCGCCCGCGATGGTGGTGGGTGCTCTGCTGGGCGCGGGATTCGGAGTGCTGTGCAGCCACGCCGCGCCCGAGTTGGCGCCGTCGGTGATCGTATTCGCGTTGGTGGGCATGGCGGGAACAGTCTCCACCACGCTCAGTATTCCCATCGCCGCAATCCTGATCATCTACGAAGTTTCTGGCGCCAATTACCGCATGGTGCTGCCGCTGATGATCACCGTGGCCACGGCCTCGCTGGTGTCCTCCGCGGTCCGGCAGGGCTCTGTCTATACGCTGTCGCTGCTGCGCGATGGGTTCGACGTGGAGGAAGCCCACCGCCGATCCAACGATCCGCTGGCGCGGCTGCCGATCCGCCGCGTCATGAAGTCGCACTTCACGCGCCTCTCGCCCGGCGACAGCCTCGACCAGGTGATCGCCGCGTTCAGCACCAGCGAGGACGATGCCTTCGCCGTCGTGGATGCGGAGGACAACCTAGTGGGCATGGTCTCCACCAAGGACATCCGCGGGGTGATGACGCTGGCCGGCGTTGGCGGGGCGATCATCGCGTCGGATGCCGCGGACGCTAATCCACAGGTGCTCTATCCCGACTCGATGGCGAGCGAGGCGCTGGCGATCTTCAGCTCCACCGAGGCGGTGGGAATCCCCGTCCTCGCAAAGGCCGGCAGCCGCCGCATCGTGGGAATGGTGAACCGGGTGGATATCCTGAACACCTATCGGACGTCGAATCCGAAGGCCGATGGTGCCCAGCAGGAACTGCCGCTTGGCGATTAAACGAAGGGCGGGCGGCGTCGCCGCCGCCCGCCTGTATAGACATCAACCGTCGTCCCCGCGTTAGAGCGCGCCGAACGCCTTCACCACACTGTCCACCGTGAAGCCGAACTTCTCCGCGAGCACCTTGGCTGGGGCCGATGCGCCATAGCGGTCCTGACAGACTGTGCCGCCCTTGGAGCCAATGTACTTCTCCCAGCCCATGGAGACGCCCGCCTCAACAGCGAGGCGCTTCGTGATGGCACCGGGGAGGATTCCCGCGCGGTAGTCGGCGGGCTGGCGGTCAAAGAGTTCCCAGCTCGCCATGCTGACGACGCGGATGCTCTGGCCCGCGGCCTCGAGCTGGCGCGCGGCCTCCACGCACAGGTGAAGCTCCGATCCCGTGCCGATCAGGATTCCGTCGATGTGGCTGGTCTTGCTCTCCTTGCGGAAGACGTAGCCGCCTTCGAAGAGGCTCCCCATCGTCGCAAACTCGGGCGATGCGCGGTCGTACACCGGCAGGTTCTGGCGTGTTAGAATGAGCGCGCTGGGATGACGCTTCTCTCGAAGCGCTGCAACCCACGCCTCCGCCGTTTCCACCGCGTCGCCGGGACGAAGCACGATGAGACCCGGAATCGCGCGGAGTGCCGCGGCGTGCTCCACGGACTGATGTGTGGGACCGTCCTCGCCGAGGAAGATGGAGTCGTGGGTGAAGACCCAGATCGCCGGGCAATCGCTCAGCGCGCCGAGGCGGACAGCGCCGCGCATGTAGTCGCTGAACGTAAGGAACGTGGCGCCAAATGCGCGGAACGCGCCGTGATTCACCATGCCGTTGACCACGGCGGCCATGCCGTGCTCGCGGACGCCGAAGAAGATGTGACGCCCCTTGAACTCGCCGCGATCCACGCGGGTGTCTTCCACGATGGCAAAGGTGGAGCCCGAGAGGTCCGCCGATCCACCGACGAGGAACGGCACCTCGGCGCCGATGGCGCGGAGTGCGGCCTCGCTGGCCTTGCGCGTGGCGATGGGCTTGGCGGGGTCGAACTTGGGAAGCCGCGTGTGCAGATCCGCGGGAATGTCGCCCTCGAAGTAACCTTCAAGTGCCTTGATCGCGTCGGGATGGGCGGCGCGGTTTGCTTCCACGCTGGCGTGCCATGCGTCATACGCCTTCTTCAACTCTTCGCCGCGCGCGGCCCACGCGGCGCGGTCGGCCTCGGGGACGAAGAAGGCCTCCTGCGGAATGCCGAGCTGCTCCTTGGTTTTCTTAGCTTCCTCGGCCCCCAGCGGCGAGCCGTGGACGTGCTGGGTGCCGGCCTTGCTGGGCGAGCCAAATCCGATGATCGTCTTGCAGAGGATCAGCGACGGGCGCTCCTTCTCCGCCTGTGCCGCGACGATGGCGTTGGCGATGGCCTGATGGTCGAAGCCGTCCACCTTCTGCACATGCCACCCGATCGAGTCGAATTTCTTGGCGGTGTCTTCCCCGCTGAACGTGAAGGACGTCGGCGCATCGAGCGTGATGTCGTTGTCGTCGTAGAGGTAGATCAGGTTCCCCAGGCCCAAGTGGCCCGCCAGGCTGGCGGCCTCCATCGCGACGCCCTCCATCAGGTCGCCGTCGGAGCAGAGGCAGTAGATATACGAATCGAAGGGCGAGAAGTTGTCGCGGTGCACGCGCGCGGCCATCATCTTGTCGGCGAGGCCGAAGCCCACGGCGTTGGCGAAGCCCTGCCCGAGGGGACCCGTGGTGGTCTCCACCCCGGGGGTGAGATGAACCTCGGGATGGCCGGGGGTCTTGCTGCCCCACTGGCGAAAGTTCTTCAACTCCTCCATGGGGAGATCAAATCCCGCCAGATGCAGGAGCGAATACAACAGCATCGAGCCGTGCCCGCCGGAGAGGATGAACTTGTCGCGTCCCGGCCAGTGCGTGTCGGCGGGATTGTAGCGCAGGAAATGATACCAGAGCGTCACGGCGAAGTCGGCGCATCCCAGCGGGAGCCCGGGATGGCCTGAATTGGCCGCCTCGATGCCGTCGATGGAAAGACCGCGCACGGTATTGGCCAATCGGCGCAGCAGGGCGGTGTCCACCTTGGGTGCCTGCTTGTCGGGTGAGGTCGTCATTGTTGGTTCGCCAGCCTTTTGGATAATGGTGTAACAGGAAAACGTCCCCGACGGTGAATCGCGGTGTCAAGGCGCGGACGGCGCATGGCGCCCCGCCACGCAAAGTTCAACTATATGGCGACGGCGCCCCGGAAAAGTTGCGGCGTCGCCGTTCGACGAGTCGCGGGGTGGCGGGTTAGCACTCCGCGCGTCGCCTCTTCACATCCCCCGTACCCCCTTGAGGAAGTCCGAATGAAGATGTCTCTCCGTGGCTTCACGCTGATCGAGCTCCTGATCGTCGTCGCCATCATTGCAATTCTTGCGGCCATCGCCGTCCCAAACTTTCTGGAGGCGCAAACGCGCGCCAAGGTCAGCCGCGTGAAGAACGACATGCGCGTCTATGCGACGGCGCTTGAGGCCTACGTGGTGGACTGGAATCGCTATCCCGGTGACCAGGACAACAATCCCCTGAACGTCAATGAGCGCGGCTTCTACTCGCTTACCTCCCCTGTCGCCTACATCTCGACGCTCCTCAGCGATCCCTTCAGCGATCCGATCCGGAGCGACGATCCCAACGCCAGCGATGTGGCGGCCTTCTATGTGATGGATTCCGCGTCCGACAACAACCCGCTGACGGCGCTTCGCACGAACGCCTACATCGTCGTCTCGCTCGGGCCGGACCGGAAGGATGGCATCAGCGGGTCCCACGAGAACTTTCCCTCCGCCGGCACCTACTCCACCTACGATCCGACCAACGGCACCATCAGCAGCGGCGACATCCTGCGCCTTGGCGGCGACTATCGCCGCGGAAACTGGCGCTTGAACGGCGTGCTGTGGAGCGCTTGGAACCCCCAGACCGTCATCCCCAACTGATCACTTGGCATCATCGGGAGCTATCGCACCGGCGGAGCCCCGTCACCTTACCCATACAACCTAAGGAGAAGCAGCAATGAAGCTTCGTCTTGTAATTGCCCCCGTGTTTGTCCTCGCGGCCACGATGGCAACCGCCCAGCCCGGCATCGAATTCGGCACCACACCATCTGTCACCACCCGGCTCGTTGGTCCCGGGGGCGCTTCCGCCACGCAGCAGTCTCCCCGCCCGGCGATCAACCCCGCTGGCACTCAGCTCGCCATCGCCTTCCGCGAGGGAACCGACATCGTGGTGCAACTCCGCGACATCGCCACGGAGACCGTGCAGAACACGCTGACACTGCCGAGCGCAACCACTGGATATACCAGCGCCGCCCTTTCGCTCTCCTACAACCCCGCCGGCACAGAGTTGATCCTCGGCTGGGGCGTTGGCGCCGACGCTGGCGCCCGAATCCAGCGCGTCGATGCCTCGACCCTCACCACGATCGGGTCGCAGGTCGATGTGTCCACAGGCGCTGGCGCCAAGCCGAAGGTTGACTTCTTTTCCGACGGCAGCCTTCTCGTTTCCTACGAAGGCGCCGACTCTGAGCCCTCCGTCGCGGCCCTGTTCCGCCGCTATCAGGCCGACCTGACCCCGATTGCCACCCCCGTCATCGTTCACGATGGCAACAATGCGGGCTCACAGGGTGACACCGCGATTGGCATCATTCGCAGCGGCAATGTCGCCACCGATGTCGTGGTGGTCGCGTGGGAGGATGACGGCAACACGCGCTTCCCAACCCTCGCTCCGGGAACCGAGGATGACGTCAACATCCGCTATTTCAGTTCCAGCCTGGCTCCCCTTGCCGCCTTCGCCCCCGTTGTTGGCGCCAACATCGCCACCACCGGCGGCGGCGACGAGCGCAGCAAGCTCGGGAACCCGTCTGTCGCCGTGGCCCCCAACGGAAAGTATGCCGTCTCCTTCGAGGGCGAAGGCCTTCCTTCCGGCAACGAGGTCGCCTGGGGCAACTTCTTCAACGCCGACCGCACCATCGGCAGCGGTGCAAATGCCGTTCGCATCAGCAGCGTCGGCCTGACCGGCCGTCAGCAGGCCATCGTGCTTCGGTACCATGTCGGCACCAGTACCTTTGCCGCCGCGTGGGGAGCCCGCAACGATGTTAACATCTATGTCCGCTTCTTCAGCGAGACCGGGGTTGCCGAGACTACGGACCTCCTGATCAACACCGACCGCACGGTCACCAACGTGCGCGAAGCCGCCTTCAGCCTCGTTGGAAACAAGGGAGTCGCCGCATGGCACAGCGCCGGTGGCGCCGATGCCAACGACGCCTTCTTCCGCACCTTCAACGTGACTGGCTCCGTGTCGTCCGTTGCGGGCTGGGAGATGTTCAACTGAGTTCTGGGCAGCAGCCCCCCTCGGTGAGAGCGGGCCCCGTCTAGGCGACGGGGCCCGCCCTTTTTCCCGCGGTGGGGGTTGGAGACCTACTCCGCCTGCAGCAACGGCGGATCGAAGGCCGCGGCGATGGCGCTCCACGGCACGATCTTGAAGTTCTGGTTTCCGCCCGCATTGTGGCCGTCCTGTGCCACAAACGCGCCCGATTCGAATCCCGGTCCCAGGTTGCCGCTGGTCGCGTCGATGCCATCGGTTTCCTCCGCGCCGTCGATCGCCGCGCCCCGCGCGATGCGGAAGGTTCCCAGGTAGTCGTTGGCCCCTTCTCGAGTATAGACAACGTACTCGTTGGACCCTTGGCTCGAAGCGATCAGATAGCCGGTCTCGGTCGTGGCCTTGTGGATCGCCAACCCTTCCACGTCGCGGCGGCGAAGGGGCTGATCGCCGCCAATTGGCGAGATCAGCGTGCCCTCTGCGGAAGCCGAGGGCTCCGCATCGAACTTCCAAACGCCGCGGCCTTCCTCTCCGATATATACATGGCCCAGCTCGTCGTCGGCCACGATCCCCTCGACCTGGGTGGCCAGCTTGAGTGTGCGCACCAGCTCGGCCTCCACCTTGCCTCCCGCATTCCCCGTGAGTCGGAACTGCCTTACTTCTCCAATCTTGGACCCGACGAAGAAGTAGAACCCGCCGCCTCGCGCGCTGCGATACAGGCTGCTGCCATAAACCTCCATCCCGGCGGAAAGCACCCCCGCCGAGATCTCCGCCAGGGAGCGCGCCGAGGAGTCGATTTCGAAGACTCTAATCGAATCGTTGGAGCGATCCTCCGTCGCGGCGATGTCCACGGACCGGCCGCCGAGGGGAAAGCCATAGCGAACATCGACGTTGTTAGGCTTGCCAAAGGCGTAGTAATTGACCAGCGAGCCATCGAGCGCATAGACACCCAGGCCCTCCTGCTTGTTGGTGCCGATGATCAGGCTGCGCGTTGGGTCGGTAAGGTGAACCCAGATCGCCGGGTCGTCGGCGGCGTCCCCGGCGCCGGGCATGGGCACGGTTTGGGCAACGGCGAGGACGGGGCGCGCGCGATAGGCCTCGCGCGAGGGGGCGCAACCCGCCAGCACCGCGGCAACCGCGCCCACCGCAACCAGACTGCGGGAAATCTTCATGAACCGTTCTCCTAAGCGATGTAAGTCTTGCGGTCACCACGGTGCCTTTCGGCCAATGAGGGCAAGGGCTCCCCGGGGTGGACGCATTTTGTCACAGGACCGCCATCCGGTGGCCGGAATTCGCAGCGAAAGGCACAGTTCCATGATCCGAATGTTCCGGCCAATGATCCTCGCCACCGGCCTGATGGTCGGCCTTGTCGTCGGCTGTGGCAAGACGGACGAGAAGGCGCCACCCGCATCGGGCAACGAGCAGCGGGTCGTCGTGGTTGGCACGAATCCCGACTATCCGCCGATGCAGTTCATCGACCAGAAGACCGGAGACATGGTGGGGTACGAGATAGACCTGATGTAGGAGATCGCCAAGGCCGGCGGATTCAAGATCAAGTGGAAGAACATCGAGTGGAAGGGGATCTTTGGCGCGCTCGGCGCCAAGGACATCGACGCCATCATGTCCGCCGCGACGATCACCGAGGAGCGCGGCAAGACCTACGACTTCTCCGACCCCTACTACACGATATCCCAGCGGCTGGTGGTGCAGAAGAAGGACGCCGCCACGATCACCGCGATCGAGCAACTCGCCGACAAGAAAATCGGCGTCCAGATGAACACCACCGGCGCCATCCTGGTCGCGGAGAAGTACCCCGACTGGGAGCGCGCCACCTATGACAATGCGCCGCTGGCGTTTGCGGACCTCGCCAACGGGTCGGTCTTTGGCTTCATGGTGGACGAGCCCGTGGCCGACGAGTATTCCCGGGCGAATCCCCAGATGGCCGACAAGTTCGCGACGCTCCCGTTCAAGTTCTCCGAGGAGCACTATGGCATCGTGCTTCGCAAGGGCGACGCGGCGCTGCTGCAGAAAATCAACGCGGGCCTGAAGGCCGTGAAAGAGGCGGGAGTTGACATCAAGCTCCGGGAAAAGTGGATCAAGTGAGGCCGCGTGGTGGGTGGCGCTCCTCGGCTCGATAGCCGCGATCGTCGCCCTCTACTTCTTCGGCGGCGGCGACAGCAGCCTCGATCCGCCAAGGCCGAACCCGTTCCCCCTGATCTTCAGCCGCATCCTCGACGGGCGCAGCGCCCAGCAGGGGATCACCGTACTCGCCATCGTCACCACCGCCATCGTGGTGCTGTCGGCGCTCGCGGTCGCCTTCGCCATCGGGCTCGTCGTCGGCGGGATGCGCCTGCTGCCCAACCCGATCCCGCGATTCCTCGGCGCCCTCTATGTGGAGACCATCCGCGGCATCCCGATCTTCGTCATGCTGCTGTTTGTGTATTTCGGCGTCCGAACGGCGCTCAAGGACATCGTCCCCTTGTCGCCCTTTGCCTCCGCCGTGCTCGCCCTTGGCGTGTGCTACGGCGCCTACATGGCAGAGATCGTCCGGGCGGGGCTTCTCTCCATCCCCCAGGAGGAAATGGAGGCTGCCTCCCTCGAAGCCACACGCTTTCAGGTACTCCGCTACGTCGTCGTTCCCCAGGCCCTGCGCACGATCCTCCCCGCCCTCGCCAACGAGTGCATCGCCCTCCTCAAGGACAGCTCGATCATCGGCGTCGTCACCTTGGTGGACATTACCCGCGCGGCCCAGATTCACGCCTCGTCGTCGTTCCGACTGTTCGAAACCTTCAGTGCCCTCGCCCTCGTCTACTTGGTGCTCTCGCTCATCCTGTCACGCGTGCAGCGGACGCTGGAGAAGGTTTATGGGAGCGAGGCGAAGGCGCTGCGGTAGAGCGGTTTGAGGTCTTCTGTGGCACCGCAACTCGGTGGATCGAATGGACGGGATGGACTTCCATCTCGTCCAAAGGGGCGATTTCTGAATACACGAATTCAGCCGCGGCGTGGCGCGCGCTCATCCGCCAGTCGATCAACTGGAGTGTTCAAGAGTTGTTGAAGTTGAGAATGGTCGGGGCACCCGGACTCGAACCGGGAACCCCCTGCTCCCAAAGCAGGTACGCTATCCAATTGCGCCATGCCCCGACGTAAGACGGCGGGAGCATGTGGGGAAGGGCCGGGGGGCTGTCAAGGAGAGGCGTGAGGGATGAGGGCGGGAAAAGGAGGGATGAGGGTGGAAACACATCCGACACTCCGTTGCTGTTCATCCCTTCTACCTCATCCCTTGTCCCTGCTTTAAATCGGCCAGTGTCGCGTGGAGTTTGTCGGCGGCTTCGGCGAGTTCGGCTTCGGTGACGGTGAGCGGGGGGAGGACGCGGATGACGGTGTCGGCGGTGGCGTTGATCATGAGGCCGTGCTTGCGGGCCATCTTGGGGAGGTCCATGACGTTGACCTTCATGACGAGGCCCTGCATGAGGCCGACGCCGCGGATGTGGTCGCAGAGGTCGGGGTAGGCGGCCTTGATCTGGTCGAGGTGGCCCCAGAGCTTGCAGCCCATGCGCCCGACGTTGGCGAGGAAGTCCTCGTCGAAGATGACGCGCGTTGCGGCCAGCGCGGCGGCGCAGGCGAGGGGGCTGCCGCCAAAGGTGGTGCCGTGGCGTCCCTTGGTGAAGACGGTGGCGAATTCGCCGCGGGCGAGGATGGCGCCGATGGGGAAGCCGCCGCCGAGGGCCTTGGCGATGGGGACGATGTCGGGATCGACACTGGCGTGCTGATAGGCCATGCGCTTGCCGCTGCGGCCCATGCCGCACTGGACCTCGTCGCAGATGAAGGCGGCGCCGCGGGCGGTGCAGCGCTCGCGAAGACCCTTGAGAAATTCGGGCGTTGCGGGGCGGACGCCGCCCTCGCCCTGCACGGTCTCCAGCATGACGGCTCCGACGCAGTCGTTCCACTTGGCGTCCACATCGGCGAGGTCGTTGAACTCGGCGAATACGAAGCCGGGCACGAAGGGTTCGTAGCCGGCGCGGACCTTGGGTGACCACGTGGCGCTCATGGCGCCGTAGGTGCGTCCGTGGAAGGAGCCCTTGAAGACCATGATCACGTACTTGTCGGGTGAGAATTTCTCACGCGACCAGAGGCGGGCGAGCTTGATGGCGCCTTCGGTAACCTCGGCGCCGGAATTTCCGAAGAAGGCCTTGTCCATGCCGAGATCGGTGCAGAGCAACTCGGCTAGTTCGATCTGGTCCTCGACGAGTACTCCGTTGGCGGTGTGGATGACTAGCCCAGCTTGCTGGCGTATGGCGTCCACCACGGCCGGGTGGCAGTGTCCCAGATTGTTGACGGCGATGCCGGAGACGAAATCGAGGTACTCGTTCCCGTCGGCGTCCCACGCCCGGGCGCCCTCGCCGCGGACGATGGCGATGTCGCGACTGCCGTAGGCGGGAATCAGGAACTTGTCGGCCTTGGCGGAGAGGGCCTGATTGCGGGAGAGGGTGGTGCTCAAGCGGGGCGATACCTCGTCAGGGGGTGGCTTCCTCCAACACCTCGAAACAGCGATACCCAAACGTGCGCGCGGCGCGGATCTGGTCGGGCTCGCCAAAGAAGTCCGTCCACCCCATCTCGCTCGCCTTCCAGGCGCAATCCCAGACGAATCGAAAGCGGCGCTCTCCGCCATTCACCACGATTTCGCCGCGATAGTCGCTGCACCCAGATGCACCGCTGACCTCGACACGGTCGATGGCGAGGGTGGGGGAGTGCTCCAGCAATCCGCTGATCGCGCGGACAACCTTGACGGGGGGATTTCCGCGGGAGAACCGCACGCGGTCGTTGGGTGACTTCATGGATTCCGCGTTGAGAAGGGCGTCCTTGAACGCCGATGTCGCGGCGCTGGATTCCAGAAGATCGGCAGTGGTCGGGATCGCGATGGCTTGGTCTTGCATGGCGGCTTTTCCTCAGAATGCGGGAGTGGACGAATCGAGCGACAGGGCGGAGTAGAAATCTTCCAGCTCCTCGCGCACCTGGGTCGCCGTAGGCAAATGAAGCAAGCGCGCGGCCAGATTCTCGAGCCGCGCCATTTCGACGGAGCGCAGCGCCTTCTTCACGGGGCCGATCAGCGTGGGGCTCATGCTCAGCGTGCGGATGCCGAGCCCCGCCAGGAGCAGCGCCGTCGGCGGATTGCCGGCCATTTCGCCGCACACGGCCACGGGCTTGTCGTGGCGGCGGCCGGCCTCCACGACTTGCGCGATAAGGCGAAGGACCGCCGGGTGCGTATCGTGATAGAGGTGGCCGACCAGCTTGTTGACCCGATCCACGGCGAGGGTGTATTGCACGAGGTCGTTCGTGCCGATGGAGAAGAAATCGACCTCGCGCGCGAGGACCTCCGCCTGAATGGCGGCGGAGGGAATCTCGATCATCGCGCCGATCAGGATCGACTTGGGCATCGGGTGACCACTGGCTTCCAGCGACTCGTAAACTTCCTCGATCAGCCGGCGGGCCTGCTGGATTTCTTCCGCGCCCGAAATCATCGGCAGCAGAATGCGAAGCACGCGCCCGGCCGCGGCGCGGATCATGGGGCGGATCTGGCAGCGGAAAAGATCGGGATACGCCAGGCACAGCCGCAACGCGCGAAGTCCAAGGAAGGGATTGGACTCGGGCGGCGTGGGGATGCTTCCCGCCATCTTGTCCCCGCCCACATCCAGCGTGCGAAAGACCACGGGGCGGTCGTCCATCGCCTGGAGGACCTGACGATAGGCGACCTCCTGTTCCTCCTCCGTGGGAAGGGTGCGGCGGTCGATGAAGAAATACTCCGTGCGGTAGAGCCCGATCCCCTCGGCGCCGAGCTTCACGATCAGTTCGAGTTCGTTGGTAAACTCGACATTTGCCTCCAGGGCGACGCGGACTCCGTCGAGGGTGACGGCGGGGAGATCGCTGATCTGGGAGAGGCGTTCGCGCGCGCGCAGCAACTCCTCGTATCGCTCTTCGTAAAACTGCACCTGCTCCTTCGTCGGGTTCAGGATCACCTTGCCCGCCGTGCCATCGACGATAAGGCGGTCCCCCGTGCGCACGTAATGGGTGACGAAATCCAGGCCCACGACGGCCGGGAGCGAAAGCGCCTTGGCCATGATGGCCATGTGGCTGGTGGGCCCGCCGGAGTCGGTGACGAAGGCGGCGATGTGGCTGCGGTGGAAGTGCGCCGTCTCGGACGGACCGAGTTCCGCGGCGACGACGATGGAGCCGGGCGGGATGGACTCGCCCTCGGGATTCTTGGAGTCCCTCAGGAACTTGATCACGCGCCGCGCCACGTCATACAGGTCGTGGCTGCGCTCGCTGAAATACGCATCGTCGAGTTGCTTCAGGCGGTCGCCGATTTCCTGCGTCACCGACCAGAAGACGAACTCTGCGTTGCGGTGGTCGTCGCGGATGCCGGCAATGGTGCGCTCGATCAGGAGGGGGTCCTCGAGAAGCTGCACGTGGGCGTCGAAAATTGATGCCTGCTGGGCGTCGAGGTGCTTGGTGACGGCGCGGCCGAGTTCCTCGATTTCGAGGCGGGCCGCCGCGACTCCAGCCTGAAAGCGCTCGATTTCCGCCTCGGTTTCGCTCGCGCCGATAAGGTAGTGGTCCACCGTGGCGCCGCCGTGATCCACCACATGGGCGGGACCAATGGCCACACCGCTGGAAACGCCGAGCCCATCGAAGAAGAAGGTTCGGCTTTTTCCCATCGGGATATCTCGTTGGCTTGGGTCGTGTTCGGACTTCAGGTGGTGGCGTCCTCGCCGAACTTGCCGTTGACCAGACCCTCCAGGTCGCGGAGCAAGTCGGACGCTCCTTCGCCCTCTGCCTTCAACTGGAGCTTGGTGCCGGGGCCGGCCGCCAGCATCATGATGCCGATGATGCTCTTGCCGTTGACGCTCATGCTGTCCTTCGTGACGCTCAACTCCGCTTTTGCATAGCGACTCGCGATGCGGACAAATTGGGCGGCGGGGCGGGCATGGAGGCCCTGGGAGTTGCAGATCGTCACTTCCAACTCGATGCAGCCATCGCTCATCACGGCACCCTGTTCGCTCATCGTCCCGACCTCCTCATTCCTTGCATTGGAAACCGCCGCCGATCAATCCCGAAGATTCAAGAGTCGCACCGCTCCATCGCAACCCCCCCGGCCAGCACCCTTTACACGGGGTGAAAATGGGGCCCGCCGCCGCCGCTGTCAAGCGATGAATCCTTTGCACAATATTCTGGAGTTGCATGGGTCTGCCGTCCCCGCTCCAATCCCCGAGAGTTGATTTCACCGACCATGAGCCAGGCTTCCGCCGAGACAAAACGCCTGTTTTTCGCCGTCGAGCTTTCCGACGACGCGCGGGAGGCCGTGGACGACATCGCGGAGCGCCTGCGCAAAGCCAGCGTCTTCACCGCCTGCAAACCCGTCTGGGTGCCTGCGCAAAACTTGCACGTGACTCTCTACTTCCTTGGCGAGGTATCCCAAAAAGTCGCCGACAATCTGGTGGAGATGATGCCCGAAGCGGCGGCGGGGTTTGGCCACTTCGATATCGACTTGCGCCATCTGGGGTATTTCCCCACCGACGGCCGCGAGCCGCCCAAGGTGCTGTGGGTGGGAATTCACAATCCCCCCGCCGACCTTGGCAGGCTGCGCGCCGCGTGCGCCTCGCTGATTGCGCGGGCGGGGCTGCCCGTGCCCGAGCAGGCGTTCTCGCCCCACATCACGCTGGCCAGATTCAAGAGCACCAAGGGCCTTGCCGCGTTCCGGTCCATGGCCAAGACCTACCAGTTCGTGAAGCTGGGCACTTCGCCCGTGCTGCGCCTGACGCTGATGGAGAGCGTCACCGGCGACGGCCAGGCGATGTATCGGCCCTATTCCCGCGCGGAGTTTCCCCATGCCGCCGAGACCTGACAAACCCGTCGCGCGGATCGTGAACGCGCAGTTCCTCCTGTCGCTCCCCAAGTGGAGCGCCAAGAAGGTGGAGCCGCTGCCGGAGATCTGTATCTCCGGGCGCAGCAACGTCGGCAAGTCCTCGCTCATTAACGCGCTCGTCGGTCAGACGGGGCTCGCGCGGACGAGCTCCACCCCGGGCCGCACGCAGGAACTGGTGGTGTTCTCGGCGCTCGCGCGGATGGGAGCCCACGATGTTCCGTTCAACCTGGTGGACCTGCCCGGCTATGGCTACGCCAAGGTTCCCGTCGCGCTGAAGGCGGCGTGGCTGCCAATGATGGAAAGCTATTTCGACGGCAACAAGCGACTGCGCTGCTGCGTGTTTCTGGTGGATATACGCCGGACGCCGGGGAGCGAGGATTTCGAGTTGCTGGAGCGCATGGCGGAACTCGAAATCCCGGTGATTCCCGTGGTCACCAAGGTGGACAAGGTATCCAAGACGCGCCGCGTGGCGGAGCTTCGCCGCATCGCGGAGTCGCTGGAGCTGGAGGACTGGCACGACCTGCGCCCCGTGAGCGTGCATGAGCGCACGGGCCTCGGCGAGCTGGCGGAGGACATCTTCCACCAGCTCGCGGACGATCCGCTCAGTACTTGAAGCTGGACCCGCCGATGAACTCGCGCAGCAGCGAGTGTCTGGGCACGATGTCCGGCTTGATGTCCCTGAAATAGGACAGGAACTTCGCGAGGCGCGCCGCCTCGGAATACACGGGATGCTCGCGGGGCACCTGCTGCAAGACCTGCATCGCGTGGTGCTTG
Source organism: Candidatus Sumerlaeia bacterium (assembly GCA_038208905.1). Taxonomy (GTDB): domain Bacteria; phylum Sumerlaeota; class Sumerlaeia; order SLMS01; family SLMS01; genus JBBQYG01. The sequence continues at coordinate 10,436 of JBBQYG010000048.1, read as the reverse complement.
AGCACGAGCACCTCGTAGGGGAGCGAGGAGTTGAAGATGAAGTCGGCCTCGTTCTGATAGGGGAAGATGTTCTTCTGCTCCCCGCGGCGGACGCTGGGCCAGCGGGAGAGCGTCGCGATGCCGTCGTACCCGCGATAGCGCGAGTCGCGCACCATGCGGCGGATCAGGCGCGAGTCGCTGGTGGAGATTCGATTGTGATCGTCGATGTTCAGATGCGTCAGCGGGCTGATGTATATCTTGAACTTCAGTCCGTCGGGAATCTGGGGAAGCAGACCCGGATTCAGGGCGTGAATTCCTTCCAGGATCAAGTGCTGGCCCTTCGCCAGCCGCACGACGTGGCCGGGCTCCGGGTGGCCCTTGACGAAGTCGAACTTGGGGAGTGCGACCTCCTCTCCCGCGATCAGGCGCCGCACCACGTCCTGCAACAAATCCACGTCGATCGCGCCAAAGGATTCGAAGTCCAGCTCGCCGTACTCGTCCCTGGGCGTCCGATCGCGCTCAACAAAGAAGTCGTCCAGTCCGATCACCAGCGGCTTCAGGCCGTTGACGCGGAGCTGGATCGAGAGGCGCTTGACGGTGGTGGTCTTCCCCGAGGATGAAGGCCCGCTTAGGAGGATGATGCGCGGTTGGCGTGTGTGTGCCACGATCTCGTCGGCAAGGTGGCCCAGCTTCTTCTCGTGCAGGGCCTCCGCCACGAGGATGTACTCGTTGATTTCGCGAGTATCCACCAGCTTGTTGAGATGCGCGAGTGTCCGCACGCCGAGGATGCGCGACCAGGACTCGAACTCCTGGATGACGGCGAAGATGCGCTCCTCGTGGTGGTACTCGTGAATCTCGTTGGGCTTTCCGTGGGGGGGGAACACGAGGACGAAGCCCGGCGGCTGGAGGTCGAGATCGAACTTCTTCAGGTGTCCCGTGGAGGGAAGCAACTGGCCATAGAAGTGGTTGGTGACGCCGCCGCTTGTATAGACGCTGATAGGGCCCTCGGCGCGATAGGCGAGGAGTTCCACCTTGTCCTTCAGGCGGGCTTTCTCGAAGATATCCTTGGCCTCCTCGATGGAGACCTCTCGGCGGGTGATGGGTTCGTCGCGGGCAACGATCTCGGCCATGCGGGCCTTGATTCTGGCAATGTCCGTCGGGGCGAACTGCACGGGCTTCCCGCCGTTGAGGTCATCGCCATAGAACTCGCCGTAGTAGGCGTTCTTGAGCGAGTGGTTGATATAGACGTGGAGAGAGGGAAACAGCTCGTCCACCGCGCGCAGCAGGATAAACGTGAGCGAGCGGCGATAGATCAGGCTGCCGTCCTGGCTCGACAAGTCGATGAAGTCGATCGTCGCGTCGCGGTCAACCGGGCGGTCGAGCGAGGATATCTTGTTGTTGAATCGGCACGCCACCACGGGCATGCCGGCGCCGGTGAATTCCGGGGCCAGATCGGAGGCCGGCGTCCCCTCCGGAACTTCGCGCTCGATGCCTCCCGGCAGTGTTACTCGATAGGTCCTGACGGCAGTTCGCATGGTGCCTCTGGCTTTCCTTTTGCTCTCTTCGTCAACCTTCCTATGGTACTGCCGCGGGGATGACGGTCAAGCAATTCCCGACGTTGGACCGAATCGACGCCGCAACAGGACGCTTGCACGGGCGGGCAGGCTGCGATAGGTTTTTCAGCAATCGAACCCGGAACCGGAGCCCATGACCGACCGCCTGAGCCAGTCGAGCGACTTCGCCAGCCTTGATTTCGTGGACGTGCGCTCCATGCAGAAGGAAACGCAGCTCGACCTGATCGTGATCGGGTCCGGGCCCGCGGGCCAGAAGGCGGCTATCTTTGCCGCGAAGGCCGGCGCCCGCGTGGCGCTGGTGGAACGCGAGCCGATGGCCGGCGGCGTGTGCCTCAACACGGGCACCATTCCCAGCAAGTCGCTCCGCGAGGCGGTGATGTACCTGACCGGGTATCGCCAGCGCGGGTACTATGGCGAGAAATTCCGCCTCAAGGACAAGGTCTCCGCGGGCGACCTCTATGACCGCACCAACCACGTGATCACGCTGGAGCGCGCGGCCATCAACGAGCAGCTTATCAGCAACAACGTCATGAGCATCATCGGGCGTGGAGTCGTGCGCGGGCCCCACGAGGTCGGCGTGGTGCTGGGCCAGCAGGAATTCACCTACAAGGCCAACCGCATCCTGATCGCCGTGGGCACGAAAACGCGGCGCCCCTCCGACCTCGCGTTCGACGACGACAACCTCTTCGATAGCGACCGCGTCTTTGGGCGCGACAACGAACTCCGCCCACTCCCCGACAGCATGATCGTCCTGGGCGCGGGCGTCATCGGCATCGAGTACTGCACCATGTTCGCCGCGCTCGACGTGCCAACGATCCTGGTGGATCCGCGTCCGGTTCCGATGGGCTTCATCGATTCCGACATTGCGGAAATCCTCTACGACTCGCTCCGCAAGAGCGGGTGCCGACTCATCTTCGGCCAGAACTACAAGAAGATCGACGTTCTGGAAACCGCCAAGGGAGCGACGGGACGCGTAAATGTGGAGCTGGACGGCGGCGAGACGATCTCTGCCGATGCCTGCCTTTTCGCGATGGGAAGAACGCCGGCCACCGCTGAACTCGGGCTCGTCGAGGTCGGTGTTGTCATGGACAAGCGCGGCTATGTGATCGTGGACGAGAAGTACCGTACCAGCATCCCGTCGATCTATGCGGCGGGCGACGTGATCGGATTCCCCAGCCTCGCCTCCACCTCCGCGGAACAGGGCCGCGTCGCCGCCGCCGACGCGCTGGGGCTCCCCTTCACCACCAACGAGGAGTCCATCCCCTATGGCATCTACACCATTCCCGAGATCAGCATGGTGGGCAAAACCGAGGAGAAGCTGAAGGAGGAGAACGAGGGCTACTTCATCGGAACGGCGCTATGGCGCGACACGGCGCGCGGCAAGATACTGGGCGACCGGACGGGCGCGATGAAGCTGATCTTCGCAACAAGCGACAATCGCCTGCTGGGCGTTCACTGCATCGGCGAAGGCGCCACGGAGATCCTTCACATCGGCCAGGCCGTCATGCACTTCGGCGGGGGAGTGGACTACTTCCTGGAAACGGTTTTCAACTACCCGACGTTGGCGGAGGCCTACAAGATCGCGGCCCACAACGCGGTCAACCGCCTCCACGGGCGCGCGCGCCATGTGGCGCCGCTGGTGGAGCAGGTGCGCGAGGCGGCCTTCGCCGATACCTGATCCCGCTTACTCCACGTTGCTCTCCAGCAGCTCCACGTAGGAGATGTAGCGGCGTTCGTCCACCAACCCCTCGTCCACGGCCTCGACCACGGCGCAGCCCTTTTCGTCCACGTGGCGGCAGTCCTCGAAGCGGCACTTGTCGGCGTAGGGAGCCAGCTCTGGAAATCCGCGCAGGATCTGCGCCGCGGAAATGCCGATGAAGCCGAATTTCTTGATGCCCGGGGAATCGATCAGCAGGGTGTCGCCCAGCTCATAGGCCTCCGCGGCGGTGGTGGTGTGGCGTCCGCGCTTGGTGGAGGGGCTGACTTCCTGGGTGGGAATCTCCTCGCCGAGGATCGAGTTGATGAGCGTGGACTTGCCAACGCCGGAGAACCCAGAGAGCAGCGTGATGCCGCGCGACAGGCGCTTGGAGAGGGCCTTGAGCCCTTCCTCGGTGGTGGCGGAAGTTGGATAGACATCGACGCCGGCGGCCACAAAGGGCTCCACGCGCTCCAGAAAGTCGGGCTCTGGCTCGTCCATCTTGTTGGCCACGATGAAGAGCGGCAGGTCCACGATGCGGCAATAGACGAGGTAGCGATCCACGAAGCCCTCGTGAAACGGCGGCGTGGAGGCGCTGATCACGACCCCCACCTGATCCAAATGCGAGGCGATCATGCGGACGCCGCCCTCGTCGGCATAGCGGACGAGGACCTTGCCGCGCGGGAGGATGCCCTCGACCGTGCGCCCGTCTGTATAGACAAGGTCGCCGGCCACCACGGGCAGGTGGCGGCGGTTGGAAAGGCGTATCAGCTCGCCATCGAGCGACACGCCGGACTCGATTCCATAGTTGACGTAGATTCGGGCGATCTTGAGCGAGTCCTTGTTGGGCGGCTCATAGACGCCCCACTCGCTCCCCCCGAGGAGGGAACGAAGCTTCGCCTTCTTCTTGTTCCGCGGCTGACTGCCGCTATGGCCGATCTTGCGTCCCACGCGATTCTCCCGTGACCTGCGGCGATTGATGCCCAATGCGCCCGCCGAAGGAAAGAGAATCTTCTTTGCCCCCCGCCTCTCCCCATAGGCCAATCGCCCCACAACCATTGCACCGGAGGCCACCATGCCCTTCATCGACCCGCGCGACCGCGAACTAGCACGCATCCTCATCCGTCACTCCACCAAGGCAAAAAAGGGCGAGCTGGTCTTCATCCACGCGATCGGGGACGACACGCTGGGCTTGGCCGAGGCCATCGTCGAGGAAACGATGCGCGTGGGGGCCTCGCCCTACTTTGTCTATACGGACCCGGAGATCGAGCGCAAGTTCCTCCACGGCGCGAAGGAGGACATGCTGGAGCGCCGCCTCCGCATCGAGATGGCCCAGATCGAGAACTCCGACTGCTATATCGCCGTGCGCGGCAGCCGGAACATCTTCGAGTCCTCCGACGTTCCCCGCAAGCAGATGGAACTCTACAACCGCATCCTCGGCCACCCGGTGCGTGAAAAGCGCGTCCGCGACACGCGGTGGTGCGTGCTGCGCTATCCCACCTCCTCGATGGCCCAGCTCGCCATGCAGCCGCGCGAGAAGTTCGCCGAGTTCTACTACCGTGTCTGCTGCACCGACTATCCCAAGATGGCCAAGGCGACCAAGCCGCTCCAGGCTCTGATGGAGAAGACCGACCGCGTCCACATCGTGGGCCCAGGCACCGACCTGAGCTTCTCGATCAAGAACATCGGCGTGGAGCCCTGCACCGGCGAATGCAATATTCCCGACGGAGAGTGCTTCACCGCGCCCGTGCGCGACAGCATCAACGGCACCGTGCAGTTCAACGCGGCCACCGTGTATGACGGCATTCCCTTCGACGCGATCAAGCTGACCTTCAAGAAGGGCCAGATCGTGGACGCCGTTGCCGCCGACGCGGCGCAGACGAAGAAACTGAACGCGATCCTGGACCAGGACGAGGGCGCCCGCTATGTGGGCGAGTACTCCATTGCCTACAATCCCCACATCCTCCACCCGATGCGCGACATCCTCTTCGACGAGAAGATCAGCGGCAGCTTTCACATGGCCATGGGCGCCGCCTATGAGGACAAGGCCGACAACGGCAACCGCTCCGCGATCCACTGGGACATGGTCTGCATCCAGCGCAAGGACTACGGCGGCGGCGAGATCCACTTCGACGGCAAGCTGATCCGCAAGGACGGCATCTTCGTGCCAAAGAGCCTCCACGGGCTGAATCCCTGATCGTGGTTTCCGGTTGCTGCGAGCCAAGTGCCCGTGGGTTTCTCGATGCAGAGGCGCCCCGCGCCCATCTAGATCATTCGGGGGTCTTCAACATGGCAACGCTGGTCTTTGAGCTTCCGGAGGATGTCTCCGTCGAGGAGGCTCGTCTCGAGCTCGTGATCGGGCTCTGACGCGGCGCCCATGTATCTCAGGGCAAGGCAGCCGAGATACTTGGGATTGCGCGTGGTCAGTTTCTCGATGAGTTGGGAAAGCGGGGGGTGACTTTCACCAATATCACCACCGAGAGCTTTGAAGAGGAGTTTCGTCTTCCTCGACGAAGGCCATTCCGGATAGCTCCTGCATGATCGCCTTGGAGAAAGCGGGGATTCTGGATCTCCTTTTCCAAGTCTATCCAGAAGTGGTGGTCACCCCTCACGTCGAGGCAGAAGTCGGATCGACCTACCCGTTGATGAGCACAAAGATTGAAAAAGGTGAGGCGTCAGTCATCGTTGCGGCCACCTAACTTCAGGATTCGATGGCCCTATCCGAAGACGAGCGGGCCCGTGCGCGGGCCCGCTCGTCGTCGATTCGCTTTTCGGGTACCGTTTGGCTACTCTTGGAGGCTCATTTTCAGGGAAGACTGGAAGATCTGGAGGATTCGCTATACAATCTTCGGAAGCACGGCCTGCACCTGTCGGATAGTCTCATCGGCCTTGTTCTGAAGAGAGCGGGCGAGGGTGGCTGATCAAACCTCCATGATCTCCTTCTCCTTCTTCTTCATCGAATCGTCCACCTTGGCGATCCACTTGTCGGTGAGCTTCTGGAGCTTTTCCACCTCGTCGTGGGCCAGGTCCTCGGTCAGCTTCTTGTCCTTCTTCATCTTCTCGATGACTTCCTTGGCGTGCTTGCGGACGTTGCGGATGGCGACGCGGGATTCCTCGGCCATGGCGTGGGCCTTCTTCGCGAGGTCCTTGCGGCGGTCCTCGGTCAGGGGGGGGATCGAGAGGCGGATCAGCTTGCCGTCGCTGTGGGGGTTCATGCCGAGGTTGGCGACCTGAAGGGCCTTCTCGATGGCGACGAGTTGGTTCTTGTCCCAGGGCGAGATCGCGATGGTGCGCGCATCGGGGGTGGAGACCGTTGCCATCTGCTGCAGCGGCGTCATTACCCCATAGGCGTCCACGCGGATGTCGTCGAGCAGGGCCGACGACGCGCGACCGGTCCGCAGCGTGTTGAAGTGGTGGTCGAGCGACTCGATGGACTGGGCCATCTTATGCTCCGACGAGTCGAAGAGTTCCTTGGTTTCTGCCATGTCATTCGTCTCCGCTTAGGATTGTGCCCGTTCCATCGCCGCAGACGACGCGGCGGGTGTTGCCGGGTACCGAGAGGTTGTACACGATGAGGGGCATCGCGCTCTCCTGACAGAGCGAGATCGCCGCGGTGTCCATCACCTTGAGGTCTTCAACGATGGCGCGCTGATAGCTGCACTTCTTGAGAAGCTTGGCCTGCGGGTCCTTGCGGGGATCGGCGGTATAGACACCGTCCACCTTGGTCCCCTTGAGGAGGGCGTCGGCCTCGGTCTCCGCCGCGCGGAGGGCCGCCGCCGAATCCGTTGTGAAGAAGGGGCTGCCGGTGCCGCCGCCAAAGATGACGACACGGCCCTTTTCCATGTGGCGCATGGCGCGGCGGCGTATATATGCCTCGGCCACGGACTGGATCGGGAGGGCGGTCATGACCCGCGTGGGGACGCCCATCTGCTCCAGCGCGTCCTGCAGCATGAGGGCGTTGATGATGGTTGCCAGCATTCCCACCTGGTCGGCCACGGCGCGCTTCATGTGGGCCGCTGCCTCGCTGCTGCCGCGGAAGATATTGCCGCCGCCGATCACGACGCCGACCTCCACGCCGAGGTCATAGACGGACTTGATCTCGGCGGACATGAAGAGGACGGAGGCGCGGTCGAGACCAAACGCCTCGCGTCCCTTCATCATTTCGCCGCTCAATTTCAGGATCACCCGCCGGTACTTGGGGGGGGCCTGTGTGCCTCGCGCTTCGGAACCTTGATCGCTCATGGTGGCTCGCGGCCTACTCGGCGTTGGGTATTTCCTACGGCGTGCTGGTTACTCTTCCCCGGCGGCGGCGACGGCAGTCTCGCCGACCTTGTAGCGAACGAAGCGCGTGATGGAGGCCTTGCCGCCCGCGGCCTTTGCGGCCTTCTCCAGGACGGCGCCAACGGTCTCCTTGTCGCCCTTCACATATAGCTGGTCGACGAGGCAGTTGTCCTTGTAGAAGGACTTGATCTTGCCATCGACGATGCGCGGGATGATGTTCTCGGGCTTGCCTTCCTTGCGGGCGATGTTCGCGTAGATATCCGCCTCCGCGTCGAGCGTCACCTTGTCCACCTGAGAGCCGTCCAGAAAGCGGGGACCCGTCGCCGCGATGTGCATCGCGATGCCGCGCAGGGTCTCCACCAACTCGTCGCTCCCGTTGGCGCCGTCCAGCTTGACGGAAATGAGCACGCCGATCTTGCCGGGGGGGTGGATGTAGCCGACCACCAGGTCGCCCTCCAGGAAGTCCGCGCGGCTCAGGGTGATCTTCTCGCCGATCTTGGCGAGCAGGTCCACCACAACCTCGCTGCACGCCTTGTCGTGGCCTTCCAGCGTCAGCGGGCCAAGGGCCCCGGCGCTGGTGGTCTTGCCCTTGAGGGCCGTGGCGGCAAGCGCCTTGGAGACTTTCTGGAACTCCTCGTTGCGCGCAACGAAGTCCGTCTCGCTGTTGAGCTCGGCGATGGCGCCGCTCTTGGAGTCGGTGGAGATCGCGATATCAACCAGGCCTTCCGCGGCGGTGCGGGCTTCGCGCTTGGCGGCCTTGGCGGCGCCACTCTCGCGGAGAATCTTCACGGCGCCCTCGAGGTCGCCGTTGGACTCCGTCAGCGCCTTCTTGCACTCCATCATACCCGCGCCAGTCTTCTCACGCAGGTCCTTCACCAACGATGCCGAGATGTTAGCAGCCATTGAATGCGTTGCGCCTTTTGTAAGTTGATGCCGGCCCTCCCCCGCAGGGGAGGGCCGGATTAGTCGTTACAGCTGCTGGCCGGCCTGAGCCTCATCGGCTGCCGCGGCGACAGGGGCGGTGTTGCCGCCATAGACGTCGAAGTGCTTCTCGAGTTCCTCGGCGCTCATGGGAACGCCAAGCATGGACTCGTGCATTTCGTCCTGGGCGCCAACGCCCTCGCGGGCCTGATTGCCTTCGATGCACGCTTCGCTGATCTGGGAGACCATCAGCTTGATCGAGCGGATCGCGTCGTCGTTGGCGGGAATCACGAAGTCGATCGGGTCCGGGTCGCAGTTGGTGTCAACCACGGCCACCACGGGGATGCCGAGCTTCTTGGCTTCCTTGACCGCGATGTATTCCTTGGAGGGGTCCACGATGAAGATGATGTCGGGAAGGCGCTTCATGCGCTTGATCCCGCCCAGATTCTTCTCGTGCGACTGACGCTCCTTGGAGAGCATCGACTGTTCCTTCTTGCTGTAGTTCTCGATGGTGCCGTCCTCGAACTTCTTGTCGAGTTCGATGAGGCGCTGCACCGACTTCTGGATCGTCTGGAAGTTCGTCAGAAGGCCGCCGAGCCAGCGGTTGTTGATGTAGAACATCCCCGCGGCGTTGGCCGACTCCATGATGATGTCCTTGGCCTGCTTCTTCGTGCCGACGAAGAGGACCTTCTTCCCCTCGAACGCCTGGTCGCGCACGTACTTGGTCGCGTCGCGCAGGAGGCGCAGGGTCTTCTTGAGGTCGATGATGTAGATACCGTTGCGATCGGTATAGATGTAGGGCTTCATCTTGGGATTCCAGCGACGGCTTTGATGGCCGAAGTGGACGCCCGCTTCCAGCAACTGCTTCATTGTAACGCTAGACATACTGGCGGTTTCCTCCGCGTTGGTTTTTCCGCCGCAGCCGTCACACGATGAGTTCCGACCCAAGTTTGCTAAATGCAGAGCCTCGGGGCACCAGGAACTCTGTCGGGCTGCGTGAGGGATGGCCGGATCGGTCCCATGGGGGACTTTCCGGCGGCCCGAGAGGGAACGTCCGCAGTGGAACGGATCGCAAGCGAAAAAACCCGGGACTGCGACTTGGCCGCCACCAGTCTAGTCCCCGAGGAGCTTCGTAGAGTATTGATGTTACTTGTCTTCCGTGATCGCCCGAGCCGCCCCTCGCCCCGCCAGATAGCCGCTGGCCCATGCCCACTGAAAGTTGAAGCCCCCGATGCGCCCGTCGACGTCCAGCATCTCTCCACACAGGTGCAGCCCCGGCACCACCCGGCTGGCCATCGTCCGGGCATCCACCTCGCGGAGGTCCACCCCCCCGGCGGTGGTCTCTGCGAAGGAATAGCCCCGGTCGCCGGTCACGGGGATGGGCAGGGCGGCGATCCGGCGGGAGAGGGCGAGGCGGCGCTCCCTCGATAAGTCCGTTAAGCGCACGTCGTCCCCGGCGATGATCCGGGCCAGGCGCTCGGGAAACAGCGCCTCTAGCGCCGTGTTGGCCTGTCGCTTCGGATTGGAGGCGATCTGTGCCCGGAGCCACGTGTCGGCGGATTCCGGCGTAGGGAAGTCTGGATGCCCCAGAGTCGCCAAGGGCGGGTGGCGGTTATCCTGAAGGTAGCGGGCCACGTGGCGCGACAAGTTCATCGGCGCGGGGCCACTCATGCCAAAGTGTGTAAGAACGGTGGAGCCCGTGAATTCCGCGAGGCGCCGCCCGGCGGGATCGCCGAGCGCGAGGCGAATATCGAGCGTCATCCCCGCCAATTCCGTCAGGCGGGGCGATCCAACGGCACCCTCGTCCAGCACCAGCGGCGCCAGCGCAGGGGTCGTCGGGACAATGGCGTGGCCAAGGGCGCGCATCCACTGGAGACCGGAGCCATCGCTGCCGGACTTCGGCAGGGCAAGCCCGCCGGTGGCGAGTACGAGGCGGCGGGCGTGGATGGGCGGGGCGTCGGAAAAGGTGATCTGGAATTGGGGCT